>NZ_CP108538.1:2770961-3078846 GCF_035994185.1 Streptomyces sp. NBC_01217
CTGTTCAAGGCCGAGGGCCTGCCCGACGCGGGCCCCGGCCAGCACCAGAACCCCCTGCGCAACCACCTCATGCCGTACTACGACCAGGAGGAACTGCACCCCCTCTACCGCGAGTGGCGCGCCCTTCTCAGCACCCACCCGGCCCCGCCGGGCGCCGTCGCCCCGGCGGACCGTGTACTGGTGGCCGAGTCGGCCGTCTTCGCACCGGAGCGCCTCGCCCGGTACGTACGCGGGGACGAGATGCAGCAGGCCTTCAACTTCGCGTTCCTGGAGGCGCCTTGGGAGGCGAAGGTGCTGCGCGAGGTCATCGACGAGTCGATCGCGGCCACCGCGTCCGTGGGCGCGCCCGTCACCTGGGTCCTCTCCAGTCATGACGCGGTACGCCCCGTCACCCGTTACGGCTCCGAGCTGCGGGCCCGCTCCGCCGCCCTGCTGATGCTGGCCCTCCCCGGAGCCGTCTACCTCTACCAGGGTGAGGAACTCGCCCTGCCCCAGGCCGCCATTCCCGACGACCGCATACGCGATCCGCTGTGGGAACGCTCCGGTCACACCGACCGGGGACGCGACGGCGCCCGCGCCCCGGTCCCCTGGTCCGGCAGCCGGCCACCCTACGGCTTCACCACCGCCGCCCCGGACGACTGCTGGCTTCCCCAGCCGGAGGGCTGGGCCGGCCACACGGTGGCGGCCCAGCTCGCCGACCCGCACTCCACCCTCGCCCTCTACCGCGCCGCGCTGCGTCTGCGCCGCGAGCACCCGGCCGGCGCGCACGCGGCCCTGCGCTGGTACTCCGCTCCCGGTGACCGCGTTCTCGCCTTCCGGCGGGGCGAGTTGGGGTGCGTGGTGAACCTCGGACCCGGTCCGCTGTCGCTCGACGCCCTCGGCCTGCCCGGCCGCCCCGTACTGAGCAGCGCCCCGTTGTCCGGACGCACCCTCCCGCCGGACGCCGCCGTCTGGCTCTCCACCAAGGAAGAAAGCGGTCATTCCCATGGCTGATCTGTCACAGCTCGTCAAGGCGTACGACGTACGAGGGGTTGTTCCCGACCAGTGGGACGAGTCGCTGGCCGCGCTGTTCGGGGCTGCGTTCGTGCAGGTCGTGGGCGCGGAGGCGATCGTGATCGGGCATGACATGCGGCCCTCGTCGCCGGGGCTCGCAGCCGCCTTCGCGCGGGGTGCGTCGAACCGTGGCGCGGCGGTGACGCTGATCGGGCTGTGCTCGACCGACCAGCTGTACTACGCGTCGGGGGCGCTGGATCTGCCGGGGGCGATGTTCACGGCCTCGCACAACCCGGCCCGGTACAACGGCATCAAGATGTGCCGCGCGGGCGCGGCGCCGGTGGGCCAGGACACCGGTCTGTCGCGGATCCGTGAGCTGGTGGAGGCCTGGCAGGAGTCGGGCGCGCCGGAGCCGGTCGCGGTGCCGGGCGCGGTCGGCGAGCGCGAGACCCTGCGGGACTACGCCGCCCATCTGCTGTCCCTGGTGGACGTGACGAAGATCCGGCCGCTGAAGGTGGTGGTGGACGCGGGCAACGGGATGGGCGGGCACACCGTGCCCACGGTCTTCGCGGACCTCCCGCTGGATCTCGTACCGATGTACTTCGAGCTGGACGGGACCTTCCCCCACCACGAGGCGAACCCCCTGGACCCGGCCAACATCGTCGACCTCCGGCAGCGGGTGCGGGACGAGGGCGCCGACCTCGGTATCGCCTTCGACGGGGACGCGGACCGCTGTTTCGTCGTCGACGAGCACGGCGATCCGGTCCCGCCGTCGGCGATCACCGCTCTGGTGGCGGCCCGGGAACTGGCCCGCCACGGCAACTCGGGGGTGATCATCCACAATCTGATCACCTCGTGGACGGTGCCGGAGGTGGTACGTGAGCACGGCGGCACCCCGGTGCGTACGCGGGTGGGGCACTCCTTCATCAAGGCGGAGATGGCCAGGTCCGGGGCGATCTTCGGCGGCGAGCACTCCGCGCACTACTACTTCCAGGACTTCTGGAACGCCGACACCGGGATGCTGGCCGCCCTGCATGTGCTGGCGGCCCTCGGCGGGCAGGACGGTCCGCTGTCCGCGCTGGTCGCGGGGTACGACCGTTATGCCGCCTCCGGCGAGATCAACTCCACGGTCGCCGACCGGGCCGGGCGCCTCGCCGTGCTCGCGGACGCCTACGCGGGCCGTGAGGGAGTCACCCTCGACGAGCTCGACGGCCTGACCGTCACGGCGGCCGACTGGTGGTTCAACGTCCGCCCCTCCAACACCGAGCCGCTGCTGCGCCTGAACGTCGAGGCCCGGGACGGGGCCACCATGGCCAGGGTCCGCGACGAGGCACTGGCGGTCATCAGGAGCTGATCCGCTGCCCCGCCTGCCAGGCCTCTCCCGCCCACCCCGGTCCGGGGAATCCGCGTCCCGGTAGAGTGTGCCAGTCGTCATCATGCCCGTTCAGGGGGAAGCCGGTGCAAATCCGGCACTGACCACGCAGCCGTGAACCGTCGTAGGAGACGGTGAGTCGGAATGCCCTGTCCGCGGTCGTGACCGGCTCGCACCACCGGAACCCCGGTGGTCGGCACCGTCGAGGAATACGGAGCCGGAGCCTGGTGCGCAAGCGTGCCTGTGCCCGGTTCCTCCCACAGGAGAGGCACCGCCCGCCATGACCGTACGCCGCAGCGCAGCAACGCTCGCCGCCACCGCCACCGTGCTCTGTGCGGCCGCTGCCCCGGTCGCGGTGGCGGCGCCGTCCCCGACGCCCTCGCCGTCCGTCGCGCTGCCTTCCGGGCTGTACGGCACGAAGGACCCCACGTACGACGGTGTCTGGCGGCAGTCGCTGGCCTTCCTGGCCCAGCGGGTCGAGGGCGTGACGCCCGCCACGAAGTCGGTGGACTGGCTGATCGCCCAGCAGTGCGCCGACGGCGCCTACGCCGCGTACCGGCCCGATGTCTCCGTGCCGTGCGACGCGAAGACGGTGCTGGACACCAATGCCACCGCGGCCGCCACCCAGGCGCTCGTCGAGGTGGGCGGGCACCGGGACATCGTGAACAACTCGGTGCGCTGGCTGAAGTCCGTACAGAACGAGGACGGCGGCTGGGGCTACACCGCGGGCGCGCCCAGTGACGCCAACTCCACCTCCCTGGTGATCGGCGCCCTCGCCCGGCAGGGGCAGCGGCTCGGAGACATCACGACGCCCGGCGGCAAGACCCCCTACACCCCGCTGCTCGCACTCGCGATCCCGTGCGGCGGCAAGGACGGCGGCGCCTTCGCCTACCAGCCCGACAAGGCCGGGAAACTCACCGCCAACGCGGACGCCACCGCGGCCGCCGTGCTCGGCGCGATGGGCAAGGCCCTGGCCGTCGGGAACAACGCCGCGGGCAAGGCGCCCAGCTGCCGTCCAGGGTCCGCTCCCACGCCGGAGCAGGCCGCCCAGAACGGCGCCCACTTCCTCTCCGGCGCCCTCGCCGCCACCGGCCATCTGGACCTGGCTCCGATGCCCGGCGCCGAGGACTCCGCCCCGCAGCCCGACTTCGGCAACACCGCGGACGCGGTCGTCGCGCTGTCCGCCGCGGGGCACCAGGACAAGGCGGCCCCGGCCGTGGCCTGGCTGAAGAAGAACTCCGGGTCCTGGGCCGAGCAGAACGGCCCCGCCGCCTACGCGCAGCTGGTCCTGGCCGCGCACGCGACCGGCGCCGACGCCCGCGACTTCGGCGGCGTCGACCTGGTCGACAAGCTGAACGCGACCGGTCCCGCCCCCGCGGCGATCACGACACCAGACCCGTCCACCGACACCGGATACGTGGCCACGGAGAAGGATCAGGTCCACAGCGGCGACGACGTCATCGGCGGCGTGTGGTGGTACGTCGGCATCGGCCTGGTCGTCGGTGCGGGCGCCGGTTTCCTGATCAGCGGCCGCCGGAAGAACCAGCAGCTGTGAGGCGTGCGGGAAGAGCCACCGCCCTGCTGATGGTCCTGGGCGCCGTCCTGGCCGTGCTGGGCGCGGGGACGGCCCAGGCGGCCGGCTACCGGTACTGGTCGTTCTGGGAGGGCTCCGGCACCGGCTGGACGTACGCCACCCAGGGCCCGTCCCTGGTCCGGCCGGACGACGGCACGGTGCAGGGCTTCCGGTTCTCGGTGAGCGAGGACTCCCAGGACTCGGCGACGCCGCGCCGCTCCCCCGGCTTCGCGCAGATCTGCGCGGACACCCCGGCGAAGGACGGCACCAAGCGGATCGCGCTGGTCATCGACCCGGGCACGGCGTCGGACGCCCCTGCCGGAGAGACACCGCCCGCACTGCGCACGGCGTGCGCGCGGGTCGCCCCGGACGCGAGCACCGCGCAGGCGCTCGCCTCGGTGGCCAAGCCGCTGCGCTACAGCAGCGACGCGCTGCTGTGCGCCATATCCGGCTATCCGAACTCGGGCTGCGGCGAACAGATTTCGAACGACGGACACGGGACACCTGCCGCCTCCGCGCCCGCCTCTGCTTCCGCTTCCGCCTCTGCGTCCTCGGGCGGCTCCGGTGGCGGCCCGTCCGCCGGGGTGCTCGTCGGGGTCGGCGCCGTACTCCTCCTCGGCACAGCCGCAGTCGTGCAGGCCCGCCGCCGCCGATGACCGCCCCGACCACCGGCCCGGCCCGGCTGCACCGCCCGCTGCGCGCCCCCGGGGCGACCCGGAGCAACGCCCTGCCCGCCGGGGCCTGGTGGCTGTGGGCACTGGGTCTGGCCACCGCCGCGTCCCGGACCACCAATCCGCTGCTGCTCGGGCTGCTGGTGGGGGTGGCCGGCTATGTGGTCGCGGCACGCCGTACGGACGCGCCGTGGGCCCGTTCGTACGGGGCGTTCATCAAGATCGGGCTGTTCGTCATCGGTGTGCGGCTGGTCTTCTCCGTCTTCCTCGGTTCGCCGATCCCGGGGACGCACGCGGTGTTCACGCTTCCCGAAGTCCCGCTGCCCGACTGGGCGAAGGGCGTCAGGATCGGTGGCCGGGTCACCGCCGAGCAGCTGGTCTTCGCGCTGTACGACGGCGCGAAGCTGGCCGCCCTGCTGATCTGCGTCGGTGCGGCGAACTCGCTGGCCAACCCGGCCCGGCTGCTGAAGTCGCTGCCGGGTGCGCTGTACGAGGCGGGGGTCGCCGTCGTCGTCGCGATGACGTTCGCGCCGAACATGGTCGCCGATGTGGTGCGACTGCGCACCGCGCGTCGGCTGCGGGGCCGTCCGACCGGCGGCATCAAGGCGGTCCTCCAGATCGGACTGCCGGTCCTGGAGGGCGCGTTGGAACGGTCGGTCGCGGTGGCGGCCTCGATGGACGCGCGCGGATACGGGCGTACGGCTCAGGTCCCGCCCGCCGTCCGGCACACCACGAACGTCCTCACGCTCGGCGGGCTGCTCGGGGTGTGCGCGGGTACGTACGGTCTGCTGGCCGCGCAGGGTGCGGTGTACGGGCTGCCGCTGCTGATCGCCGGGCTCGTCGCCGCGATGGCCGGGCTGCGGCTCGGCGGGGCCCGCTCGGTCCGTACCCGCTACCGGCCCGACCGGTGGGGTGTGCGGGCCTGGCTGGTGACGGGTTCGGGGGTCGCGGTGGCCGTGGCGATGATCTGGGCGGGCGGTGTCGACGCGGAGGCGCTGCGCCCCGGGGTCGTCCCGCTGGTCACGCCGGTGCTTCCGCTGTGGCCCGCGGCCGCGGTGCTGACCGGGCTGCTGCCCGCGGTGGTGGCGCCCGTGCCGCCCACGGTGGGCGCCCCGCGTTCCCCGCGTTCCAAGGAGAGCCAGTGATCCGGTTCGAGCAGGTCTCGGTGCGGTACGAGGGGGCGCAGCACCCCACCCTCTCCGGGGTCGATCTGACCGTCCCGGAGGGCGAGTTGGTGCTGCTCGTCGGCCCGTCCGGGGTCGGCAAGTCGACATTGCTGGGCGCCGTGTCCGGTCTCGTGCCGCACTTCACCGGCGGCACGCTGAGCGGCCGGGTGACGGTCGACGGGCGCGACACCCGCACCCACAAACCGCGCGAACTCGCCGATCTGGTCGGCACGGTGGGCCAGGACCCGCTCTCCCACTTCGTCACCGACACCGTCGAGGACGAGCTGGCGTACGGGATGGAGTCGCTGGGTCTCGCCCCCGATGTGATGCGGCGGCGGGTCGAGGAGACCCTCGATCTGCTGGGTCTGGCGGGTCTGCGCGACCGGCCGATCGCCACGCTCTCCGGCGGACAGCAGCAGCGGGTCGCGATCGGCTCCGTCCTCACCCCGCATCCGAAGGTCCTGGTCCTCGACGAGCCGACGTCCGCACTGGACCCGGCGGCGGCCGAGGAGGTCCTCGCGGTGCTGCAGCGGCTGGTGCACGACCTGGGTACGACGGTCCTGATGGCGGAGCACCGGCTCGAACGGGTGGTGCAGTACGCGGACCAGGTCGTCCTGCTGCCGTCGCCGGGCGCCGCCCCGGTCATGGGCGCGCCCGCGGACGTCATGGCCGTCTCCCCGGTCCATCCGCCGGTCGTCGCGCTGGGCCGGCTGGCGGGGTGGGAGCCGCTGCCGCTCTCGGTCCGCGACGCGCGGCGCCGGGCGGCGGACCTGCGCGAGCGGCTGGCGCAGGCACGGCCGCCCGCCGCTCCGTCGCCCATACCGGCCGAAACGGCCGGGGCGGCCGTGACACCGCTGCCCGCCGCTCCCGTACGGCGCGGCGCCCTCGCCCGGCTGCTGGGCCGGGGCGCGCGGACCGCCGCCGCGGCTCCCGCGCCGGTCGTCGATGTCACGGTCCGGGTCGAACGTCTCGGCGTACGGCGTGGGCGTGTCGACGCGCTGCGCCGGGTGACGCTCACCGTCTCCCCCGGTGAGACCGTCGCCCTGATGGGACGCAACGGGGCGGGCAAGTCCACTCTGCTGGCCACGCTCGTCGGCATGGTCGAGCCCACCGCGGGCACCGTCCTCGTCGGCGGCCGGATCCCGCACCGTACGCAGCCGCGCGAGATGGTGCGCCGGGTCGGGCTCGTACCGCAGGAACCACGAGATCTGCTGTACGCGGACACCGTCGCCGCCGAGTGCGCCGCGGCCGACGCCGACGCGGGCGCCGCCGCGGGCAGCTGCCGGGCCCTGGTCTCCGAGCTGCTGCCCGGCGTACCGGACGACACCCATCCCCGTGATCTCTCCGAGGGCCAGCGGCTCGCGCTCGCGCTGGCCGTCGTGCTCACCGCGAGGCCCCCGTTGCTGCTTCTGGACGAGCCGACCCGTGGCCTGGACTACGCGGCGAAGGCCCGGCTGGTCGGGGTGCTCCGCGGCCTCGCGGCCGAGGGTCATGCGATCGTCCTGGCCACGCACGACGTGGAGCTCGCCGCCGAGCTGGCGCACCGGGTGGTGATCCTCGCCGACGGGGAGGTCGTCGCGGACGGGGAGACCCGGCAGGTGGTGGTCTCCTCCCCGGCGTTCGCCCCGCAGACCGCGAAGATCCTCGCCCCGCAGGAGTGGCTGACCGTGACGCAGGTGCGCGGCGCGCTGGGAGCCGCGTCATGAGCGCAAGGGGCACGGTCGGGCGCCGGACACGGCCGGTGCGCCTCGGGCCGCGTGCGATCGCCGCGCTCGTCCTCATCAGTGCGATCGGTGTGGTCGCGTTCGGCTGGCCGCTGCTGGCCGGTGCGGACTCCGGTCTGGCGCACTCCGAGGATGCGCCGTGGCTGTTCGCCGCGCTGCTGCCGCTGCTGGTGGGTGTGGTCGTCGCGATGATCGGGGACTCCGGTCTCGACGCGAAGGCGGTGGCGATGCTGGGCGTGCTGGCCGCGGTCGGCGCCGCGCTGCGTCCGCTGGGGGCGGGCACGGCGGGCCTGGAGCCGATGTTCTTCCTGATGGTGCTGAGCGGCCGGGTGCTCGGACCGGGCTTCGGCTTCGTGCTCGGCTCGGTGACGATGTTCGCGTCCGCGCTGCTCACCGGTGGGGTGGGGCCGTGGATGCCGTTCCAGATGCTGTCGATGGGCTGGTTCGCGATGGGCGCGGGCCTGCTGCCGGGCCCGGACCGGCTGCGCGGGCGGGCCGAGCTGCTGATGCTCGCGGTGTACGGGTTCGTGGCGTCCTTCGCGTACGGCACGGTGATGAACCTGTACGGATGGACGGTGGTGCCCCCGGCCGGCTCGGGGATCTCGTTCCACGCGGGTGATCCCCTGGCGGAGAACCTGGTGCGCTTCCTGGCCTACTGCACGGCCACGTCGCTCGGCTGGGACCTGGGCCGGGCCGCGCTCACCCTGGTGCTGACCCTGACCGTCGGCGCGACGCTGCTGAAGGCACTGCGCCGGGCCACGCGCCGCGCCGCCTTCGAGGCCCAGGTCACATTCGACGCCCCCGGCGAGTGAGGACTCCCACAGGCCCTTGGTCCTCCACGGCCCGGGGTAGTAGCCGCCCGGCCCCCGTACAGACCATCCGGTATCCCCCTTGACCTGCCATGACGCATTTGGGGCGACTCAGGCAGTACGGGACTTTCGACTCCGGGTGCGAGGCGGGCTCGTACCAGGGGTCGTTGCCACGGCCGAACGGCGCCGCTAACACTGGAGCACGTCGCCGAGCACCGCCCGGTCCAGCACATCGGACCGCGGTCGGACGAGACCGGTCCACCCGCAGCACCGCACGATCCGGACCGGTACGCGACAGCCCTGTTCCCGAACGTTAGGACGCCTGTGTCGTTCGCCCGCAGCATCCTCGCCCTGCCCCGCACCGCCCGCCGCAAGTCCGTCGTCGCCGGTACCGCCGTACTCCTCGGCGCCACCGGCCTGGGCCTCGGCGTCACCCCGGCCATGGCCGCACCGGCCACCGCGCCGACCGGCGTCGCGGCGAGCGCGCAGGACACGGCGAAGTCGATGATCGGCAACGCCGCGCAGTACCAGTGCTTCAGCAACATCGTCCAGCACGAGAGCGGCTGGAACCCCAGCGCGACCAACGCCTCGTCCGGCGCCTACGGCCTCGTCCAGGCCCTGCCCGGCTCGAAGATGGCCTCGGCCGGCTCCGACTGGCGGACCAATCCCTCGACCCAGATCAAGTGGGGCATGGACTACATGAACTCCCGCTACGGCAGCCCGTGCGCCGCCTGGTCGTTCTGGCAGACCAACCACTGGTACTGAGCCGGCGGCACCCCGCAGGCTCATACGAAGGCCCCGACCCACCGGTCGGGGCCTTCGCCGCGCTCCGGGATGGATTCAAGCAACTTGGCCGTCTTGATTACTCATTGCTCCATTTGGGCGCATTCTGCCTGGCTGTCCGTTCCCGTCAGCCGTCGGAGCGTTGTCTCCTACGTGGAACCTCGAGAATTCTGGGACAGGAACTCCGTGCTGGCGGAAGCGTTCTGCGCGAGCGATGAACGCATGCGCCAGGCACAGGCGTTG
This sequence comes from Streptomyces sp. NBC_01217, assembly GCF_035994185.1. Classification (NCBI taxonomy): domain Bacteria; kingdom Bacillati; phylum Actinomycetota; class Actinomycetes; order Kitasatosporales; family Streptomycetaceae; genus Streptomyces; species Streptomyces sp. NBC_01217. The sequence continues at coordinate 2,780,296 of NZ_CP108538.1, forward strand.
CTCGACGAGGCGCAGGCGGAGCGGAGCAGAACGCTTGCGGCCTTCGCCGTGACGGTCGGCGACGACGGCTCGATCGCGGACCTGATGGGCCTGAACGAGCGTGAAGTGCGATTGGCCCGACGCACGGTGGGCCGCAGTGACGCACGGTCCCTCGCCGAGGAACTCCTGAGCCGGCCCGCGCAGGCAGCACGGGAAGCGGCTGCCGAGCCTCTTTGCGCACCCGAGATTCCTCTGCCGCACCCGCGCGAGGAGATGATCGTCGTACCACCGGACGTACCACCGGTGGCGCCACCTCCGGTCTCGGCCCCGCCCTTTCCCGCGATGCCGCCCGTCGAGACGGAGAACACGGTCGTCTGGTCGCCCAGCATGGATTCCGTACTGCTGTGGAGCTGGGAGTCCGGCCTCGACGTGCAGACGGTCGCCGCCGAACTCGGCCTGGAGGTACGGGCGCTGCTGATGCGCGTACAGGAACTCGCCAACGACGGGCTGCTCACGCTCACGACCCCGCTCACCGAGGTGAGCCGGTCCGGGCGCCACCGCCGCCAGCACGAGGACGGGTACACCACGCTGTTCGGCCCGACCGCCGCGTTCGCCACGCACGTGCCGTACTGAGCGGGCGCACCCCTTAGGCGCGCTACAGCCGCTGGATGATCGTGCCCGTCGCGAGGGCTCCGCCCGCGCACATCGTGATCAGCGCGAACTCCTTGTCCCGGCGCTCCAGCTCGTACAGGGCCGTGGTGATCAGCCGGGCTCCGGTGGCTCCCACCGGGTGGCCGAGCGCGATGGCTCCGCCGTTGACGTTGACCTTCTCCAGATCCTGTTCGAAGACCTGGGTCCAGCTCAGCACCACCGAGGCGAAGGCCTCGTTGATCTCGACGATGTCGATGTCCTTGAGCGACATCCCGGCCTTGCCGAGCACCGCGCGGGTCGCGTCGATCGGTCCGTCGAGGTGGAAGTGCGGGTCGGCGCCGACCAGCGCCTGCGCGACGATCCGGGCGCGCGGCCTGAGCTTGAGGGCGCGCGCCATCCGCTTGGACGCCCACATGATCGCGCAGGCGCCGTCGGATATCTGCGAGGAGTTGCCCGCGGTGTGGATGGCGGTGGGCATGACCGGCTTGAGCCGGGCGAGCCCCTCCATCGTGGTGTCCCGCAGCCCTTCGTCCCGGTCGACCAGACGCCACATGCCCTGCCCGGCCGCCTGCTCGTCCTCGGTGGTGGGCACCTGGACCGCGTACGTCTCGCGTTTGAAGCGTTCCTCGGCCCAGGCGACGGCGGCCCGCTCCTGCGAGATCAGCCCGAGCGAGTCGGCGTTCTGCCTCGTGAGTCCGCGATTGCGGGCGATGCGCTCGGCGGCCTCGAACTGATTGGGCAGGTCGACGTTCCACTCGTCGGGCCAGGGCTTGCCCGGTCCGTGCTTGGAGCCGCTGCCCAGCGGCACCCGCGACATGGCCTCGACACCGCAGCTGATGCCGATGTCGATGACTCCGGCCGCCACCATGTTGGCGACCATGTGGGAGGCCTGCTGCGAGGAGCCGCACTGGCAGTCCACGGTGGTGGCGGCGGTCTCGTACGGAAGGCCCACGGTGAGCCAGGCGTTGCGGGCCGGGTTCATGGACTGTTCGCCGGCGTGGGTGACCGTGCCGCCGACGATCTGTTCGACGCAGTCGGCGTGGATACCGGTGCGGCCCAGGAGTTCTCGATAGGTCTCGCCCAGCAGATAGGCGGGATGCAGATTGGCGAGCGCGCCTCCGCGCTTGCCGATGGGGGTGCGTACGGCTTCGACGATGACGGGTTCCGCGGCCATGAGCTCGTCCTCTCCTCGCACTTCCGCAGGGGCGTCCCGGCGCCCGCGGGCAGAACTAGTACGCGTTCTAGTTCTACAGCAGTCTTATGAGGCTTACCCCCGGTACGCAAGGGCCTTGCACGCACCTTGCGCCCGCTTCATACCTGCCTCACCCACTCTTCACGCAACAGATCGGGCCACCCCTCTTGCGAGTTGTAGAACTCGTTACTACCTTTCGGGCAACTTCTGATGGGTCGTCAGACATTGCTCGGGCGACTCTCGGCCCGACCTGGAGTTGCCGATGCCCTGCCCCCATCTGCCCGAAGGGTTCGACTTCACCGACCCCGACCTGCTACAGGCCCGCGTCCCGCACCCGGAGTTCGCGCAGATGCGGCAGAGCGCGCCGGTCTGGTGGTGCACCCAGCCGGCCGGTATCTCCGGTTTCGACGACGCGGGCTACTGGGTCGTCACCCGGCACGCGGACGTCAAGTACGTCTCCACCCACCCCGAACTCTTCTCCTCGAACACCAACACCGCGGTCATCCGGTTCAACAAGTCGATCAGCCGCGACCAGATCGAGGTCCAGAAGCTGATCATGCTGAACATGGACCCGCCCGAGCACACCCGGGTCCGCCAGATCGTCCAGCGGGGCTTCACACCACGGGCGATACGCTCCCTGGAACAGGCCCTTCGCGGCCGCGCCCGCCTGATCGTGGAGACCGCTCTCGCCGCCGCGGGTGACGACGGTTCGTTCGACTTCGTCACCAACATCGCCGTCGAACTGCCGCTCCAGGCCATCGCCGAACTCATCGGCGTACCGCAGGAGGACCGGTCCAGGATCTTCGACTGGTCCAACAAGATGGCCGCGTACGACGATCCGGAGTACGCGATCACCGAGGAGGTCGGCACCGAGGCGGCCATGGAGATCGTCTCGTACTCGATGAATCTGGCGGCCGCCCGCAAGGAGTGTCCGGCCAAGGACATCGTCTCCCAGCTGGTCGCCGCAGAGGGCGAGGGGAACCTCTCCTCCGACGAGTTCGGCTTCTTCGTGATCCTGCTCGCCGTCGCCGGGAACGAGACCACCCGTAACGCCATCAGCCACGGCATGCACGCCTTCCTCACCCACCCCGATCAGTGGGAGCTCTACAAGAGCGAGCGGCCCGACACGACCGCCGAGGAGATCGTCCGCTGGGCCACCCCCGTCGTCTCCTTCCAGCGGACCGCCACCGAGGACCTGGAGCTGGGCGGGCAGCAGATCAAGAAGGGCGACAGGGTCGGGCTGTTCTACTCCTCGGCCAACAACGACCCCGAGGTCTTCGAGAACCCGGAGAGCTTCGACATCACCCGCGATCCCAACCCCCACCTCGGCTTCGGCGGCGGCGGTCCGCACTTCTGCCTCGGCAAGTCCCTTGCCGTGATGGAGATCGACCTGATCTTCAACGCGATCGCCGATGTGCTGCCGGATCTGCGGCTGACCGGCGCCCCGCGTCGGCTGCGCTCGGCCTGGCTCAACGGGATCAAGCAGCTCCAGGTGACCGCTTCCGGCAGCTGACCGCTTCCGGCAGCCTCGGACGGCGGGGGCCTCCCCCTCACGCCCCGGCCCCCGCCGTCCGTACCCGCACGGACCTCGAACCCCAGCGCGGGAAGCGCACAACGGCACGAGGATCATGGCGGGAATGCACGCCCTGCTCTCCGCTTTCGCCCCCATCTGGACGCTCACAGCCATCGGTTACGCGGTCGGCCGCAGCGGTCTCCTCGGCGAACACGCGGAAGCGGTACTCGGCCGGTTCGTCTTCCATGTGGCCATGCCCGCCGCCCTGTTCACCATGGTCTCCGGGGCACGGCTCGACGCCTTCACCAACCCCTCGATGGTGGCCTTCGCCGCGGGTACGGCGCTGGTCTGCGGACTCGGCTTCGTGGCGGCCGGCCGGTTCTTCGGCCGGGGCACGGCCGACCGGGCGATCGGCAGCATGGCGTCCGGCTACGTCAACTCCGCCAACCTAGGGATACCGGTGGCGGTCCAGGTGCTCGGCGACGCGTCGTTCGTCGCCCAGATCATCCTGTTCCAGGTGCTGTTGGTCTCCCCGGTGATCCTGACGCTGCTGGACACGGGGACGGGCACGGGGAAGGGTTCCGGAAAGGGCCTCGTGGTCCGGCGGATGCTGACCATGCCCGTCCGCAACCCCATCATCATGGCCTCGCTGCTGGGTGTCGTCGTCTCCGCGCTCGGACTGCGGCTGCCGCACGCGCTCGCCCATTCCTGCGACCTGCTCGGCGCCGCCGCCGTGCCGACGGCCCTGATCACGCTGGGCCTGTCCCTGAACGGCCGCCCGACGGCCGACGATCAACCCGCGGAACGCCCGGCGCGCACGCAGCACACGCAGCACACGCAGCGCGCGGAGGTCGTGGTGGCCGTCGTGCTCAAGACACTGGTCCAGCCCCTGATCGCCTTCGTCGTCGGCGGCGCGCTGCTGCGTCTGCCGGACCACCAGTTGCTGGCCGTCGTGCTCTGCTCCGCGCTGCCGACCGCTCAGAACGCCTTCGTCTACGCCCAGCAGTACGGCCTGGACACCCGCGTGGCCCGCAACTCCGTGGTCGCCTCGACGGTGGTGTCCATGGCCACACTGTCCGTCGCCGCCTGGGCCCTTGGAACGCCTGCCCCCTGAGCCGTTCGAGTGGCGGACCGGGGCCGTCGGGCGGATGCTGGTCAGGCGGCGATCCACGCCGAAGGGGTGCCGGAGCGATGTATGTCGTCCCGGCACCCCTTCGGCCCTCCGCGGCTCCGCACGGCCCCTCACGGGCTCCGTGCGATCAGTGCTGTCTGCTGCCCACCGCGTCGTCGGTCGACCTCGGAACCGGCACCGCCACCCCGGCGTCGTCCTGCGGTTTCGCCGCCCCGGGCACGCCCGGCAGCCGCAGCCTACGCGGCCCCGACAGCACGTACGTCAACCCGAAACCGAGTGCGACGACGGCCGCACCGCCCACCGCGTCCAGCACCCAGTGATTGGCCGTGGCCACGATCGCGGAGACCGTGAACAGCGGGTGCAGCAGTCCCAGCGCCTTCATCCACGGTTTCGGGGCCAGCATGACGATGACCACGCCGCACCAGAGCGACCACCCGAAGTGCAGCGAGGGCATCGCCGCGTACTGGTTGGTCATCGAGGTCAGCGTTCCGTAGTCCGGCTTCGCGAAGTCCTGGACGCCATGGACCGTGTCGATGAAGCCGAGCCCGGGCATCAGCCGCGGCGGGGCCAGCGGGTAGAGCCAGAAGCCGGCCAGCGCGAGGATCGTGGCGAAGCCGATGGAGCTGCGGACCCAGCGGTAGTCCGCGGGGCGCCGCACGTACAGCACACCGAGGATCGTCAGCGGCACGATGAAGTGGAACGTCGAGTAGTAGTAGTCGAAGAAGTCCCTCAGCCAGCCGACCCTCACGACCGCTTGGTTGGCCCAGCGCTCGATGTCGATGTGCAGCCACTGTTCGAGGGAGTGGACCTGGCGGCCGTGGTGCTCGGCGGTGGCACGGCCTGCCGTCGCCGCGAGCCTGACGTGCGCGTACGCGGAGTACACGACCCTGATCAGGAGCAGCTCCAGCAGCAGGTTAGGCCGGCTGAGCACCCGCTGCCAGAACGGCAGCAGGGGGATGCGGCCCCAGCGGGACGCGACCGGGACCGCGTGGTCCGTGGGGATCGGCTGCTGCCAGTACGGCGAGGTGCGCGGCAGGAACGGTGCGGCGCAGGCCGCGCCGAGCGCCGCGATCAGCAGCACGTTGTCGCGTACGGGGAAGACCACCGCCATGTTCGGCAGCAGCATCTTCCCCGGCAGCGTGAGCACGAGCACCACGACCGCGGGCCACACCAGCCGGTCACAGGCCCGTCTGCCGATCCGGCCGACCACCGCGAGCAGCACCCACAGCAACTGGTGCTGCCAGGCGGTCGGCGACACGGCGACGGCGACGCAGCCGGTCACGGCGACGGCCAGCAGCAGCTGCCCGTCCCGTGCGTACCGTACGGCGCGGCGCAGTCCGACGTAGCCGACGGCAGCGGCCAGCACCACGAACAGCGCGATTTCGAGCGGTCCCGCCAGGCCGAACCGGAGCAGCGCGCCGTGCAGGGACTGGTTGGCCAGGCTGTCCGCGTTGTCGCCGAGCCCGGCGCCCGCGACATGGTGCACCCAGTACGTCCACGAGTCGCGCGGCATGGCGGCCCAGGCCAGCGCGGTGCAGACGGCGAACGCGGCGCCGCCGGTCACCGCGGCCTGCCTGCGGCCGGTGAGCCAGAGCAGGGCCGCGAAGAGCAGCACGGTCGGCTGGAGCGCGGCCGCGAGCCCGATCAGGAGGCCCGAGGCGCGTTCCCCGCGGACCGTGAAACAGGCCAGCAGCACCAGCAGGACCGGCAGGATGCTGGTCTGTCCGAGGTGGAGCGCGTTGCGGACCGGCAGGGAGAGCATCAGCAGGCTGATCGCGACGGGGGCGGCCAGCAGCGAGGTGCGGCGGCTGACCGGGCCCGGCAGCGCGCGGGCGGCGACGATGCCGAGCGCGGCGACGAGCAGCAGCGAACCGAAGGTCCAGAAGACGCCCAGGCTCTGTTCCGCGATCCGGGTCAGTGGCTTCAGGACCAGCCCGGCGAACGGGGTGCCGGTGAACCGGTCGCTGTCGTACAGCGAGCCCGTCACGTGCAGGACACCGTTCTCACCGATCCAGGTCTCCAGATCGGTGAGCCGTTCCCCCGGCGGCTGCCGCAGCACCACCGCCATCTGCCGTACGGCCAGCGCGGCCGCAACCAGCCAGAGCAGAGCCCGGGCAGCCCCGGTCCTCGCCCCCGTCGCCGCGTCCCCGCGCACACTGTGCTCCGCATTCGCCACGCTGCGCCGACCCTCCCACCGTTTCGGTGCCCGTCCCTCGTCCTGGGCGTGCTGTGAAACCTTCGCATTGCGCTATGAGGTAGACACAATCAACCCCCCATTCGCCTGACTGTCATCATGCTTTTTTCCGAAAGAATGACCGAAGGGCGATCGGACCAGGGCGGAACCGGCCGGAAGCGGGTCGGAACCGCTTCGCTGGTTGCCACGTCCTCTCCCGTGTTCGCCGATCGTGTTCGTCGATCGTGCTCGCCGATCACGGGGAGGAAAACGGGACATGTGGTGCGCAGGGGGGAAGCGGCGTGTGCGGGGTGAGAGGCGCGCGTGGATGGTGCGTGCGCTGTCACTGCTGCTGATGCTGGTGTCGCTGCAGCTGGGATCGCTGATCAGCCCGGCGTACGCCTGTGGCTGCGGGGCGATGGTCCCGAGCAGGGCGACCCAGGTCTCGGTCGACCGGGAGACATCGGTGGTGGGCTGGGACGGCCGTACCGAGCAGATCGTCATGCGGCTCACGGTCCGCGGGGACGCCCCCGAGGCGGCCTGGATCATGCCGGTGCCGCACCGGGCGAGCGTGGAGCTCGGCGATCCGTCGCTCTTCTCCGAGCTGGCCGCCCTCACCGCTCCGGTGCACGCGACCAGGCACTACTTCTGGCCGCACTCCGACGACTGGCCGTTCACCGGCTCGGGCAACGCCGCGGACGGGGCCGGCGGTCCTTCGGCCGGTGCCCCGCAGGTCGAGGTGGTGGGCCGGGAGCGGCTCGGCCCCTTCGACGTGGCGCGGCTGGCCGCGACCGATCCCGAGGCGCTGCAGAAGTGGCTGACGGACAACGGCTTCGAGCTGCCCGACCGGCTGGCGACGGCGTTGAAGCCCTATGTCGAGCAGAAGTGGGAGTACGTCGCCGTCCGCCTCGCGCCCCGGGACGGCAACAAGCCCCTCGGCGGCGACCTCGAACCACTGCGGCTGCGCTTCGCCAGCGACCGGTTGGTCTACCCGATGCGGCTGTCGAAGCTCGCCTCGACACCGCAGCAGCTGGGCCTGTACGTCCTGGCGGCGCACCGGATGGAGCCGCGCGACGCGATCGGCGGCAGTGCTCCGCAGGTGACGTACGCGGGCCGGGTCGACCCGGGGCCGGCAGGGGACGGCACCGGGGCGCTGGCGGCGGTGACGGGCGGGAAGCCGGTGTTCGTCACCGCGATCGAGCAGTCGTTCCCGCGCCCGGAGCTGATCGACGGCGATCACGAACTGCGCGCGGCCGGGGCCGACACCCCGTACAGGACGATGGTGTACACGGACAGGCTGCTGACCGTGGGCGGCGTCCCCGCCTGGGTGCTGTCGCTGCTCGGGGCCGTGCTGGTGGCAGGCGTGGTGGCGCTGCTGGTGGTGCGGGCCCGGCGGCACCGGCCGGTGCCGCCTCCGCCGCCGGTCACGGTTCCGCCGCCGCTGGGGTGAGGGCGGGCGCATGGCGCCTGCCGTAATCCGAACGCTTGCGTGCGGAGTGAAGCGCCGTCCCGGCCGATCCGTTCGCTCCCCCTGCCCCGTCCACCAGTCTCCACCACTTATCCGTTCGCTCCTCCGATCGTGCTCAAGTCAGAATGACCGGCATGGCCTGGACCGTTGCCCCCGAACCCTTCGACTCCCCCGATGCCGCGCTGCTGCGTCGCGACTACTACGAAGAGATCGCCGGCCGCTACTGGGGCCGGCCCGCGACCGCCGAGGAGATCGACGAGGGGCTCACCGATGACGGCGCCGACCGGCTCGCCCCGCCCACCGGGCAGTTCGTCGTCGGCCGGTTCGAGGGGAAGCCTGCGGCCTGCATCGGGCTGCTGGTGGTGGACGCGGAGTCCGCGGAGCTGACCCGGGTGTTCGTACGCCCCGAGCACCGCGGGACGGGCGGCGGCGGGCTGCTCATCGCGGCCGCCGAGAGCGCGGCGCGCGCCTTCGGCGTACGCACGATCAGGCTCGACACCCGCAACGACCTGGTCGAGGCGCGGGGGCTGTACGCCAAGCACGGCTATCGGGAGGTCCCGGCGTTCCACCGGCGGCAGTACGCGGAGCACTGGTTCGCCAAGGAGCTCCAGTAGGTGTCCGCCCAGCGGTTCACGCGGGTCCGGCCGCGTGGTCCCGCTTCGGCTCGGGGCAGTGCGGCCGGTCCCTGCTCGAACCGTTCGCCTCGGCGGTCAGCTCCGAGACGAGTCTGACCAGGTCGGTCGGCCGTTCCGGCCCCCACCAGTCGCCGAGCAGCTCGGCCATCGACTCCTCACGGGCCTCCGCGAGCTTCACCACCGCTTCCCCGCCGGCCTCGGTGAGCACCAGCTGTATGCCTTCGCGCCGGACCAGTCCGCGTTCCTCCAGCTGACGGGCCGCATCGGTGACCACCCGCAGCGACACCGGGGCGGTCTCGGCGAGCATGGCCGGTTCGACCGTGCCGTGCCGTTTTATGCGCAGCAGCATCCAGCTCGCCGCGGGCAGCAGGTCGTACCCCGCCCTCTCGGTGATCTTCTCGTAGACCTCACGGCGCCCCGCACGGGTGGCGAGCACCGAGAGGGCCCGGGCGCACTCGTCGTAGGAGGACCGCTCGACCGGGTTCGACGCCAGGGTCTCGCTGGGCTCCGGGGCGGTCACCGAGCCACGCAGCTTGTCCTCCTTGAGGAACCACGCGAAGACGAAGGCGACCAGGACGACGGGTGCCGCGTACAGGAAGACATCGGTGATCGACGTCGAGTACGCATGGAACACCGAGGGCCGCAGCGCGGGCGGCAACTGGCCGATGGCGCGCGGGTCGGCGGCCAGGCCCTCGGCACTGACCCCGGGGGGCATGGTGCGGCCGTCGAGCGCCGCGGCGAGTTTGTCGGTGAGCCGGTGCGTGAAGATCGTGCCGAAGATGGCGACACCGAACGAGGCGCCGATGGAGCGGAAGAAGGTGGCCCCGGACGTGGCGACGCCGAGATCCTGGTACGTGACGGCGTTCTGCACGACCAGCACCAGGACCTGCATCACCAGGCCGAGCCCGGCGCCGAAGACGAAGAAGTAGATGCTCATCTCCAGGGTGCTGCTGGTCTCCGTGAGCCGGTGCAGGAGCTGAAGCCCCATCGCGGTGACGGCGGTGCCCGCGATCGGGAAGACCTTCCAGCGACCGGTGCGGCTGACGATCTGCCCGGACACGGTCGAGGTGAGGAGCAGACCGATCACCATCGGGAGCATGTGCACACCGGACAGCGTCGGCGTGATGCCGTGCACCACCTGGAGGAAGGTCGGCAGATAGGTCATCGCGCCGAACATCGCGAAGCCGACGACGAAGCTGATGACGGCGACGAGGGTGAAGGTCCTGATCCGGAACAGCTTCAGCGGGATGACGGGCTCCGCGGCGCGGCGCTCCACGTGTACGAAGGCGGTCAGCAGCAGCACGCTCAGGACGGCGAGACCGACGATCTGCGCCGAGTCCCAGGCCCAGGTGGTGCCGCCGAGCGAGGCGACGAGGACCAGACAGGTGGCGACGGAGGCGATGAGGAAGGTGCCAAGGTAGTCGATGGTGTGCTGCGTACGCCGGACCGGGATCTGCAACACGGCGGCGATCACCAGGAGTGCGACGACGCCGATCGGCAGGTTGATGTAGAAGACCCAGCGCCAGCTGAGGTGCTCGGTGAAGAAGCCGCCGAGCAGCGGTCCGAGGACGCTCGTCGTACCGAAGACCGCACCGAACAGGCCCTGGTACTTGCCTCGTTCGCGCGGCGCGACGATATCGCCGACGATCGCCATCGAGAGCACGATGAGGCCGCCGCCGCCGAGGCCCTGAAGCGCGCGGAAGCCGATGAGCTGCGGCATGTTCTGGGCGATGCCGCAAAGCGCCGAGCCGATGAGGAAGACGACGATGGCGGTCTGGAAGAGCTTCTTGCGCCCGTACTGGTCGCCGAGTTTGCCCCAGAGCGGGGTCGCGGCGGTCGCCGCGAGCAGATAGGCCGTGACCACCCAGGAGAGATGTTCCAGACCGCCGAGTTCGCTGACGATGGTGGGCAGCGCGGTGGAGACGATGGTCTGGTCGAGGGCGGCCAGAAGCATGCCGAGAAGCAGCGCACCGATGGCCACCATGACCGACCGCGTGGAGCGGTCCGCACCGGGGGCCGGGGCCGGGGGGCTCAGATGCTGGGCCATAGAACATCTCCTCGGGTCCGCTACATCCCCATCCTGGCCGTTCCACACGGTTATGGCCTGCCGAGCGGGAACGGCCGGTCCGGCATTGGGCATCCCGGCGGCGGGCTGCATAATCGCAGGCAGTTCAAGGGGAGGGGCCCATAATGACCGGACATGTATGCCCGGATTGCGGTATGGACAGCAGACCGGACGAGAGACCCGGGGACCGCGCAGGCTGCGCGTGCGGGGAGCGCGCGGCACGCAGAGCGGAGGTCGCGGCGGCGGAGGACTTCGATCCGCTACGGATCCGGCCGTACGTGACACTGGGGGACGACGAGCAGCCGCAGGAACAGCAGGACCAGCAGGAATCGCACCACCATCATCCCGCGGAGGACGCGGCCACGACGATGCCGCTCTTTCTCGACCCGGCGCCGGGGGGTCCGGCGGCAGGGGGGCCATCGGCGGCAGACCCGGTCACAGAGCCACTCACGGAGCCACTCGCGGGCCCGCTGCCGGACGCCGTCGCCCCGGCCGAGGCGCCACCGGCCGGCACGACAGCACTGAACTCGGTCTTCGTACCGAATCCCGTACCCGCACCCGTCGATCCCGCCGACGATCCCGTTCAGCCACGCCGCCGACGCCCCTTCGGGGCGCTGGCCGTGGGGGCGGCCGTGGCCGCGGTGGTGGGCACGGCGGCGTTCGCGGGCGGGCTGTTCGACGGAAGCGGCAACGGGGAAGCCGACCGGGAACAGGCCCTGCCGAGCACGGTGGTGAGCGCCCCCGAGGCGAGCGTTCCGGCGCAGGAGTCCGCATCCGCATCGGCCTCCGCATCGCCCTCGCCCTCCGGACCGGCCTCCGCGTCACCGTCCGCGACCGCCTCCGCGTCCCGCTCGGCGAGCGCCTCGGCGTCACCCTCACCGTCCGCCACCACCTCGCCCCCCGCGTCCACGCCGCAGACGAGCGCTCCGCAGTCGACAGCACCGCCCACCTCACCGGCCGGTCCCACGCTGCGCCGCGGTGACCGGGGGCCCGCGGTGGCCGAGCTGCAACGGCGACTGTCGGAGATCTGGCTGTTCCACGGCAGGGACGACGGCGACTTCACGAGCCAGGTCGAGCGCGCCGTACGCGTCTACCAGTCCTACAAGTCCATCGAGGGCGACCCGTCCGGGGTGTACGGACCCCATACGCGCCGCGCCCTGGAGGCGGAGACGACGGGCCGGGGACGCTCCTGACCGCCCAGCCCGAGAGGCCCGTCGGGGAGCCCGTCCGGGGCAGGATTGGCTTTCTCGGGCAGGTTTTTGTATCGTGATGGAACAAAGTAGCCTCCGCCCGCCACCCCCTGACCGGCGGGCGGGGCTGCTTGTTCTCTTTCCCGCGTCTTCTCCTCCCCCCGCGCCCTGGAGCCCGCCCATGCCGGCCACCGTCCTCACAGCCCGCGCCCTCCTTCTGGACATGGACGGCACCCTCGTGAACTCCGACGCCGTCGTGGAGCGCTGCTGGCGGCGGTGGGCACTGCGGGAGGGCCTGGACCCGGAGGCCGCCCTCAAGGTGGTCCACGGGCGGCAGGGGTACGCCACCATGGCGGTGCTCCTCCCGGACCGTCCGATGGAGCAGAACTACGCGGACAACCGGGTCATGCTCGCCGAGGAGACCGCCGACACCGACGGCGTCGTCCCGATCGCCGGTGCGCCCGCCTTCATGGACGCGATCGCCGGGCTCCCGCACGCCCTGGTCACCTCGGCCGACGAGGCGCTGGCCCGGACCCGGATGACCGCGTCCGGCCTGCGGATGCCGGACGTCCGCGTCACCGCCGAGAGCGTCGGCGCCAGCAAGCCGGACCCCGAGGGCTTCCTCAAGGGCGCGGCCGAACTGGGCTTCGCCCCGGCGGACTGCGTCGTCTTCGAGGACTCGGAGGCGGGCATCGCGGCCGGCCGGGCGGCGGGCATGCGCGTCGTGGGCGTCGGCCCGCGTGCCGCGGCGCTCTCGCCCGACGCGCATGTCGAGGACCTGACTCAGCTCCGGGTGGAAGCGGCGGCCGACGGTTCGATCCGGCTGCACATCAGCGCGCGATAGCTGTCCACACACCAGCGCACGGCAGCCGCACACCGGCGCGCGACGACCGCCCGGCGGGCTCAGTCCCTGTGCAGCCGTCCGCGTGCCACCAGTTCGAGCACGGTCGTGACGGCCACCGCCTGCACGGCCATGAGCGCCACCAGCACGAACAGCTGCACGGCCCCCGCCTGGACGGGTGAGGCGCCGCCCAGCAGCATGCCCACAAAGGCGCCCGGCAAGGTGACGAGCCCCACCGTCCGCGTCTGATCGAGCCCCGGCAGCAGTGCGTCCGCCGCCGCGGGCCGGGCGATCTCCAGCCTCGCGTCACGGTCGAGCAGCCCGAGCGCCATGCCCGCCTCCACCTCGCCGCGCCGGGTCGTCAGCTCGTCCAGCGCCCGCCGCCCGCCCAGCACGGTCGCGGTCAGCGCACCCCCGATGAGGATGCCGGTCACCGGGATCAGCGCGATGCCCCGGACCGGGACGAGCCCGGTGAGCAGCAACAGGGCGACCACCGGCGCGACCCCCGCCCCGATCGGCAGAGCCGCCCACCACCAGGTGCGATTGCCGGTGACCCGGCGGCCCGCGGTCCGTACCGCCACGGCGTACATCAGCGCCACGAACGCGAGCAGGGGCGGCAGCGATCGGACCACCCAGCCGATGAGCAGGGAAACCGCGGCGAGTTGGACCGCGGCCCGCAGCCCGGCCAGGAGGATCTCGCGCGACCGGCCGAGCGAGGCCAGGGCGGCGACGGCGGCCGCCGCCACGAGCAGCAGGGCGAGGACGACACCGAGCGTGATGTTGACCGGTAGCAGCACGCCGTAACCCTATGACCGACCCGGCTCGGACCGGCAGCGTGAATCCGCCTGCCGTGCAGCCGAATTGCCGGTGCATCAGCACCTGCGCCCACGCGGACGGAGACGTACGCCCACCCAGATGGGGACGTACGCCCCGTGCTCCGGCGCTGTTCGTCAGAACCCTTGATGTGACGTGCCCATGTCGCCACCCTGTTACCTGGCGCCCACCCCACGGAAACCTGGCGCCGCCACGATGGCCGGGCCCCAAGGGTCACCCGTCCAAGGTCCCCCCACTTCAAGGGAGTTCGCATGTCAGGTGTCTACGCGCGTCGCATCGCTGTCGTCGCCGCATCCGCCGCCCTCGCCGCAACCACCGGACTGCTCACCGCCCCCACCGCCCAGGCGGCCATGCCCACCCCGGTCGCGGCATCGACCGCCCGTACGTATCTGAGCCAGCTGACGGTCTCCGCGGAGGGCTCGTCGACCGGCTACAGCCGCGACAAGTTCCCGCACTGGATCACCCAGTCGGGCGCCTGCAACACCCGCGAGGTCGTCCTCAAGCGGGACGGCACGAACGTGACGCAGGACTCCAGCTGTGCGGCCGTCAGCGGCAGTTGGTACTCGGAGTACGACGGCGCCACCTGGACCGCCGCATCCGATCTGGACATCGACCACATGGTCCCGCTCGCCGAGGCCTGGCGCTCGGGCGCCAGCAGCTGGACGACCGCCCAACGACAGTCGTTCGCCAACGACCTGACGCGTCCTCAGCTCATCGCGGTCACGGACAACGTCAACCAGTCCAAGGGCGACCAGGACCCGGCCACCTGGCTGCCCTCGCGCACCGCGTACCGGTGCACGTACACGCGCGCCTGGGTGCATGTGAAGCACTACTACAACCTGAGCGTCGACTCGGCCGAGAAGAGCGCCCTGCAGTCGGTCCTGAACGGCTGCTGACCGGCCGCCGTCCGGCTGCCGAAGGACAACCGAGCGACTGCTGAGCGACCGCCCGGGACAACGGCGAAGGCGGACCGCGGGCCGGGGACCGCAACGCCCGGCCCGCATCCAGGGGCCGGACCCGCCCGGCGGAACCGCCCCGCCCTCCCCCGTCGTTCCGTACCGTACGGGGCCGTGCACGCCGCACGGCTCCGTACCCGTACACCGGGACGATGCGAGGAGGCACACCATGGCCGGGCTCCGGCTGGGACCACTGCTGCGGTACGTCGACTGGGAGACCGCCTCGACCGCGACCGTCTGGATCGAGGCGGACCGGCCGTGCACGGCCGAAGTCCGTTGCGCGGACGGCGCGTCGGGCTCCTCCCCTACGTTCGCGGTCGCCGGCCACCACTACGCGCTGATCGTGGTGACGGGCCTGACGCCGGGCTCGACGACGGCGTACGAGGTGCTGCTCGGCGACCGACGGGTGTGGCCGCCCGAGGACTCCCGCTTCCCTCCGAGCACGATCACCACCCCGCCCCTGGCCAAGGAGCCGGACCAGCGGACCGTCCGGGCCGCCTTCGGCTCCTGCCGGTGGGCGGCTCCCCCGGCCCCCGGACACCACTCGCACGGACCGGACCCGGCAGGACCGGACGCCCTCGACACCCTGGCCGCCCATCTCGCCGACGACCCCGGCGCGGAACGCCCCGACGTACTGCTGCTCCTCGGCGACCAGGTCTACGCGGACGAGACCTCGCAGGCGACCCGCCTCCGCCTGGCCGCACGCCGCGATCTGAGCGAGCCGCCCGGCCCCCAGGTGGCGGACTACGAGGACTACACCTGTCTCTACGACGAGTCGTGGCGCGACCCCGAGGTGCGCTGGCTGCTCTCCACCGTCCCCAGCTGCATGATCTTCGACGACCACGACGTCATGGACGACTGGAACACCAGTGAGGCCTGGCTCGCCGCCGTCCGCGCCACCCCCTGGTGGCACGAGCGGATCGTCAGCGGACTGATGTCGTACTGGGTCTATCAGCACCTCGGCAACCTCTCCCCCGCCGAGCTGGCCGCGGACCCGCTCTACGCCGCGGTCCGCGCCGTCCCGGACGGCACCGAGGCGCTGCGCCGGTTCGCCGCCGAGTCGGACGCCGAGCCGACCCGTACGCGCTGGAGCTACCGGCGTGTTTTCGGCCGAGTCCGGCTGCTGATGGTGGACACCCGCGCGGCTCGCGAGCTCGACGAGCAGCGACGGTCGATGCTCGACGCCGACGAGGCGCGCTGGGTGCGCGAGGAGGCCCTCGCCGACCCCGGTTCGTACGACCACCTCCTGATCGGCACCTCGCTGCCATGGCTCCTGCCGCCGCTCATACACGACGCGGAGCAGTGGAACGCCGCGTTGTGCCGTGGCGAGCGCGGCGGACCCAAAGGGCGCTGGGCGCGGTTCGGCGAGAAGCTGCGTCAACGCTCCGACCTGGAACATTGGGCGGCCTTCCCCGACTCCTTCCGGAAGCTGACCGAGCTGATCCGGCAGGCGGGCCGGGGTCCGGACGCCCCGGCGACGGTATGCGTGCTGTCGGGCGATGTGCACCATGCGTACATCGCGGAGCCCGTATGGCCCACCGGGGTGCCGGGCGGCGCCCCGGAGGCACGCGTCCTCCAGCTGACCTGCTCGCCCGTGCACAACTCGATACCCGGCGCGCTCCGGGCCGGCTTCCGCTTCGGCTGGAGCCGGGCGGGGCGGCGGCTGGGCCGGCTGCTCGCACGGCACGGGCGCACGGGTACCCCTCCGGTCCACTGGCACAGGACCGGCGGACCGTGGTTCGGCAATCAGCTCATGACGCTCACTCTGCATGGCCGGAAAGCTGCGCTGACATTGGTTCAGGCCACGGCGACGAAGAAGGGTGCGCAGCTGAAGACGGTGCTTGACCGACCCCTGACCGACAACCACGGGACGGCTTTCGGCCAGTCGACTAAATGTTGAACTTGCAAGCATTGGTGAGGTTTCCCTAATCTGGGCCGCTCAATCGGTTCACGTCCCCACCAGACCGAAGGAGCCTCCCCCCATGCACACACGTCTGAACCAGGTTCAGCCCTATGCCCTCGGGCTGTTCCGGATCGTCGTAGGCCTGCTCTTCGCCTGTCACGGCGCCTCCTCCCTCTTCGGCGTCCTCGGTGGCGCGATGGGCGGCGGATCCATACCCGCCGGCACCTGGCCCGGCTGGTACGCGGCGGTCATCCAGCTCGTCGGCGGCAGCCTGGTGGTGCTCGGCCTGGGCACCCGTTTCGCCACCCTGATCTCCTCCGGCTCCATGGCGTACGCGTACTTCAAGGTCCACCAGCCCGAGGCGCTCTTCCCGCTGCAGAACGGCGGCGAGCCCTCGGCCGTCTTCTGCTGGGTGTTCCTCCTGCTGGTCTTCACCGGCCCCGGCGCGCTGGCGCTGGACCGGCTGTTCAGCCGGGGCGGCGAGGAGAGCGCCGAGGACCGCACGCGCGAGCAGGCACCGGCCGTATCGGTCTGACAGCCGCGGCAGCCCGACAGGCGTGCGGGCAGGGCCCTTCCGCTCAAGGGCTGTTCGTCACGTACACCCGGAACCCTGGCTTCCCGTTTCCGGGTGTACGTGAGCTTCCCAACATCGCTCGTAATTTATCGATCACCGGATGAACGCAAGGCGTACGCTGTACAGCTGGCCCTGCCGCTCCTGCCGCTCCCCTGCGACGTCGCGGCGTTGTTCCGGATCGGGGAGTAGTAGGTGCTTGAGAGTGTGGGTGCACTGACCGGCAGCCCATGGATCTACGCCGTGGTCGCCCTCTCGGTGCTCCTGGACGTCTTTCTGCCCGTGCTGCCCAGCGGAGTGCTGGTGATCGCCGCCGCCACGGCTGCCGCCGCCGGTTCGACCACCGTCGCGGGCGCGGCCTCCGCGACGCGGGCCGCCGAGCAGGTGCCCGAGGTCCCCTCCCTCCTGGCTCTGATCCTGTGCGCGGCCAGCGCCTCCGTGCTCGGCGACCTCGTCGCCTACCGGCTGGCCTGGCGCGGCGGCGAGCGCCTGGACCGGGCCATCGCCCGCTCCCGCCGCCTCACCTCCGCGCAGGAACACCTCGGCGCCGCACTGGCCCGGGGCGGCGGCATCCTCGTCGTCATCGCCCGCTTCGCCCCGGCCGGCCGCTCGGTCGTCTCCCTGGGCGCGGGCGCCGCGCACCGCAGGGCGAAGGAATTCCTGCCCTGGTCGGCCCTGGCGGGCGTGGCCTGGGCCGGTTACAGCGTGAGCCTCGGCTACTTCGGCGCCCAGTGGCTCGGCGCGAGCTGGGTGGGCACGGCCGTCTCGGTCCTCGCCCTGTTCGTGGCGGGCGCGCTGGCCGCGTACGTGATGCGCCGCCCGGTGGCGGAGGCGGCGACCGCCGCCCAGCTGACGGCGCCCGCGACGGCCACTACGACGCCCTGACGGCGCCCCGTATCTCCAGACCGTCGAGCAGCCTGGCGGTCGCCTCGGCGATCTCGTCGACGGCCCGGTCGAACACCTCCTGGTTGTGCGCGGCCGGAGCCCGGAAGCCGGACACCTTGCGTACGAACTGCAGGGCGGCGGCCCGGATCTCCTCCTCGGTGGCTTCCTCGGGGAGGGCGGGCGGGCGAAGGGTCTTGATACTGCGGCACATGTCTCCAGTGTGACCCGGACCACTGACAACGGCCGGACGTCTCCCCCGCTTCCTCTCCCTATTTCTCACCGCTCACTGCTCACCGCTGCGTTCGACGGCGGGAATCTCGTACGTACCGTCGAGGATCCCGGCCCCTGGCACATGGAGCCCGAGCACCAGCCGGAAGTCCCCGTCGGGCGCGGGCAGCCAGTTCGCCGCCGCGGCCGGGTCGTCCGGCCGCTCCCTGCGGATGTGCACCGTCGGCGACCCGCCCTCGCCGTATACGACACCCGGGGCGAGGCCACTGGCCGGGTGCGTGGTCACGGACCAGAACGCCTCGACCGGCGGCTGCCGCTGCTCCTGCTGCTCGAAGCTCAGCACATAGGAGTGGGCGCCGTTCAGCTGCTCCCCGTCGGCGTCGCGGGCGGTGTGGGCGTACACCGCCTCGTACCCGTGACTCCCCCACAACGCGTTCCGCGCCGCCACCGCCCTGGCCGGATAGGCGGCCTCCCGGTCCGCGATCCGCCACTGCGGGGAGTCGACGGTACCGACCCCGTGCCGGTCGAGGTTGTAGTCGAAGAGATGCGGATCCATCTCCCAGCCCCCGCCCGCCGCCGCGGGCCGGCTCGCCTCCTCCACCCGCGCCCTGCCCCGGGCGAGGCCCTCGGTCAGTGCCCGTAGGAGAGCGGGGTCTGCGGACACGTACGGCGACGGCCCCTCCTCCAGCAGACCCAGCGGCTGGAACCGGTCCTGATACGCCTGGTCGGCCGCGGAAGGCGGAAAGTCGGCCATCCACACCCTGAGCTGCTCGTAGAACCGCAGCGACTCCGGCACGTCGGGGTCGGGCGCGGGCAGGCCCGTGCGGTGGGTGCCCGGTTCGAGATGGGTGAGGGCGAGCTGTTCCTGAAGCGCGCGGACCCGCCCCATGTCCTCCGGACCGTTGCAGGCGTTGCGGCCGATGACGGAGACGACGGAGGTCGGTGCGTCGATCACCCCGCGCGGACCGTCGGGCACGCTGCCCGACCAGCCGGGCGGCACGACGAGCCAGTCCCCCGCCCCGGTGCCGGTGGCGCGGCTGCCGACGTACGCGAAGTTGTTGGTCCAGGCGTCCACGAACTGCAGCACGTAGTACGCGCCGTCCGTGCCGGGGGCATGGAGGAGGACCGGCCCGCCGGAGAGATCGAGGTGGGCGATGGAGAGCACCGTGTCGCTGTCACCGGGCACGAAGTGCGTGTCGGCGGGGGCGGGTCGACCGGCGTGCGCGAAGTGGTTGAAGGGGGCGGGCGGCAGCGGGCCGGAGCCCGTCTGCATGAAGTCCTCGACCGTCGACAGGTCGTGGACCAGCGGATACCCGTAGACGTACGCCTCGGCGGCAAGGGCGACGAGTTCTTCCGCGCTCTCCTTCGGCACCTCTGACACCTCTGACACGGCGGTCCTCTCGCTGGCTCGGACAGCTGACTCAGATGACGGCCTTCGAGGTCTCCGTGCACAGGGCCCAGATCACGAACGCGTCGATGGCGATGGAGATGATCGCCCAGACCGGCTGGTACGGCAGCCAGACGAAGTTGACGACCATGTTGACGGCGGCGATCACCACGCCAAGCGCACGGGCCCAGGTGGCGCCCTTGAGGATGCCCCAGCCGACGATCCCGAGCACGATGCCGAGGACCAGGTGGATCCAGCCCCATGCGCTCACGTCGAACTTGAACGTGTAGTTCCTGACCCGCCGGTAGACCTCGTCGGTGGCGATGCCGGTGATGCCCTTGATCACTCCGAGGACACCGTCGACGAGAAGCAGCACACCGGCGAACGTGATCCCGCCGGCCGCCCAGGGGTTGATGCCCCCTGGTTCGGTGGAAGGAGCCGGGTCGGGCGTGGGCGCTGACTGTGCCATGGGGACTCCTTGGCCGGAGCGGGACTGCAAGACAGAACCGACCCTGCGCGGCGCCCTCCCGAGCGACCACCCGGACGCACCCGTACGGGTGACGCGGCGGAAACACACCTCACGGCACATGCGATCCACATCGAGTACTGCGACCGGTGGCCCGAGGTCAGGAAGCCGGGAACCGCGACACCTTCGCGACCTTGCACGTGAGCTTGCCCGTGAACTTCCCCAGCCCCTGGGCCTTCCCCACGGACTTCTGCCCGGCGTCCAGACTGGACGACGACATCAGCCCCTCGCCGTGGCGCGTACCGCGCCCGTCCACGAACTCGATGTTCACGATGTAGGAGGACCGCTCCCCGGAGTGGTTCACGATCTCCACGCCCGCCGAGGGCCACTGCGTCACCGAGTCGAGCTCACAGCTGGTGATCCGCACATCGTCCTCGGCCTTCGTACCCTCCACGACAGGCGACTCGGTGGGCTCCTCGGACACACCACCGCCCTCCGTGGCCCCGGCCGGCGGCCTCTTCGACGGCTTCGACGTCTTCGAATCGCCCGCCGCCGAGTTGTTGCCGGCCGAGACGGCGATCAGCACACCCAGGGCCAGCAGGACGGCCACCCCGCCCACCACGGACAGCGTGACGATCAATCCGGTACGGGACTGCTTCGGGGTCGGCGGATAGCCGTAGGACATGGATTCCCCCCATGGGACGGTGCAACTGCCGCGGATGACGAGAAGGACACGTTACGACGTGCCAGGACTTGAGTCTCCCGTAGGGGGAGGCATGAGAGTGGGGGCATGGACGGCGACGCGCTCCACTCGATCGGTGATCTGGCCCGGCAGACCGGGCTGACGGTCAAGACCATCCGGTTCTACTCCGACCGCGGGATCGTGCCACCGACCCACCGCAGCCCGGCCGGCCACCGCCTTTACGACATCGACGCCGTCGCACGCCTGGACCTGGTGCGTACGCTGCGCGACCTGGGACTGGACCTTCCCACGATCCGGAAGGTCGTGGACCGGGAGCTCTCGCTCCCCGAGGTCGCCGCAGCGCACGCCGAGTCCCTGGCGGTGCAGATCCGCACACTGCGCCTGCGGCGCGCGGTGCTGACGACGGTGGCCAGGCGCGGGTCCACACCTGAGGAGATGGATCTGATGCACAAGCTGGCCAAGCTCTCGGAGGACGAACGCCGACGCCTGATCGACGACTTCCTCGACACGGCGTTCGGCGCCCCCGACACCGCCCCCGGGTCCACCGGGTCGTCCGACTTCACCGGCATCATGCGCTCGATGACCCCGGAGCTCCCCGACTCCCCCGACACCGAACAGGTGGAGGCCTGGGTGGAGTTGGCCGAGCTCTCCCAGGACCCGGATTTCCGCGCCACCATACGCAGCATGGCCGAGCACCACGCGGCCGACCGCGCCGAAAGCACGACGACCGCGCTGCGCCGCGACCCCGCAGCAACGGTCCTCGCCCACGCCACCCCGGCACTGACAGCCGGCATCACCCCGGCCTCACACCGGGCGGACCCGATCGTCGACACGGTCATGACCAGCTACGCACACGACATCGGCCGCCCCGACACCACCGCTCTGCGCCACCGACTGCTGACCCTGCTGGAAGCGGCGAACGACCCGCGCAGGCAGCGGTACTTGCAGCTGCTCGCAGTCATCAACGCCTGGCCGCCCCCGGACGACCCTGCACCGGCCTTCACCTGGTTCACCGAGGCCCTGCGCGTCCGGCTACCGGCACAAGGGCCCCACAACGCCGGGGCGCACCGACCATGCCCTGAGGAATGAACGCGGCACCCGCCGCGCCTCTGATGCGGCAGCACCGGCCCGAACCTAAACTTACGGCGGTCCGAAATATTCCGAATGAGGGAGATATCCAGCATGGCCAAGCGAGGCAACAAGCGACGCGGCCGCAAGAAGAAGAAGGCCAACCACGGCAAGCGCCCCAACGCCTGAGCGGGACGCCCCGGACCTGCCGCCGGACCACCCAGTGGTTCAGCGGTGCACTCGCGCCGGTCCACGCCGCCACCTGAGTGCACCGGGCGCCTTCGCACCCGGTGCACTTCCCACTCGATGAAGCAGTCGACGCGAGCGGACATTGGCCTCTTGAGTGACCGCAATGACCAACAAATTGTCCGACAGGACATTCTCCAAGGCCCAGTCGACGAAGGCAGCCACGGCTTCACGGGCGTATCCCAGGCCCCGGGCAGGGCAAGGCTGCGACGTCTCGTCGACGGCCTGAACAACGCGGTACGAGGCACAAGGCCGCTCTGATCTCCCGCCCGTGCCTGGTGTGGCTGGCGTCAGGCTGGACAACTGCCTGTCGAGGCCGGGCGACGCTATCCCATGGCGCGTACGAAGGCGGCCTTCTCCTCCCTGAGGGTCTCCTCATGCTCGGGCTTCAGCGTGACCGAAGCCCCCGCGCGCTCCAGAAGGACGAGCGAGGTGATCAGCAAGCCGCTGGGCAGCTCGCCGACGGCGGACGCGCGGACCCCGCCACCGAGGTGTTCGTCGCCCATCGCAACCTGCTGTTCACCGTCGCCTACGAGATGCTCGGCTCGGCCGCCGACGCGGAGGACGTCCTGCAGGAGACCTGGCTGCGGTGGGCGGGTGTCGATCTCGGCACGGTGCGGGAGCAGCGTGCGTACCTGGTCCGGATCACCACGCGCCAGGCGCTGAGCCGGCTGCGTACGCTCGGCCGCCGTAAGGAGTCCTACGTCGGCTCCTGGCTGCCCGAGCCGCTGCTCACGGCGCCCGACGTGGCCGAGGACGTCGAGCTGGCCGACAGCGTCTCGATGGCGATGCTGCTGGTGATGGAGACGCTGACGCCGACCGAGCGGGCGGTGTTCGTGCTGCGCGAGGTGTTCGACCTCGGGTACGACGAGATCGCCGAAGCCGTCGACAAGAGCCCGGCCGCGGTCCGCCAGATCGCGCACCGGGCACGGGCACACGTCGCGGCGCGCCGGCCGCGCGGGATCGTCTCCCCGACCGAGACCCGAGACGCGCTCGATGCGTTCCAACGGGCGGCCGAAACGGGCGATCTGCAGGGCCTGCTCGACATCCTCGCGCCGGATGTCGTCCTCCTGGGCGACGGCGGCGGAGTCAAGCAGGCCGTCCTGCGGCCCGTCGTGGGGGCCGACAAGGTGGCCCGCCTGATGGCCGCCGGGATGGGCAGGCTCACCGCAGCGTCGCTGCGCCCGGCGCAGGTCAATGCCTACCCGGCGCTGATTCTCCGGCTCGACGGCGCGATCGACACCGTCGTGGCGGTACGTATCGACGACGGCCTCATCACCGGGCTCTACGCCGTGCGCAATCCCGAGAAACTGTCGCGCATGGAGCGGGAGACCTCTCTGAGCCGATGAGCCCGGGACCCCGCGGAAAAGGGACCGAGTTCAGAAGATCCTCAAGGCTTCGGCTTCGGACGCGGCGGGCGGAGGCCCCCTGTTATGGTGCGCCGATGTCATCGATCAAGCAGTTCCAAGTCACCTTTGACTGCGCAGGACCTGAGCGCGTCGCTCGTTTCTGGTGCGAGGTGTTGGGGTACGTCATACCGCCGCCACCGGAGGGGTTCGCCACCTGGGACGACTTCAACCGCACCCTGCCTCCTGCGGAGCAGGATTCATGGTTCGCCTGCAGCGATCCCTCAGGCGTGGGCCCGCGCCTGTACTTCCAGCGCGTCCCCGAAGGCAAGGCCGTCAAGAATCGGGTGCATCTCGACGTCCGGGTCGGCACCGGGCTCGTGGGGGAGGAGCGCCTCGCCATACTCGAAGCCGAGTGCGCACGACTGGTCGCGCTCGGCGCCACCCACGTGCAAACGCTGTATGCCGATGAGGAAAACGAGTCGTGCATCCCAATGCTGGACATCGAGGGCAACGAATTCTGTATCGACTGAGCATTCTCCGAGCCGGGGAGGCGGGGAGCCGCCTCCCCTGGGCCTCTCTGGTCTCATATGGAGCGGGAGTTACCCCGTGAGCGCAAGGTTGTGCAGTCGGGCGATGCCGAGCATCGCGGTGGTGAATGCCGTCGCCTTTCAGACGGCAGTCACGAAGGATCTTCCATGCCTTCTTCCGCGCGAAGGCGTGCTCGACGCGGGCGCGGACGTTGCGGTGGGAGGTGTTGCGCTCCTCCTTCCATGCAGGCAGTTCGGTCCGGCCGCGTTCGTGACGGTGCGGGATGACCAGGCCGGTGCCCCGGTAGCCACCGTCCGCGATGACCGTGGTCCGGCCGACGGCGGCCTTCGCACCGGACAGTTCCCACGCCTTGCAGTCGTTACGGCTGCCGGGCAGCGGTCGGCCGACGGCGACGACGAGTCGGGGGTCGGCGTCGATGACGACCTGGCGGTTGGTTGAGTACCGGTGGTTCTTCGGCTGGTCCGCGATGGTGTGCTCCCGGTTCGGGACCAGGGTTCCGTCCACGATAAGCACGGCGCCTTTGGCGAACCGCTTGCGAGGCTGGAGCGCGAGCGACGGCCCGAGGCGGTCGATGACGCGATCCGCGGCCGAATTGAACGCCTTGGACAACAGGGCGAGCTGCTGCATCGTCAAGTTCGTGTGCCAGTACACCGCGACCAGCAACGCGCTGTCCTCCAGCGGAATGCTCCACGGCCGGCCCTGCGGACCGTATCCGCGCCTCCGCGCTGCAGAATCGTCACCAGCTTCCCAAGGCACACGGGCTCAACCCAGTGAACGGGGCTGTCCAGACTGCTCAATGCCGGTGTCAAGCCGCAGCGGGTGCTGTCCAGACGGGGTTACGCTGCTGGTTCAACGCTCACCGCGACGGCTCGTCTCCGGAGGTGAACCGCCAGGACCTCCATCTCGACGAGTGTGCCGATGAGACCGGTCCGGGCGAGTTCCGCAGCCTGCGCTCGTGCTTCGCCCAGGGATAGTTCCTGTGCACTGCGGAGGGCTTGCAGCACGGGAACGAGGTTCGGCACGTCTCCAGACAGGCGAAGCCGCGTTGGCCCGTGCGCTTGCAGCAGCGCTTGTCGAATGTTCTCGGGCGTAACGGGGCCGCTGTCTTGCTCGCACCATCCATTCAGGCAGTCCGCGCATCGTCCTTCGGTGCCCCAGCGGAGCATGCCGCGGTCGAAGAACTGACCGACATCGCAGATTGTCGTGCCTCCGCAGGCAGTGCACCGGCCTGCGACCTGTACTCCTTGCGTGATCACAGGGGTCTCCTCAGCGTCATGGGTCGATGCTGATGGGATCCTCCCTGAGAAGTCGGCTTTGGTCGATCAGGTTCGCGATCGGCGAGAAACCCTACTGGGCGATTGCCACCGGGGGCGTGAGTTCGTAATGCCGCTGGTCTCGGAGAAGTGCCCACAGTACGTTGACTCGTCGCCTGGCCAGCGCCAGGACTGCTTCGGTGTGCCTCTCGCCTTCGGCTCGTTTGCGGTCGTAGTACCGGCATGAATCCGAGCAGCAGGTGATGCTGTTCTTGGCTGCCAGGAACAAAGCCCGTTGCAGACGTCGGTGATATCGGGCGGTGACGACTGCCGCTGACCCTGCCTGAGTCCCGAGGCGCC
This sequence comes from Streptomyces sp. NBC_01217, assembly GCF_035994185.1. Taxonomy (NCBI): domain Bacteria; kingdom Bacillati; phylum Actinomycetota; class Actinomycetes; order Kitasatosporales; family Streptomycetaceae; genus Streptomyces; species Streptomyces sp. NBC_01217. Next base: position 2,805,893 of record NZ_CP108538.1, read on the forward strand.
GGTGCCAGGCCGGCGTAGGTCGCCAAGCGATCAGGGCTGCCGAAGAGATCCATGCCGCCACCGATGGCGGCCAGGTTCTCGGCTCCGAGCAGGTCGCCCATCCCGGGCATGCTGGCAATGATGGCGGCCTGCTTGTGGCGGCGGAAGGAAGCCTCGATCTGCCGGTCGATCTCGCCGATCTTCTCGTTGAGCACGATCACTTCACGGGCGAGCGCGGCGACCATCGCTGCAACCGGGGCTCGCCGCGTGGATGAACGACTCGGAGGGTTGGTATCGAAACTTCGATAAGGAGCCACCTGCTGCGGGTGACTGGACGTTCCTCGCCCGAGCTCTTCAAGCGGCGACGGTCTACGAATGATCGGCAAACCATGACCATCTGCGAAAGCCATTGTGCAGCACGGTTGCTGAGCCTCCTCATGAACGCGCGCTGAGGGTCGCCACGGCGTGCCCCACCGGCTCACCGGCAACCGAGCCCTCCGCGTCGCGGGTGCGTGCGGCCGCGTCCCCACCGGGCGGATTCGGTGCCACTGGGCATGGGCGAGCGTGCGGTGGAGCCCGCTCACCGTTCCGGTCTGGCCTTGTCGGCCAGGTCGATTCCCCAGATTCCGCAAATGAGATCGTGGCCGCTCTCGGTGACGTTCAGGCCCCGCCCCGAGCGGTGCCGCACCACCCACCCGGCCTTGAGGAACCGTCTGCCGACTACAGCACCCAGGGCACCGGCAAGGTGCGCTCGTCGTTCGGTCCAGTCCAGGCACGCCCGAGTGGTGGCGCGGCGGGCCCGGATCGCGCCGTCGACATCCACACCGATGCCACGCAGCCCGTCAGCGCCGGCGTCGGTGAGGGTGAGCGACTCGCGGTCCGCCAGCCATCCCTGGTGTGTCCAGGCATCCGTCAGCGCGATGCCGAGCCGCCCGGCGATGTGGTCGTAGCAGAACCGCGCCGCGGCCAGGTTCTGCATCTGACGGCTTCGTCGATACCCCGAGACGGGCGCCGGGTCGGCCAGGACGCCGAGCGCTTCCAGAGCGGTGGCGACCTGCGGGCCGGCGAGCGAGTAGTAGCGGCACCGCCCGCGCGCCTCGCACGTCACCAGACCCGCATCGACGAGCACCGCCAAGTGCTCCGACGCGGTCGAGGCGCTCACCCCGGCCCCCTGGGCCAGTTCACCGGCCGGCCGTCCGGTGCCGTCCATGAGCAGGTTCAGGAACACCGAGCGCGCGGGGGCGGCAAGCGCCTTGCCCGCTCTCGTGAAGTCCCGGTCCCTGCTCATGAAGGTGACGATACGACGACGACGCTTCGGCCGGTGCCGAAGCGTCCCGGACCTACGGTTCGAGCATGAACACGCACGCCTACCACACCCGTCTGCACTGGGACGGCTCCACCGCCGTCGGGATCCGCGCCTACTCGCGCGACCACACCGCCGTCACCACGCCGGCCACCACGCAGGTCGACCTGAGCGCGGACCCGGCCTTCCGCGGCAACCCCGACCGACTCAACCCCGAACAACTCATCGTCATGGCCGCCTCGTCCTGCCAGATGCTGTCCTTCCTCGGCGCCGCAGCCCGCGCCGGGGTGGACGTGCTTGCCTACGACGACGAGGCGACGAGCCACCTCGACCAAACCGCCAAACCCGCCCGCCTGGCCACGATCCACCTGCACGTGACCGTCAAGGTCCCCGCCGGGACCGACGAGACCCAGATCCAAGAGATCGCCGTGCGGGCCCACCACGAGTGCTACGTCGCCAACAGCCTGTCAGTCCCGGTCAAGGTCTCCACCACCGTGGTGGCCTCGTGACCGCCCACCTGCAAGACCTTGAGGTCCACTTGCCGAACCGGCCCGGCGCGCTGGCCGACCTCGGCCAGGCGCTCGGCAGCAACGGGGTGAGCCTGGAAGGCGGTGGTGTGTTCACCCACGACGGGCATGCCGTCGCGCACTACCTCGTCGACGACGGCCCCGCCGCCCTGACCGCTGTCAACGCCGTGGGACTCGGCCCCGCCGTCGTGCGCGACGTCACCATGACCCGGCTGAACCAGGAGACACCCGGACAGCTCGGCGCGCTTGCCCGCATGCTCGGCGACGCCGGTGTCAACGTCCTGATCCAGTACAGCGATCACGCCGGCAACCTCGTCCTGCTCGTGTCGGACGAGCACACCGCCATGTGCCGCGACGTCATCGAACGATGGGAGCAGGGCTGATGCAGAGCTTGGGAGACACGCCCTATTCGGTGTGGTTGCTGCGCATCTCTGCTGTACGGCTGCCCCGGAGGCGAGCCGAAACGGGGAGCCAGACCCGCCGCGGGAGATCGCATCGAGCCTGCACCGCTTCCAGACCCGCCGCGGCAGGCGGGCGTACTCCGGCTGGTACCGGTCGGCGGCGCACCGGCTGACCGAGTCCGGCCTCGCGCCCACAGTGGAGTCCCTGCTGCTCCCCGCCTTCCCGCGCGCGGCGTACTACCCCGACTTCCTGCCCCCCGGAGTCGCAGGAGGGCCTGGCTGCCACGCCTCGCCGAGCCGGAGCAGCGCAGGACGCTGACCGACGCCCTGCGGGCGTACCACTGGACAGCCATAAGGCCGTACGGGCCCGCGCCTTCCTCGGCGCCGGCGCCGAGGGCCTGCTGTCCAGCCTCGCGCCGCGTATGAACTGGCGGCCCCCGGTGCTGGAGGTGGAGCACCACATCTTGGGCGGTGACCTGCATCTGAACGGCCGCGGCCTTGTGCTCCTCCCGTCCTACTTCATCTGGCACAGCACGGTGGCCCTGGCGGACCCGGGCCCTCCCCCGGTCCTGGTTCACCCCCTGCTCCACAAAGCCCCGTCCGACCCGGCGCACGGCGCCTCCCGCAGACGCCGGCGGCGGCACTCGCTCTCGTACAGCTGGATTCGTATCTACGAGTTGCTGAGAGAACCTGCCTTCATGCCCGCACCACCGAGCGTGGCCTGGTCGACGCCGTTGTCCTTGGGCCGGCAGTCCCGCAGGATCTTCCAGTGCTTCAGTCGGGACAGGGCGGGCTCGACGCGATGCCCGACTGCCAACCGTGCACCGATCCGGTGGGCCCCGCTCGGGGACGATGACTACGGCGTGCCGGGAAGCCGGACCGTGACGAGGAGACCGCCGACGGGGCGGGGGACGAGGTCGAGGGTCCCGTCGTGGGCGCGGACGATGCTGTGCACGATGGCCAGGCCGAGGCCGACGCCGGCGTGCTCGTCGGTGCGTACGCGTTCCGTTCCGCGCTGGAAGGGTTCGATGAGGGTCGGTACCAGTTCCGGTGGGAGCCGACGGCCCGTGTTCTCGACCCGCAGCACGCTCGTGTCGCCGTGCGCCTCGGTGTGGACCGTCACGGTGCCGCCGGCGGGGAGGTTGTGGACGATGGCGTTCTGGACGAGGTTCGTCACCATCCGCAGCAGGAGCTCCGCGGAGCCGCTGGTCCGGGCCGCCCCGCCGGTGACGTCGAGCGTGATCCGGCGCTGTTCGGCGAGCGGAAGCAGCGTTTCGGCGGCTTCTTCGGCGATGAGGGAGAGGTCGACGCTCTCGCGGGTGAAGTTCCCGCGGTCGCCGCGGCTGAGCAGCAGGAGGGCCTCGGTGAGGTCGATCGCCCGTGTATTGACAGCGTGCAGGCGTTCGATGAGTTCACCCCGGTCCCGCGTGGGGTCCTTGCGGGCGACGTCGAGGAGCGTCCGCGAGATGGCTAGCGGGGTGCGCAGCTCGTGGGAGGCGTTCGCGGCGAACCGCTGCTGCTCGGCGACGTGGGACTCGAGTTGTTCGAGCATCGAGTCGAATGCGTCGGAGAGTTCACGGAATTCGTCCTGGCGGCCCTTCATGCGGATCCGGTGGGACAGCGATCCGTTCCCGGCCATCCGTGCCGCATCCCGGATCTGTGTGAGTGGCGCGAGCATCCGGCCGGCGAGGATCCATCCCCCGACGAGGCCGAACACGAGCAGGAAGGCCATCGCCACGGCCGCGGCGGGGGCGAAGGTGTGCACAAGGAGGTAGCGGTTGGGCGAGATCCCGAGAAGGCCCTTGGGGTTGTCGGGTACGTAGCGCAGCAGGAACACCCACACCACGGCCAGCAGGAGAGTGCCGGCGACGGCGAGGAATCCGGCATAGCTGAGGGTGAGTTTCAGTCGGGCGCTGGGCCCTGGGCCTCTACGCATGCGTACTGCCGGGGGCGATGGTGTCCACACCGGTATCGATCCGGTAGCCGACGCCGGGCACCGTGGCGATGATCCATGGTGCGCCGAGCCGTTTGCGCAGTGCGGAGACGGTGATGCGTACGGCGTTGGTGAGGGGGTCGACGTTCTCGTCCCAGGCCCGTTCCAGCAGCTCTTCGGCGCTGACGACCCCGCCCTCGGCGGCGACGAGGACTTCCAGCACGGCGAACTGTTTGCGGGTGAGTGCGACGTAGCGTCCGTCGCGGAAGACCTCCCGGCGGAAGGGATCGAGCCGCAGGCCCGCGATCTCGCGGACCGGGGGCCGGGCATACGCGCGTCTGCGGTCGAGCGCCCTCAGCCGCAGGACGAGCTCCCGCAGCTCGAACGGTTTGGTGAGGTAGTCGTCGGCTCCGAGCCCGAACCCGGAAGCCTTGTCGTCGATCCGGTCGGCAGCGGTGAGCATAAGGATCGGGATGCCGCTGCCGGAGGCGACGATGCGGCGGGCGACCTCGTCGCCGGAGGGGCCGGGGATGTCGCGGTCGAGGACCGCGAGGTCGTAGGAGTTGACGCTGAGCAGTTCCAGGGCGGAGTCGCCGTCGCCGGCGATGTCGGCGGCGATCGCCTCCAGCCGCAGACCGTCACGGACGGCTTCGGCCAGGTAGGGCTCGTCCTCCACGATCAGTACGCGCATGTCCGAAGCCTAAGCAGCACAACATATCGCCGACGTATTCAAAGACGTATGCACACCGGACACGCGACTCAGCCTGCCGATGCCGGTGCCGGCGCGGGGCGAGGCCGATCCGACGGCGCATGTGCCGTAGTGCGCCACCAGCGGCGCGACGCCAGCGCGGCCAGCACGGCGCCGGCGGCGTTGACCAGTACGTCGTCCACGGAGGACACCCGGTCCAGCCGCAGGACGTACTGTGCGGTTTCAACCAGGACCGAGCAGCCCGCCCCGAGCGCGAGGATCCGCGGTACGGACGCCAGCGCCGCGAACCGCATCGGCGCGAAGAACCCCAGCGCCGCAAAGACCAGCAGGTTGCCGACGATTCCGAGCGGCCCCATCGTGACCAGGTCCCGCAGCGGTACCAGGCTCACCCGGGCGGGGACGATGCCGGCCCCGGCGCCCGGCATCATGGTCATCCATAGGAACGGCACCGTCCCGTGGACCATGCCCACCTCGGCCAGCGACATCCGCCACGCCGATGCGACGCCGACAGCACTCCGACGGCGCGCCGGCGCCCACACCACCAGCGCGGCCAACGGCAGCGCGACCAACGTCATGAGCACCACACCGTTGAACGTGTCGAAGCAGCCGTGCCACCGCCCGGCCATGCACTTCGGAGCGGCCATCATGAGCGGCCCACGCACGACGAACGCGGCGCTTGCCACACCGAGGATCGCCAGGCCGAGGAGCACGACCCTGCGCGTGCGGCGGGGCGGTGCCGACAGGGATGCGTTGTGGTTCATGCCCCCATTGGAGACGGAGGGCCGTTGCGGTGGTGTATGCGATTTTCGATACGCCCGCGATACACGGAGTCCCCGGCATCAAGGAACTGGCGCAAGCCTGAGGTGAGATGGTCTCGCCACCGGTGATCGCACCGGCCCAGCTACTGCGGGCGCTGGACGACTCGTCCGTGCACATCGCGCTGCCGAGCATCCAGGACGAGCTCGCCGTCACGCCCGCACGAAGGCTGTCACATATGGGGCGAGAGCTATCCCGTGAGTACGAGGTCCCCGCCGTCCGCTGGAACGGCCCCGCTCAGCCGCTCGACGACAAGCATCGCTGGAACACCGCATGCCGGCTCCTGCACAACAACACCCTCAAGCCCGAAGACCACCTCGCCAGGCCCGCAGCGCCGCGCTCTTCCAGCTCGCCACCGAGATCCCCGCCGCGATCCTCGCCCGCGCCCTGAGTATCCACACCAACGTCGCTGTCGCCTGGCAACGGCTCTCCGCGGGCGACCGGACCACCTACGCCTTCGAGATCAGCCGACGGGCGAGGCCGACATGACGCTCCCGGAAGGCCACTCCAAAACCGCCAGCTCGGGCCACTGCTGACGCCACCGCGCCGCCTTGGTCTCATAGACCGACCGGGGTGCGAGCACCGGGTTCGGACGAACGACGAGGTTGAACACGTCCGAGAGCCCGTACGGCGCATACACGCGCCACCGGCCGTCGGTCTCCAGACGCACTCCCAGGCAGCACGTCGTCGCGGCGAAGCTGTCGATCGCCGCCTCGGTGGATTCATACGGCGGACACACCACTTTGAACTTGTCCTCGTACCAGAGGTGAACCCGCGCCTCGTTCCGGATCTCAACCTCCGCAGGCAGATCGCCGAAGACCTCCCGCCCGGTCCTGATCACGGCATCCTCCGCTTCCCAGGACAGATCGTCGGCGTCGAAGTAGAAGACGTCGTAGTCCTTGATACCGCTGGTCGGCGGCCTGTCCGTGACCACGTTCCACACGGTCTGAAACAGGCATCCCGCCGTCACATACCACCCAGGCAGATCCAACGCCGCAGTCCGCGCCAGCACCTCCATCAGCACGTCGTTACGCGCCAGCACCGCGCGCAGGGACTCAAGTTGCTCGTCGAGAGGAAGTCGGCTGATCACCGGCCCTGCCTACCACAGCCGCCCCCGGGCCGGAACAGAACCGCCTCGGGCGCCCCCTCAGCCCGGAGGCATTCGGACAGTTCCAATACCCGACGTCACCACTACACGTCGTCCAGGACACCCAGCGCGAAGCCGTGAGCCATCTGGACCGCATGCTGAAGCGGCGTCCCGGCCGTGAGTAACCGCACCTGCTGATCGGTTGGGGGCCTTTGTACTGGTGGGCGCGGACGGTTTCGAACCGCCGACATCTGCTTTGCAAGAGCTGATGTATCAGTGCCTCTCCCGACACCTTGAGGTCTTGTGAACCGGGCCCAAGCGGCTCTACGCCACCCGTCCCGTACATCCGGTAAGGCCGGTACCGACCCCATCGTCCCGGGCCGAAGGGCGGCCCCGACCCGGCTGGTTCTGCCGGCTCCGCAGGGAAGGACGGTACGCACACGGCCACGGCGGAGCGGATGGGCAGACGTACCCCGCCAGGTACAGCCCCCAGCCGCCACGATTCACCAACTGTCCCGGACCATGCGCAGAGTCCGGTCGTCCACGACCTCCCTGCTGACCGTTGACCGTTGACCGCCGACGCTCATGAGCGTCGCCCCTTGCCTGGCTTCGGCCGACGCAGGGGGCGCTTTCGTATTCCTTTCGAAAACCCGTATCAAGAATCTCCAATGCAAGAGTGAACACTCTCATCAAGTGCACACGCATAACCCTTTCTGCATCACAAGGAACTCAAAATCCCTGAAATTATTCCCCCGATTCACACCTTCCTCGAAGAGTTCAGGAAGGTTGACAAAAAAGGGGACACCCTTGCTCAAGAACAAGAAGGTTCGCACGGCTGTGTGGTCGAGCGCCGCCGTGAGTCTCGTCGCAGGCGTTACGTGGGCGGGCACCGCCTCAGCTGCCGCGCCGACCCCCGCCAAGGTGACGGCTCCGTATGCGCAGGCCGCTGCGGTGATCAACGCGGACGGCAGCATCAACAGGGCCAAGGGGATCGCGAACGTCACGAAGCCGGCCACTGGACGCTACTGCGTCGAACTGGAGGACAAGGACCTGGATCTCACCAGGCTCACCCCGGTGGCCACCCTTCAGTACGTTTCCTTCGAGTACGGAATTCGTATCTCGTTCTGGCCGCACCCCGAGTGCGGAGGGCGGAAGGACACCATTCACGTAATCACGGGAATGCCGAACAAGTGGGAAGACCTGGCGTTCTCGCTCGTCGTTCCGTAACGGATAGATGAACTGATAGGACGGTTTAGCCCCATACGGTATGGGGGTCTTTCCGATGGACCGTCGGCCCCCTCCGTTTCATCAGCCGTGTGCGACGGGGCAGCATCGAAATTGGTCACTGCATCCCCTTCCGTACCGTGCGGGAGGGGGCGCTTTCGTATTGCACGTGGCCCGGTCGATACAGGCGCGCTCAGCAACTTCCTGCTGAGTGAGGCTGAATGTGGATTCCTCGTGGGCTCCGAGAGCGAGGAGACCCACCAGCCGTGATCAGCTGGATAGTCGGAAACAGACTCTCCCCTGCTATGCGCCCTCGGTGGACGCGGACCGCTTCGAACTGAACCGTTCCGGGTTCGGTAGGGACTCGATCATTTGAGAGGATCGAGTCATGGCACGTTCTTCCCAGTACCCGCTTGAGCTGCGCCGTCGTGCGGTGCGGATGGTCGCCGAGGTGCGGCCGGAGTACGACACCGAGTGGGCCGCGATGAAAGCGGTCGCCCAGAAACTGGGTATCGGCACAACCGAGACGCTGCGCAAGTGGGTCCGCCAGGACCAGATCGACGCCGGCGCCCGTCCAGGCACCACGACGGAGGATTCCGCGCAGATCAAAGCGATGAAAAAGGAGATCGCCGAGCTGAAGCGGGCGAACGAGATCCTGAAGGCTGCGGCGTCTTTCTTCGCTTCAATGCCATCGTTGGAGACGTCGACCCGGTGACGGTGCGACAGTGACAGATGCCGATGGGGCTGGCTCTTTTCTTTGCTGCCCCGCCAGTTGAGGGCTTTTCGGCGATGTGCCGCCCCGTCGGCGTGTCCGTTCTTCGCGATGTGGCCTGATAGAAGCGTGCTGTTCGCCCGATTGAGGCGTGCCCCCGCGGAGAACGACGACACCTCGTCCGACTCCCGTTGGAGGCATCCCGTGATCGTGGTCGGTATCGACTCCCACAAGAAGACTCGCACCCTGGTCGCGGTGGACCAGGTCGGAAGGCGCCTGACGCAGCTGACCGTGGACGCCACCGCCAGGGGCCGCCGGCAGGTCTGCGTCTGGCTGGGACAGTTTGAGCAGGTCCTACTCGCTATCGAGGACTGCCGGCATCTGACCCGACGTTTCGAGGCGGACCTACTGGTGTCGGGGTACGCGGTGGTGCGCGTGCACACGCGACTGATGGCCGGCGCGCGGCGCTCGGCCCGCGAGCGTGGCAAGTCTGATCCGATCGACGCTGAAGCGGTGGCTCGAGTCGCTCTGCGAGAGCCCGATCTGCCCAAGGCCGAGTTGGACGGCCCGACCCGCGAGGTCAAGTTGCGCTCCGATCACCGACGCACTCTGGTCCGGCAGCGCACCGCCATCGCCAACAAGCTGCGTTGGTTCCTGCACGAGATCGACCCCGAGCTGGTCGTTCCTTCGCGCGGTCTGAAGCGCCTGTGCGTCCTGGACAGCTTGGAAGCGGGCCTCGTCGCCCGACGCGGAGTCGTGGCGGAGATCGCGTTGGATCTGGTCCAGGATTGTCGGCGCCTGACCCTGCGCATCAACGCGATGGAGGCCCAGCTACGGCATCTGGTTCGCGAACTGGCTCCGAATCTGCTGGCGGTGCCCGGATGCGGGGCCCTGTCGGCGGCGATGATCCTCGGAGAGACGGCCGGGGCCACTCGCTTCAAGTCCAAGGACGCTTTCGCCCGGTTCAACGGCACCGCCCCGATACCCGTCTGGTCCTCCAACACGGTTCGCGTCCGCCTCAATCGGGGAGGCAACCGCACCATCAACAACGCCCTGCACATGGCTGCCGTCACCCAAGTCCGTCAAGACGGGCCCGGCGCTGCGTACTACGCCAAGCAGCTCGCCGCGGGAAAGACCGTGAAAGAGGCTCTGCGACTGCTGCGGCGCCGCATCTCCGACCGGGTCTTCCGGGCTCTGCTGGCAGACGAGGCTGCCCATGACGACCAGCAGATCATCCAGGAACTGCCGCAGGTGGCTTGACATAGAAGCATCGCCGAGCTCGACCGGCCACACACACGCTCGTAGCCTTCATCGACGAGCACAAGGGCCGCTTCGGCGGAGTCGAGCCGATCTGCCGCGTACTCACCGAGCACGAATGCAAGATCGCCCCCTCCACCTACTATGCCCACCACAAACGTCAGGCCGCACCCTCAGCCCGGACCGTGCGCGACGCGGAACTCAAGGAATTGATCCGTGAGGTCTTCGAGGCCAACTACCGTGTATACGGGGCGCGGAAGATCTGGCGTGCACTGAACCGGCAAGACCATCAGGTCGCCCGCTGCACCGTCGAACGCCTGATGCGCGAGATGGACATCGCCGGAGCGGTCCGTGGCACACGCGTGATCACCACGCTGCCCGGCGGGCAGGCCGGGCGGGCCCCGGACCTGCTGGACCGCGACTTCGTCGCGCTCGCCCCGAACCGCTGCTGGGTCGCTGACTTCACCCACGTGAAGACCTGGGCCGGTGTCGTCTACGTCGCCTTCGTCGTGGACACCTTCTCCCGCCGCATCGTCGGCTGGTCCGCGGCCACCGTGAAGGAAACGGTGTTCGTGCTGGACGCCCTCGAGATGGCGCTGTGGCAGCGTGACCGCGATCAACACCCGTTCCAAGCAGGCGAGTTGATACATCACTCGGATGCCGGGTCGCAGTACACGAGTTTCCGGCTCGCCGAGCATCTGGATACTGCGGACATCGCCGCCTCTATCGGATCGGTCGGCGACGCCTACGACTGTCATTCTCTTCGTACCGGATCCCGCAAGGATCGGGTAGTCCCGGCCGCGACGGTCTGACTCTTGCTTACGACCGACCCCGCGGGTGTCCTGGCGTTGATCTGTCGACCGTCCGGCCGGGCACGCAGCAAGCGCTGCCGCCGGACGGACGTGACCTCATAGGAGCCTGGAGCCAACTCGTCAAAGCGTCCCCGTGACAGTCCTGTCCGTCCGGCCGGCGACAGCGTGCACCCACGCTACCGGCCGGAAGGAACGCGGTGACCTCCAACGAGCAGCACAGGTCCGGGCACGTCGTGATCGGCGTCGACACTCACAAGCACGTGCACGTCGCAGCCGTGATGGACACCATCGGCGGGATCCTGGCTACCTTGACGATTCCCACCGACACCGGTGGATTCCAGCAACTCCTGGACTGGGCAGGCTCATACGGCAGGATTCTGGCCTTCGGAATCGAGGGCACCGGCTCCTACGGCGCCACCCTGGCCTCGTTCCTTCGACGGGCCGGGCACAAGGTGGTCGAGGCCGGCCGCCCGGACCGGCGACTGCGACGGATGAACGGAAAGTCCGACACCCTGGACGCCGAGAACGCCGCCCGAGCCGTCCTGGCCGGGTTCGCGACGGCCACCCCCAAGAGCGCAGACGGCGAAGCCGAGATGATCCGGCAGCTCAAGATCGCCCACGACCAGGCCGTCGGACAGCGCACAGCGGCGATGGTCACCATGAAAGCGATGCTTGTCCACGCTCCCGATCCCCTGCGCAACGAGACCGCGGGGAAAACGCAGATCGCCCTGGCCCGCCACCTGGCGGCCTTGCGCCCGCGCCAGCTGGAGGGCCCCGAGGACGCACTGCGTCATGCCCTGCGCACACTGGCCAAACGGTGGCAGTACCTCGACGCCGAGGCCAAGGACCTGACGAAAATGATCGCCGATCTGGTCCACCGCGCGGCCCCACAGCTGCTTGAACCCTTCGGCATCGGCGTCGATACTGCTGCCGAGATCCTCGTCGTGACCGGCGACAACCCCGAACGCATCAAGTCCGAAGCCGCCCTCGCCAAGCTCGCCGGCATCGCGCCCGTGCCGACCGGCTCCGGCATGACCAGCGGCAGGCACCGCATCAACCACGGCGGCCACCGACAGCTCAACGCCGCGATCTACCGCACCGTCATCGTCCGCATGCGATTCCACCAGCCCACCATCGACTACGTCGCCCGCCGCACCGCCGAAGGCAAGACGAAACGCGAGATCATCCGCTGCCTCAAGCGCTACGTCATCCGCGAGGTCTACCACCTGATCCGACCCGCCCCACGAACGACCGCCGCCGCGAGTTGACAACTATAGGAGCGTCAATGCCCTGATGGAGAGCACGATCGGACTTTTCAAGACCGAGCTGATCAAGCCCCGACGGCCCTGGAAGACACTGCCCGATGTCGAACTCGCCACCGCCGAGTACGTCGACTGGTACAACCACCGACGACTCCACGGTGAAATAGGCCACGTCCCGCCCGTCGAATACGAGAAAAACCACTACCTCGCAACCACGAAACCCCAGGTCACAACCAATATCTGAGATCTCTACCGAACCCGGAACGGTTCAGTAAGTCGGGGCCCGGGATTCGTACTTGGGCACCCAGGAGTGCACCGACTGCCCCGACACCCAAACTGCCGCCCGCCGCCTCGTGGTCGACCGGGACGCCGGTCGATGCCCATCGACCGGCGGCGGGCGCCGATCGCGTGCGGCGTCGCTGCATCTCCCTCACCAATCTCCACCACCGCCAGCCCAGGCTCCAACATGAGCACAGCGTTGATGTCTCCCATGCCGTACGAGACGGGCCTCGCCAGGCCGGAGTTACGCCGCAGACCACAGTTCACCCAGTTGTGTTGCCGGGTACGTGCGGGTCAGCGGCATCAAGGTAGTGGGACGCATACGCAGCAACCCGGCGGCCAGCGGCTTTCGGACGACAGCCCGACCCGCATAGTCCCGAAGCCACTGGGTGCGACGTACACGCTGCTGGAGGCGGGCGAGGAACCGGCCGACCTCTCGCCCACGCCGCTCACCGGGCTGCACGGCGGGCCGGGCTTCCATCCTGATCAGGGCTGAGCGGCGGCGGCTCAGCGGTGAGGGATGCCGCCCAAACGCCGAGGGTGACTCCCTGGGGAGGCGACTCGGGGCCGGTGGAGCGCGAAAGAAACGGAAGCCCATATCTTATGACGTCGGTCACAGCGCTCCGGCAACCGACCGGCGTACTTAGTAGACACATAGTGGACGACATCTGATGTTTTGTCCTATTTGGCCTGAATGCGGATCTCGCCGCACGTCCCGCAATTCCGCCCGGCCGGCCCGCACGCTCGCTGCCCCGTGGTGTAAGGCTTCTGACGTCGCGACAGCTTTCCCTCCCGCCGCCATGTGCGAACTGGAGACCCGCGCACTGCCCTGGCGAGGTCCTGGGACCTACGAGGCGACGTAGTGACGGGACCCTTTGCGCTCCCTGTCGAGCCGTTCTAAGAATGACGAACCCACAGGACGTCGCTGCAGTTCGGAACCGGAGTGCACGCAGAGTCGACCGCGCACCGGGCGCTTGGCGTCATCGAGTGAGTAGGAGCCCCCACATGAAGTCGTCCCGAACGTCCGCGAGACTCCTCGCCCTCGCTCTCGGCCTGGGGCTGGCCTCCAGCGCGCTGGGCGCGGCGGTGCCGGCGAGCGCTCACACGGCCGCCACCCCGTCCGCTTCCGCCGGTACCTCCGTGGCGCGGTACGACGGGTCGGTTGGGGAGGCCGCGAACAACAAGGCGTTCTTCGAGGCTGTGCTCAAGTCGGTCGCCGAGAAGCGCGCCGCCCAGCCCAACGCGCAGGCGGTGACCATCTACTACAACGCCTCCCAGGCACCGAGCTTCCGTTCGCAGATATCGAGCGCGGCCTCGATCTGGAACAGCTCCGAGTCCAACGTCAAGCTCCAGGAGGCTTCGAGCGGTGCCGACTTCTCCTACCGCGAGGGCAACGACCCGAGCGGTTCCTACGCCTACACCAACGGCCGCGGAAGCGGCTACGTCTTCCTTGACTACGCCCAGAACAAGCAGAACGACTCGGTTCGCGTCGTCACCCACGAGACCGGGCACGTGCTGGGCCTGCCGGACGACTACAGCGGGCCGTGCAGTGAGCTGATGTCGGGCGGCGGCCCCGGCCCGTCCTGCATCAACCGCTACCCGAACGCCACCGAGCGCTCGCGTGTCGACCAGCTGTGGGCCACCAAACTCGCGCAGGCCCGGGGCACGGTGAACCGGCCCGCTGACCACCTGAGCACTGCGCCGCCGGTACGGACCGTGGCGCCGGGCCACGGTCCGGGGCGTCAGCTCCACAGCACGTCCTGGAATTGATTGCGTTCCCAAGTGGGAAGCGGCTCGCTGTCGAGCATGGCTTCAACCACACGCTCAACACGGTCGCCTGAGCACTCTTGCAGGCTGGCCGACAGACGCTGGTGCTTTGTATGGCTGTCCTGGGAGGGCAGAGCCGGGAGGCGAAGCCAACCGCCCAATGGTTGGTGACCTTGAACGTGGCCAACAGGGCCGGGTTGGTCGCCAACACTGCCAGCCCGGCCACGATCAGCAGAGGCCGGCCGCGCTGATCTATCAGCACCTGGTCAACGGGCGGGACCACGCGATCGCCGCTCACGTCGACGAGCAGATCAAAAAGGTCCGCCCGGCCGAGCCCGCCGAGGAGGGTCCGGAGGAGGCATCTGGCACGTGAATGGCACGACGCCACTCCCCCGCCGGAATCGCGGAGGAACGATCAAGGCCCAGGCTCCCGGTTCGATGCCGGTGACCTGGGCCTTTGTCGTGCTACCTACTGGTGGGCGCGGACGGTTTCGAACCGCCGACATCTGCTTTGTAAGAGCAGCGCTCTACCCCTGAGCTACGCACCCGTGGATGAGGCAACAGCGTACATGGACTACGGCCCACGGTCACAAACGGAGTCGGGCACCGCAGTGAGCACGGGCCGCAGGGGCGGCAGGGGTGGTGGGGGCGGCCTGAGGTGCGGGGGCGCTGTGGTGTTGTTCGGGGGATATCCCTACCCCTCATACGGTAGCCGTCCGGATTCTGGTGGGCGGGCTGCTTACGTACCGTGAGGGCGACAGCGTCGGGGCCGTCCGGCGTGCGAGCTGGGGGAAAGATCATCGTGGCATTCCGTACCCGCACTCTCATCGCGTCCGGTGGGGTCCTGCTCATCGGTCTTGGCCTTGTCGGCTGCGGCAGTACGGATCCGGGGGACGCGCCCGCCGAGCGCAAGTCGTTCGCGTTGAGCGGGAAGACGCTGACCATCCGGTCCGGCAATACGTCTCTGGAGCTCGTACCGGCCGATGTGCGGAGGGTCGAGGTGACCCGCCATGTGGACGGGTGGGTCGTTCTCGGGAGCGGGCCCGATCCGCGGTGGAGGATGCAGGACGACACGCTCACGCTCCAGGTGAAGTGCAGCGCGCTGATCAGCAACTGTGCCTCGCAGCACCGGGTGAAGGTGCCGCGCGGGGTGGCGGTGGTCGTCGAGGGGGACAACGGGAAGGTCGTCGCGTCCGGGTTCGGCGCTCCTCTTACGCTGCGCGCCGACAACGGCAAGGTGACCGTCCGGGACTCCAGTGGGCCCCTTGAGCTGGAGAGCGACAACGGGGGCATCGTCGCCGAACGCATCTCGGCCAAGTCCGTGTCGGTCCAGTCCGACAACGGCGGGGTGCGGCTCGGGTTCAGCTCCGTGCCCGATCTCGTGGACAGCAGGAGTGACAACGGGGGGATCACCATCGATCTGCCGGGCGGTTCCACGAAGTATGCGGTGGACGCCGGTGCGGACAACGGACGCGTCTCGGTGGACGTCCCGCGCAGCGACGACAGCAGCCATGTGGTGAAGGCCCGGAGCGACAACGGACAAATCACGGTCCGAAGCGCGAACTAACCGGCCCGTGTGTTCGTCCTTACCTGGTGGGAGAATGTACCGGGCAGGGCGAAACGGCACGGGAGAGGGATGTGACGGCGACACACGCGCGGCCGCAGGCGAGAGCGGGTGGGAGTTCCGCCGTCAGGGGCGTCAAGGATGTCCTCGTGCTGATGCTGCTGCCTGTGCCGCTGCTCGCTGCCGCGCTGCCTGCCGCGTTCGCCGGTGGCGGTACGCGGCGCTGGTTCGGCGGACGCGGGGAGAGCCAGCGCGCCGACGCTCAGGCCGCGAAGGACGCCGCCGCTGCCGCCTTCTACGAGCTGGACACGGCTCAGCGCGATCTGCGGATCTCGATCGAGACGATCACCGCGGTGGACAGCTCGCCCGGTGCGCGGAAGGCCGTGGACGACTTCGCCGCTCTCGGGCGGCGGATCGACGAGGCCAGTCATACGTACATCACCGCGGTCGACGCACACGATCTGGACCGGGACGGTCTGGAGCCCGCGGTCGCCGCCCGTGCCAGGACCGAGCTGACCACCGCCAAGGACGAGCTGGTACGGGTCAAGGGCGAGCTGGACCGGTTCGCGCAGGGTCTCGGGCCGTTGCTGGGCAGTGCGGAGACGCAGCTCGCCCGGCTCGCACCCGCCGTGGAGCGGGCGCGCCAGGCGCTCCTCGGTGCGAGCAATGCTCTCGATGCGGTGCGGGCGTCCGGCCTGCGAGCGGACGATCTCGCCGCGCGTCTGGCCGCCCTCGCTCCCGAGCTGACCAAGCTCAACCAGGGCGCAGGCCGGCACGGCGTTGCGGAGACCCTGCAGCGCGCCGACCGGGTGCTGCGCGATGCCGAGGCGGTACGGGCCGAGGCGTCCCAGCTGCCCGAGCGGGCCGCCGAGATCGACCACCGGCTGGTGTCGCTGCGCACCCGCGCCCAGGCGTTGACGACCCGGGCAGGCTCCGTGGAGCCGGTGTTGAGCGAGCTGCGGCGGCGGTTCTCGGCCGCGTGCTGGCAGGATCTCCAGCCCGTGCCGGAGCAGGCGGCGGTCAACGTACGGCGGGCCGAGGAGAAGCTGAAGGAAGCCGCCGAGGCGCGCGACGAGCAGCGGTGGGCCGATGCGACCTCCCGGCTGAGCACGGTGCGCGCCCTGCTGAACGCCACGGACGAGGCGGTGTCCGCGGCCGGTGACCGGCTGCACCGGCTGAACGACGTGGCCAAGGACCCGCAGCAGGAGATCCAGCGGACCCGCTTCGCGATCCGGGACGCCCAGCGCCTGGCCATGGCCGGACGCAACACTCCCGAACCGCGTCACGCCCGTCCGCTGGACGATGCCGTGGCCCGGCTGGAGCGCGCCGTCGCCGGTCTGGAGGGGCGCCACCCCGACTACTGGCACTTCCTGACCGAGACCGAAGCGGTACGGCGGACAGCCGCGCGGGTGGTCTCCGAGATCCGTGAGGAGCGCGGGGCCGGCAGCGGTAGCGGGTAGCGATAGCGGGCAGCGGCAGTGGTTGCGGGTAGCGGCAGCAGCGGGTGACGCGCGGCCTGATGTGCGGCGGCAACTCCGTGGGCGGATCCTGGTAGTACGCCCGAAGGAGACCGACATGGCCACCCATGTACTGCACACCACCGGACGACATACTCCACGCCGCCGCCACAGATCCACCCGGCTCGACAAGCACCTGCCGGTCGACTACAGACTCAACCGCGTCTACCGGGTCGGTGCGGGGCTGATGGGGCTGGTGCTGCTCGCCTTCGGAATCCTGGGGCTGATCGACAAGATCGGGTTCTTCAACACCGGCGGAGCCACCGTCGCGGGCCTCAACACCAACGGCGCCCTCAGCGTCCTGTCCATCTGCGTCGGCCTGCTCCTGTTCATCGGGATGGTGATCGGCGGCAACTTCGCCTCGACGCTCAACATGATTCTGGGCATCGCCTTCATCCTCAGCGGCTTCGTCAATCTCGCGCTGCTGGAGACCGACTTCAACTTCCTCGCCTTCCGCCTCCAGAACGTGCTGTTCAGCTTCGTGGTCGGCCTGATGCTGATGGTCTTCGGGATGTACGGGCGGGTCAGCGGCGGCCTTCCGCACGACAACCCGTACTGGCGGGCCCGCCATCCCGAGGAGGCCGCGCAGGAGATGCGGATGGGGCGGAAGGCGACGACGCCGATGCCCGTCGTACGCCGTCCCTAGCCGTCCTCGGGGCGGTGCCGGATAGTGCCGGATAGCCTGGGGCCATGCCTCGTTACGAGTACCGCTGCCGCTCCTGCGGAGACACGTTCGAACTCAGCCGCCCGATGGCTCAGTCCTCGGACCCGGCCTCCTGCCCCGCCGGGCACGCCGACACCGTGAAGCTTCTCTCCACCGTGGCCGTGGGCGGGTCGTCGGCCAGGTCCGCGCCCGCCGCCCCGTCGGCCGGAGGCGGGGGTGGGGGTGGGGGCGGCTGCTGCGGGGGTGGCTGCTGCGGCTGAGGGAGCCCGGCACGAGTCGCGCCGCTGCCGGACTGCCGGCGCCGGCCGCTTCTACCGCTTACGGGACAGCGTCAGGCCGTCCGAGACGGTGAGCAGCACGCTGTCCATCCGCGGATCGGCGGCCACATGGTCGTTGAACTCCTTGATCGCCGCCGCTCCGCCCGTCGCCCGCGGGTCGGTCACCCTGCCGTGGAAGAGCACGTTGTCCGTGACGACGAGACCGCCCTGCCGCATCCGGGGCACCAGTTCCTCCCAGTACGCGATGTAGCCGCCCTTGTCCGCGTCCAGGTAGGCGAGGTCGATGTGCGGTTCGGCCGGCATCGCCCTCAGCGTGTCGAGCGCGGGGGCGATACGGAGTTCGATCCGGTCGGCGACTCCCGCCTTCTCCCACGCCTCGCGGCCGTAGGCGGTCCACTCCTCCGAGATGTCGCAGGCGATCAGCCGGCCGCCGGCGGGCAGTGCCTGCGCCATCGACAGGGCGGAGAAGCCGGTGAACGTACCGACCTCCACGATGTGCCGGGCCCCGGTCAGCCGGACGAGGAAGGCGAGCAGCGGTCCCTGTTCCTCGGCGGACTGCATGCCCGCGTGCTCGGGCAGTCTGGCGTACGTGGTCTCGACGAGCTCGCGCTGCACCGCGTCGAGCGGTGGGTTGTGCGCCGGCATGTACGCGTACAGCTCGTCCGTGATCTTGGTTTCGTTGCCCTTGGCCATCACATGCTCCTCGTCGGTCCCTCCTGGCCCGAGACCCGGAGGAAGTGCCGCAGGATCTCCTCGCCCGCGGCCACACCGTATGCGCCCGTCACGCTGACGTGCGGGGCGCTCCAGCCGGTGTCGGCGAGTTCGCCGTGGGCCGGGCGCCAGGCGCGGTCGGCCGCGAGGAGCAGGTCGGCGTCGAGGAGGCTGTCACCGGCGGCGAGGGTGCGCGTGGCGCCGGTGCGCCGGGCGACCTCGGTCATGGCGGCGCTCTTGGTGAGCGGGGCCGGCACGGCGTAGATCTTGCGGCCCTGGAGGGAGACCGTCCAGCCCCGGGGCTCCGCCCACTCCCCCAGTTCCTTGACCCAGCCCTCGGGCAGCAGCTGACGTTCGACGACGAGATAGGCGAAGAGATCCTCGGCGACCCGTTCCTTGAGCAGCCATGCGGGGTCGGACGCGGCCAGGAGATGGGCGCGGACCTCGGCGAGCGAGGCGCATTCGTCGGCGACCCTGCGGGACACCTGCTTCTGCCAGTCCGGGTCGGATTCGCCGTCGACGAGGAGGTGTCCCCCGTTGGCGCAGATCGCGAACCGGGGTGCGGGGCCGGGGAGCCGGATGCGCCCGTACTGCTCGCGGGTGCGGGTGGTCGTCGGGACGAAGACCGTGGTCCTGGCGAGTTCGTCGAGCAGGTTCGCGGCCGTCTCGGTCAGATAGGAGAGAGGCTTGTGGCCGTACACCTCTACGCAGAGCAGCCGTGGGGCCTCGGCGTCCGGCATGGAGAGCTGGAGCGCGGCCGTCGAGTAGATCAGGGTGCGGTCCAGGTCACTGGCGACCAGCGTCGCAGGGGTGGCCGAAGCGGTCTCGGTGACCGGGGCAGCCGCGGTGGCCGAAGCGGTCTCCGGAGCCGTCGCGGCAATCGGGGTGGTCACTTCGACTCCACCGCCTTGCCGTCCGCGCCCGTCGCGCCCCTGGTGTACTTCGGGTGGATCAACCCGACGCAGGTGTACGGGAGTTCATCGACCTCCTCGACCGGTACGCCGCGCTGCTCCGCCAGCAGGCGGATGTGTTCGAGGTCCGCGCCCGCGCCGCGCTTGGCGAGGATCTTCCACGGGACGCGGCGCAGCAGTACGCGGGTCGTCTCGCCGACGCCCGGCTTGACCAGGTTCACGTCGTGGATGCCGTACTCCTCGCTGATGCGCTCCACAGCGGCCCAGCCCTCCCAGGTGGGCGCGCGGTCGGCCGCGAGGAGCTCCTTGACCTCGGCGTCCACGGCGTCGACGACCTCGTCGAAGCGGTCTGCGACGGTGTCGAGGAAGTGGCCGGACACATCGGCGTCCGCGAGCTCCCGGTAGAACTTCGCGCCGTGGTAGTCGTCGGGGCCGACCAGGTCGGAGCGCAGGACGGTACGTGAGATCAGCCCGGACACGGTGGAGTTGAGGCAGGCGGACGGAATGAGGAAGTCCTCGCGGGTGCCGTAGGTGCGGACGCAGCCGCCCGGGTCCGCCAGGACCGCGATCTCCGGGTTGAAGCCGTCGAACCCGGCGAGCGCCTCGGACAGTTCACGTGTGATCGCACCCTTGCCGGTCCAGCCGTCGACGAAGACGATGTCCGCCGGATCGTGGTGGGCGGCCAGCCAGCGCAGGGCGTTGGCGTCGATGCCGCGGCCCCGCACGATGGAGATGGCGTAGTGCGGCAGATCGATTCCGTGCCGCTGCCGGGCCCAGTGGCGCATGAGCACGCCGACGGGGGTGCCGGCCCTGGCCAGCGAGACCAGTACGGGACGAGGGGTGCGCTCGGCGAGGACCGTCTCCGTGACGGTGCCGACGGCGCGCGCGACGCGGGCGGCCGACAGGTCCAGCGCCGCCTTGAACAGGTTCTGGTACTGGGCGGACGGCTGGTACTCGACGGGCAGCGACTCGGCGTAGTGCGCGCCACCGCTCTGTATCGCCTCCTCGCGCTCCTCGGTGGGCGCCTCAAGTTCGGTGTCCGAGAGGTCCTGGAGCAGCCAGCCGACGTCGTCCGGCGCATAGGAGGAGAAGGCGGGTCCGCGGAGGGGCTCGGGCAGCATGGGGGGCTCCTGCCGTTCGGAGGTGTACGGGGAGGCGTGCTCGGAGGCGTACGGGGATACGCCCCACGGGACATCCGCCGGGACATCCGCCGGGGCGCAAGAGGGGACGTACGACGGGACGACCGCGAGCAGGACGTGGTCGGTGTGCGCGGCGAGCTGCGCCAACAGGCCGTCGGGGGCGTGGAGTTCAGGGGTGTCGGCGGTGGAGTCGACGGCGACGACCACGGCGTCGAAACCGGCCCCCGCGACGTTGTACGCATACCGGTCGCCGGGTCCGTCGGCCGGGTTGTCGTGGGCCGGGAAGACCAGTCGGCTGCGGATCGCGTAGCCGGGGTCGTCCACGGCGAGGACGGGGGAGCGCGTGGTCGTCGAGTAGCGCACCTCGGCGTCGGTGTGGTCCTCCAGGGCCATGCCCAGGCGGAGGGGGGCGTACATCAGCTCCTCGAAGCCGAGGACCAGTACGCGGCGGGCAGCGCCCAGTGACGCGGCGATGCGGGCGGCCATGGCCGGAAGGGCGGGTTCCAGGGCGGCCCGGTGGGCGGGGGTGAAGCCGTGCCGTCCCCCGTCGGGCACGCCGTCGGGCCACTGGAGGTCCACCCGGGTACACGGGCGGCGCCCTGTCCCGACGGCCGCTCGCGGGGTGGCGGAGCCGGCCCCTTCGTGGGCGGCGACCAGGGCCTGGCCCTTCTCCAGAACGCCCTCCGGGAGCGTGACCGTGCCCGAACTCCTCGCCACCAGGTCGACGCGCGCGCCGATCTCCGCGGCGAACTCGCTCAGCCGGCCGTGGTCGGCCGGTGACCGCATGTCCACCAGGGCGACGATGACGTACCGGCTGCGGGGGTACTGCTCGTGCAGCGCGCGGATCGTGTTGAGCACGGTGTTGCCCGTGGAGAACTCGTCGTCCACCAGCACCAGCGGCGCGTCGGAGGGAACACCGTCCACGGCGGTGCCGCCCCGCTCGCCGTCCATGGCCTCGCGCCCGCCGGCCAGCAGGTTCGGGTCCTCCGGGAGGAGCAGGTGCGAGGTGGCGTGCGAGTGCGACTCCTCGAAGCCGCCCGCCTGTGCCACGCCCTCGACGGGGCGGCGTGTCGAATGGAGGTACGGCGCCACGCCGAGCCCGTCGGCGACCGCGTGGCCGAGACCGGTGGCCGTCTCCGCGTAACCGAGCACGACCGCCCGGCGCGCCTCGGCGTCGCCGAGGAGCTCATGCACCCGGCGGCCGAGCTCGAATCCGGCGCCGTACACCACGGAGGGCTTCTGCGGCACGTGCTTGCCGAGCACGTTCGACACGAGCAGGTGGGCCCGCTTGGGGTTGCGGCGCAGGGCGAGGCCCAGCAGCTCCTTCAGCTCTCTGTCGCCGTCGGGCCTTCCGTCGCCGACGAGCTCGACGCCCAGTCGCTCCGCCACCCAGCTGCCCGACCACACCACGTTCGCCGTCTCTTTCCTTGCCGCGCGCCCGCTCATCGGGACACGCTCGTTCCGCGAGGCGCACTCGTTCCACGCGACGCGCGCGGTCCGCGGGGCCCGCTCATTCCGCGAGGCCCGCCGCCAGCAGTTCCACGAAGCCGACGTCTTCTCTCGCCACTCCGAAGACCTCGGCCCGCTGAAGGGTCCGCTCGGCCCAGGCGCGGTGCGGCTTCACTTCGTTCATCTTGTTCGTGTACGCGGACCGCAGCACGCCACCGCCGCCGCGCTCCGGCCGCAGGATGTCCTGTGCGTCGCTGAACTCCTCGTGGCTGACCACGGACAGCGCATGCACGGGCGCGACGTGTGAGGGATGGATACAGGTCTTGCCGAGCAGGCCGTTGGCCCGGTCGAGTTCGATCTCGCGCAGCAGGCCGTCCAGGTCGTGCTCGATCAGTGCCGTACGCAGTTCCTCGGCCCGGCCCTCCAGGAAGGGGCTGCGGCGCAGCTGCGGTTTGAACATGCGCTCCTGGAGCCTGAAGTACTCCCACACCGGCCCGGTGATCGTGAAGCCCGTGCCGTCCGCCCGGCCCAGCACATTGACCACGTCGGCGATGACAGCGCCGACGATCTGTACGTCGTACGCGGTCATGTCGGGCGCCCTGCGGAGCCCGTACGCCGAGCAGAAGTCGGTGACACCGAGCCGCAGTGCGAGCACCCGGTCGCGGTACTTGTTGACGGTGCGGGCGATTCCCTGGAGGGCTTCGCGGCGGGTTTCCAGATGCAGCAGCTCGGGGGATTCGAGAACTGGCATCGCGAACAGGCGCCGGCCGCTCGCCTTTTCGGCGTTGGTGAGCGCTTCCAGGAAGAGCACGCCGCGCTCTTCGGTGAACTTGGGAAGTACAAAACCGGACAACAATCGGACGGTGCCGCCGAGCCGGTGCACCAGGTCGACGATCTGCTCCGGTTCCCGCACCCGGATGAAGAGCAGGGGCACCTCGGCGCCGCGCGCATCGAGGTCGGCGAACTGTCTGACCAGGTTCTCCTCCGCGACCACGACCTCGGAGTCATCGATCGAATCCTCCAGGCACAGCACCATCGAGACGACACCGCGCCCGGCCTGCTTGATCACGTCGTCAGCAAGTCTCGGCCTGGTGGCAGGACTGTAGAGGGTCGCTCCCAGGGCGGCCGAAAGCATGCGGGCCGGCGAGTCCGCGCTGAATTCGCGCGGCTCCTGGAAGAACAGACCCTCTCTCGCAGCGGGCGCAATATGCCCGAAATGACGCATGTGATTCCCCCGAACTGCCTGACCGACCGGACAACGTATGGCCGGTAATAGTACGTACGGACGGGTGTCCACAGTTCCCTACGTGCATGAATTCCGGGTAACTCGTCCATTTCCCGACGGGTCCACGTACTGCGGACGACCTGATTCCGACGCGTCGCCGAGATATCCGGTGCGACCCCCGCGTTGTCCGCACGGGCAGCCAGCAGGCAGGATGACGGGCATGACGCACGCGATGGTGAAAGGCTCGAACGTCCCTCTGGACGCCATGGCCGTAAGGGCCGTGCTGCGCTGGACCCCGGGCGCCGGGGTTCCGGATGTGGACGCCTCGGCCCTGCTGCTCGGAGCGAGTGGCCGCGTGCGCTCGGACGAGGACTTCGTCTTCTACAACCAGCCCCGCCACCCCTCCGGCCTGGTACGACGGCTGCCCAAGCGCAGTGTCCCCGAGGGGCTCACCGACACCATCGAGGCCGACCTCAACGCGCTCGACCCCTCGGTCGACCAGGTGGTCGTCGCGGCGTCCTCCGACGGAGCCGCATTCGCTCAGGTGCGCGATCTGCGGATCCTGCTGTACGACGCGGCCTCGGCGGGCGGGGACCCGCTCGCCGTCTTCGATGTGCGGCCGGAGACCGGCGAGGAGACGGCGATCATCTGCGGCGAGCTCTACCGGCGCGGCGATGGCTGGAAATTCCGGGCCGTGGGACAGGGCTATCCGACCGGTCTGGTCGGCCTGGCGACCGCCTTCGGCATCTCGGTCGACGAGGCGGAGGCCGCGGCGGAGCCCGATCCGGCTCCTTCACCCGCAGCGGACCTCTCGCCCGTGACCGCGCCCGCTTTCCCGCCGCCCGCGCCCGCCTTCCCGCCCGCGCCGGCTCACGACTCGCAGGCCACGGTCCAGCAGCCCGCCTACGGCTACCCGCAGCCCGCGGTGGCCCAGCACGCTCCGCAGTCCGTTTCCCAGCCCGCGTACGGGTATCCGCAGCCCGCCGCCCAGCCCGCCGCCGCCGCTCAGCCCGCCTACGGCTATCCGCAGCCCGCCGCGGCCGCGGCGCCCGCCCCCGACCCGAATTTCGTGCTGCCACCGCAGGGACCGCAGTTCGTACGGTCCTGACGCGCTCCCGGCGGGGACGGACGCACCGCACCCGCTCCGGCGTCGCTCAGGTCCGGGTCTTGTAGCCCCGTCCCCACTGCATGCCCCAGCCGTACAGCCGGTCCAGCTCCGACTGGAATCCGTACACGAACTTCACCTCGCGCCGCACGATCAGCTCGTCCTTGATGTTCTCCACCGTGAACACGGCGCAGGAGCGGGCCTGCGGGGCCCGTTCGTCGAGTTCGATCTCGATCCGCGGACCGTTGCCCGGGTAGAGCGTCACCTTGGCGTGCGTACGGTCGAAGGCAGGCGTCTGGTCGTAGATGTAGACGAAGAACAGCAGCCGTTTGATCTGGTCGCGCTGGTCGAGGTTGACATAGACGGTCTCGCCCGAGGGCGCCCCGAAGCGGTCGTCCCCGCTGAGCCGGATGTACGGCGGCCCGTTCAGATCGCCGATGAGGTTGCCCAGCGGCTGGACCACGCCCTTGGTGCCGTCCTTCAGCTCGTACATGCAGCCCAGGTCCAGGTCGACGTTGACCACGCCCTGGGTGTGCGCCTGGACCACATCGGGCTGGAAGAGCTTCAGGGGCCGCAGCAGCCGGCCGCTCTGCCGCGACCTGCCCTCGATGTCGGAGGTGCGCATCCGCCAGGAGAGGTTGACCCGCAGATTGCCGGTCAGCGCACCCTGCTTGGTCAGTGAGACCGTGGCGTGCCGCCTGGAGAGCACGATGGAGTTGGTCGACGCGTTGCCCGACTCGAACTGCGCCTCCCGCCTCGGCCACAGGCTGTCCCAGAACGCCATCCCCAACCCCCACACGTATCGGTAGTGCACCGGCCCCGCACACATCACTGCGGGGCGGCCGCAGGGCCGGGTCCGGGTGTTCCCGGAGAACCGTCGCCGTACGGACCGCCCCGCTGAAAGCGTTCCTCAATCCCTACCGGGTCACACCCCGGACGGGACTTCTGCCTTGGAACCCGCGTCGCCGCCCCCGCCTTCGGCCTCCAGCGCACGGTTGCGCCGGACCGAGGACCAGAAGGACCAGGCGATCAGCACGACGCCGACGAGACCGGTGATGATCTCGTTGATCTGGTACTGGATGGTGACGAGGAGAATGACGGCCAGCGCGCCGATCGCGTAGTGGGCACCGTGCTCCAGGTAGACGTAGTCGTCGAGGGTGCCCTGCCGGACCAGGTAGACCGTGAGCGAACGGACGTACATGGCACCGATACCGAGGCCGAGGGCCATCAGCACGATGTTGTTGGTGATGGCGAAGGCGCCGATGACACCGTCGAACGAGAAGGACGCGTCCAGCACTTCCAGGTAGAGGAACATGAAGAACGCGGCCTTGCCCGCGAGTACGACCGCGGAGACCTTCTTGCCGCTCTTCTTGGCCTCCTCCTCGACCTCGTGCTCCCGCTCCTCCTCTTCCTCCAGCTTGTTCTCGAAGAAGCCGGAGAGACCGCCGACGACGAGATACGTGATCAGACCCGCGACCCCGGCGAGCAGGACGGTCTCCGCCTTGTCCACATGACCGCCGCCGTGCTGGTGCGCGTTGGTCGCGAAGGTCATGGCCGAGATCAGCAGCACGATCAGCGCGATGCAGACCGACAGCATGTCGACCTTGCCGAGCTTGGAGAGCGGGCGCTCGATCCAGCGCAGCCACTGAATGTCACGCTCCTCGAAAATGAAGTCGAGGAAGATCATCAGCAGGAACATGCCACCGAAGGCGGCGATCGCCGGGTGGGCGTCCGTGACCAGTTCCTGGTAGCGCTCGGGCTGGTTGAACGAAAGATCGACCGCTTCGATCGGGCCCAGCTTGGCGGTGACGGCCACGATCACGACGGGGAACACCAGCCGCATACCGAAGACCGCGATGAGCACACCGACCGTGAGGAAGATCTTCTGCCAGAAGGCATTCATCTTCTTCAGGATTCCGGCGTTGACCACCGCGTTGTCGAAGGACAGCGAGATCTCCAGGACGGAAAGGATCGCAACCACTCCGAAGGCTTCCCACCCCCCGTAGAACACCGCTGCGACCAGGCCGAGCGCGGTAATCGCGAACGACCAGCCGAAGGTTTTCAGAAGCACTGGCTACCCCATCGTGTTATGTAACGGGTCTCCCCCGGGTGTGTACGGGGCTCCCCCGCGCCGTGCGCGGCTTTACGAAACGTTGACCCCGAAGTCTAGAGCGATGCCTCGCAGACCCGACGCGTACCCCTGTCCCACCGCTCGGAACTTCCACTCGCCGTTGTACCGGTACAGCTCGCCGAAGATCATCGCGGTCTCCGTCGAGGCGTCCTCGCTGAGGTCGTAACGCGCGAGTTCCTGGCCGTCCGCCTGGTTCACCACGCGGATGAACGCGTTGCTGACCTGGCCGAAGGTCTGTCCCCGGTTGTCCGCCTCATGGATCGAGACCGGAAAGATGATCTTGTCGCAGTGCGCCGGCACCTGTGCGAGGTTCACGATGACCGACTCGTCGTCGCCCTCGCCCTCACCCGTGAGGTTGTCACCGGTGTGCTCCACGGAGCCGTCGGGGCTCGTGAGGTTGTTGTAGAACACGAACCATTCGTCGCCGAGCACCCGGCCCGACTGGCACAGCAGCGCGCTGGCGTCGAGGTCGAAGTCGGCGCCAGTGGTGGATCGTGCGTCCCAGCCGAGCCCGACCAGCACCTGGGTGAGGTTGGGTGCGGCCTTGGAGAGGGA
Source organism: Streptomyces sp. NBC_01217 (assembly GCF_035994185.1). Taxonomy (NCBI): domain Bacteria; kingdom Bacillati; phylum Actinomycetota; class Actinomycetes; order Kitasatosporales; family Streptomycetaceae; genus Streptomyces; species Streptomyces sp. NBC_01217. The sequence goes on from NZ_CP108538.1 coordinate 2,833,210, forward strand.
GACATTGCCTCCCTTGGCGAGCGTGACGCCCATGGTGTGTCCTCCCCGAGTCGATGAAACCGTCTGTTGAGCCTGTGAACGGGCTGTTGAGCGCGTCCGGCGCCGCACGGTGTGCGGCGCCGGACGGGGTACCTGTCGGTGCGGCCGGGGCTGCGCCTGGACGGCTCGGCCCGGTCGCGCCTTCTCAGACGTTGACGCCGAAGTCCTGCGCGATGCCGCGCAGCCCGGAGGCGTAACCCTGGCCGATGGCACGGAACTTCCACTCCGCCCCGTTGCGGTACAGCTCGCCGAAGACCATGGCGGTCTCCGTCGAGGCGTCCTCGCTCAGGTCGTAGCGCGCCAGCTCGGTGTTGTCGGCCTGGTTGACCACGCGGATGTACGCGTTGCGCACCTGGCCGAAGCTCTGCTGGCGGGACTCGGCCTCGTAGATCGAGACCGGGAAGACGATCTTGTCGACATCGGCCGGAACGCCGGCCAGGTTCACCTTGATGACCTCGTCGTCGCCCTCGCCCTCACCGGTGAGGTTGTCACCGGTGTGCTCCACGGAGCCGTCGGGGCTCTTGAGGTTGTTGAAGAAGACGAAGTTGCCGTCGCTGCCGACCTTGCCCTCCGCGTTCGTCAGCAGGGCGCTGGCGTCGAGGTCGAAGTCACCACCGGTGGTGGTACGGGCATCCCAGCCCAGACCGACGATGACCGCGGTCAGATTGGGCGCGGCCTTGGTCAGCGAGACGTTGCCGCCCTTGCTGAGGCTGACTCCCACGAGTCCTCCCATTGGTTTCCTTGGGGGCCGGCGGGCGCCGGCGCCTCCACGTTGCGTTGGCATCCGATCAACGAGTGGATCCTAGTGACCGGTTCCCGGCCGGAGCAGGCTTTTGGCAGGGACGCCCGCGGATCCACCGGACCCGGATCAGAGCGTGTCGAGCGCCTTGATGTAGTCGTTGAGGTCGCGCGCGTCGGGCAGACCGTTGACGACGGTCCAGCGCACCACGCCCTCCTTGTCGATGATGAAGGTGCCGCGCACCGCGCAGCCCTTCTCCTCGTCGAAGACGCCGTAGGCCCGCGAGGTCGCGCCGTGCGGCCAGAAGTCCGAGACCAGCGGGTACTCCAGGCCTTCCTGCTCGGCGAAGACCCGCAGGGTGTGGATGGAGTCGTTGGAGACGGCGAGCAGCTGCGTGTCGGCGTTCTCGAACCTCGGCAGCTCGTCACGGAGCGCGCAGAGCTCGCCCGTGCAGACGCCGGTGAAGGCGAACGGGTAGAACAGCAGCACGACGTTCTTCTCGCCGCGGAAGTCGGAGAGCTTCACGGTCCGGCCGTGGTTGTCCTTCAGCTCGAAATCCGGGGCCTGGGTGCCGACCTCGATCGCCATGAAACGCGTCCCTTCGCTACGTTCACCGGGCTGGGCTGTCCGGGTGGCTCCCACCCTACGCAGAGCCCGCAGCAGGCCGCGCAGCGCCCGCACGGGCACATCCCGCGCCCGGTCCGCAGGTCGCCAGGTCGCCCGGTACGAAAGAGGAGACCCCGGCAGCCGTACGCGAAAGGCCCCCAGCCGTACGCAGAAGGCCCCCGGCGGCGCATGCCGTCGGGGGCCTTCAGGGCGAGTGCGTGGCACAGCCGGTTCAGCGCTTGGCTCTGGCCGCCTTCGGCGTGACCAGACGGCTGCCCGTCCAGTCCTTGCCCGCATTGATGCTCTTGGTCTGGGAGAGACCGGCCGTCTGAGCGGCCTCGTTGATGTCGCTCGGTTCGACGTATCCCTCACGGCCGGTCTTCGGCGTCATCAGCCAGACCGCGCCGCCTTCCTCGATCAGACCAATGGCATCCACCAGCGCGTCCGTAAGGTCGCCGTCCTCGTCTCGGAACCACAGCAGGACGACGTCTGCGACGTCGTCGTAGTCCTCATCGACGAGATCCTGGCCGGTAGTGGCCTCAATGCCCTCACGGAGCTCCTGCTCGACGTCGTCGTCGTAGCCGATCTCCTGGACCACCTGTCCGGGCTCGAACCCCAGGCGTGCTGCCGGGTTGGTCCGCTCCTCCGCGTGGTCCGCGGTCGCGCTCACGGGTTGCCTCCTGATCATGTTTCGGAAAATGCTTCAGCCACGCGCGTGCGCGGGGCGTTGGCCGTAGTCCACACGGGAGCGGCGGATCGCGCAAGTACCCAGCGTGCGAGACCGCCTAAACGGTGACGATCCCTGTCACGTCGCCGCACTGTCGGCAGGTCCCTCGCGGGGCCCGGCGCTACCGTCACACCCTTTACGTCCTTCCACAGCTTATGCCGTTTCGGTTCGCCATTCGGAGTCGAACATCCTTTGGGAACGCTTGGACGGCTTGGGCGTATGGTTGCGGTTTGGACCAGCCCATCCCCGCGCGCAGGACGCGATGTCTCGCAACACGGCGGTTACCCCTCGGTAGAGGTGACGTTTGCGCCCCCGCGGTACACGATGGTGATGGCGTACATGCATACATCCCGGGGGCATGTTCTCCCGTGACCAGGCCCCGTAGAGCAGCACCTAATAGCGAAGGAACAGCGTGGCTTCCGGATCCGATCGCAACCCGATCATCATTGGCGGCCTGCCGAGCCAGGTCCCGGACTTCGATCCCGAAGAGACCCAGGAGTGGCTCGACTCGCTCGACGCCGCGGTCGACGAGCGAGGCCGCGAGCGGGCCCGTTACCTGATGCTCCGGCTCATCGAGCGTGCGCGCGAGAAGCGCGTCGCCGTGCCGGAGATGCGCAGCACGGACTACGTGAACACGATCGCCACGAAGGACGAGCCGTTCTTCCCCGGCGACGAGGAGATCGAGCGCAAGGTCCTCAACGCGACCCGCTGGAACGCGGCCGTGATGGTGTCGCGCGCCCAGCGTCCGGGGATCGGCGTCGGCGGCCACATCGCCACCTTCGCGTCCTCGGCCTCGCTGTACGACGTGGGCTTCAACCACTTCTTCCGGGGCAAGGACGACGGTCTGGGCGGTGACCAGATCTTCTTCCAGGGGCACGCGTCCCCGGGCATCTACGCCCGCGCCTTCCTGCTCGACCGGCTGAGCGAGGCGCAGCTCGACGCCTTCCGCCAGGAGAAGTCGAAGGCGCCGGACGGCCTGTCCAGCTACCCGCACCCGCGGCTGATGCCGGACTTCTGGGAGTTCCCGACCGTCTCGATGGGCCTCGGCCCGCTCGGTGCGATCTACCAGGCCCGGATGAACCGCTACATGGAGGCGCGCGGCATCGCCGACACCTCCCAGTCGCACGTCTGGGCCTACCTCGGTGACGGCGAGATGGACGAGCCCGAGTCGCTGGGCCAGCTCTCCATCGCCGCCCGCGAGGGCCTGGACAACCTGACCTTCGTGGTCAACTGCAACCTGCAGCGCCTAGACGGCCCGGTGCGCGGCAACGGCAAGATCATCCAGGAGCTGGAGTCGCAGTTCCGCGGCGCCGGATGGAACGTCATCAAGCTGGTCTGGGACCGCTCCTGGGACCCGCTGCTGGCGCAGGACCGCACGGGCATCCTGGTCAACAAGCTGAACACCACGCCGGACGGTCAGTTCCAGACGTACGCCACCGAGTCCGGCTCGTACATCCGTGAGCACTTCTTCGGGGACGACCCGCGGCTGCGCGACATGGTCAAGGACATGACCGACGACCAGATCCTGCACCTGGGCCGCGGCGGTCACGACCACAAGAAGGTCTACGCGGCCTACGCGGCGGCCAAGGCCCACAAGGGCCAGCCGACGGTGATCCTGGCGCAGACGGTCAAGGGCTGGACGCTGGGGCCGAACTTCGAGGGCCGCAACGCGACCCACCAGATGAAGAAGCTCACGGTCGAGGACCTCAAGCGCTTCCGCGACCGACTGCACATCCCGATCACGGACAAGCAGCTGGACGAGGGCTACCCGCCCTACTACCACCCGGGCCGCGACTCGGAGGAGATCCAGTACATGCACGACCGCCGCAAGGGCCTGGGCGGTTACGTCCCGACCCGTGTGGTGCGTGCGAAGCCGCTGCCCCTCCCCGAGGACAAGACGTACGCGACCGCGAAGAAGGGTTCGGGTCAGCAGTCGATCGCCACGACCATGGCGTTTGTCCGCATCCTGAAGGACCTCATGCGGGACAAGGAGATCGGCAAGCGTTTCGTGCTGATCGCGCCCGACGAGTACCGCACCTTCGGCATGGACGCGTTCTTCCCGAGCGCGAAGATCTACAACCCGCTGGGCCAGCAGTACGAGGCGGTGGACCGCGATCTGCTGCTCGCGTACAAGGAGTCGCCGACCGGTCAGATGCTGCACGACGGCATCTCCGAGGCCGGCTGCACGGCCTCGCTGATCGCCGCCGGTTCGGCGTACGCCACGCACGGCGAGCCGCTGATCCCGGTGTACGTCTTCTACTCGATGTTCGGTTTCCAGCGCACCGGTGACCAGTTCTGGCAGATGGCCGACCAGCTCGCGCGCGGCTTCGTGCTGGGTGCGACCGCCGGTCGTACGACGCTGACCGGTGAGGGTCTCCAGCACGCGGACGGCCACTCGCAGCTGCTCGCCTCGACGAACCCGGGCTGTGTCGCGTACGACCCGGCGTTCAGCTACGAGATCGCGCACATCGTCAAGGACGGTCTGCGGCGGATGTACGGCGGGACCCCCGACGAGAACGAAGACGTCTTCTACTACCTCACCGTCTACAACGAGCCGATCCAGCACCCGGCCGAGCCCGAGAACGTGGATGTCGAAGGCATCCTCAAGGGCGTGTACCGCTACAAGGGCGCCGAGCGGGGCGAGATCCCGGCCCAGATCATGGCGTCCGGTGTGGCGGTCCCGTGGGCTGTCGAGGCCCAGCGGATCCTCGCCGACGAGTGGAACGTCCGCGCGGACGTCTGGTCGGCGACCTCCTGGAACGAACTGCGCCGCGAGGCCGTGGACGTGGAGCGCTACAACCTGCTGCACCCGGAGGAGGAGCAGCGCGTCCCGTACGTCACGCGGAAGCTCTCCGGCTCCGAGGGCCCGTTCATCGCGGTCTCGGACTGGATGCGTTCCGTTCCGGACCAGATCGCGCGCTGGGTGCCCGGTGCGTACCAGTCGCTGGGCGCGGACGGGTTCGGTTTCGCCGACACCCGTGGCGCGGCCCGCCGGTTCTTCCACATCGACGCGCAGTCGATCGTCCTCGCGGTGCTCACCGAGCTCGCGAAGCAGGGCCGGATCGACCGTTCGCTGCTGAAGACGGCGATCGACCGGTACGAGCTGCTGGATGTGACCGCGGCCCACCCGGGCGCGGCGGGCGGCGACGCGTAGGCATCGCGTACGACGCGCGAAGGGCGGCGGGACTCCCGGTCCCGCCGCCCTTCGGCGTATCCGGTCCGGTCAGTTCTCCCAGACCTTGAAGGCCCTGACCTGGTACGGGGACCGGGGCACCCAGGTGCCGCCGCCCGGATAGGTCTCGAACTCACCGGTCTCGCCGCACTCGGCGGACTGGTACGTGGTGACCGGGCGGCCGGTGCGGTTGGCGAGCGCCTGGACCTTGCTGCCCGCGGGCAGCGGTACACAGCTCTCGATGTCGATGGTGGACAGCTCATGGACCTGGCGGGCGCCGGTGAAGTCCGGCTTCTCCCAGAGACAGAGCTGACCGCTTTCGCACGCTCCGGGCCGGACGGCCGCGGAGTGGGCCTCGGCCTGCGGAATCAGGGCGGTGGCGGCCAGCGAGGCGGCGGCCAGGGCGGCGGCAAGAACGGTCGTACGCATGGAAATACCCCCGTGGTGGTGCGAATCGCTTGCACGCACCCTGACCCGCGGGACGGCGCCCGGGGAAGGGGCTGCGGGGCACACCACCCTGATAGGCGACAAGCCCCGCCGGAACGATCCGGCGGGGCTGTTGTACGCACTGTGTTGACGCCGCAGGAGCGTCGCGAGGAGCGATCAGATGTGGCCCGCTCCAGCGCCGGCCTCGGCATTCGCACCGCGCTTGGCGAGCGTGGCGACGAGTGCGGCGACCACCGCGACGATGCCTGCGACCATGAACGCCGTGCTCATGCCCGACACGAACGTGTCATGGGCGACGTCCGCGATCTTCCCCGCGATCTCCGGCGGCGTGTTGGCGGCCACCGGCGGTACGCCGACCTCGACGGCCGAGGACGCGGCGTCCAGCTGCTCAGGCGGCAGGGGCGGAAGCTTCGCGGCCGCCCAGTTGTCGGCGAGCTGCGAGTCGACCCGGGAGGCCATGACCGCGCCCAGCGCCGCCGTACCGAGGCTGCCGCCGACCTGCATGGCGGCCTGCTGCAGACCGCCCGCGACGCCGGAGAGCTCCATCGGGGCGTTGCCGACGATGACCTCGGTGGCGCCGACCATCACCGGGGCGAGGCCGAGGCCGAGCAGACCGAACCAGATCGACATGGTCAGGGTGCCGGTGCCGATCTCCAGCTGGGACATGCCGAACATGGCAACCGCCGTGCACACCATGCCGCCGACGAGCGGAACCCGCGGGCCGAACTTGGTGATCATGACGCCCGCGAGCGGCGAGGCGACGATCATCATGCCGGTCAGCGGCAGCAGGTGCAGACCGCTGTCGACCGGGCTCAGACCGTGCACGTTCTGGAGGTAGAAGGTGACGAAGAACAGCCCGCCCAGGAAGGCGAAGGCCATCAGCGCCATCAGGACCACGCCCGCGGACAGCGGCACGGACCGGAACATCGCCAGCGGGATCAGTGGCTCCCTGACGTTCTTCTGGGAGAGCGCGAAGACCACGAACAGGGCCACGGCCGCACCCAGGAAGCCGATCGTCCTGTAGTCGCCCCAGCCCCACTCGGCGCCCTTGATCAGCGCCCAGATCAGGCAGAACATCGCCTGGGACAGCAGCACGATGCCGCCGATGTCGAAGGAGCGCGGCGCGTTCTCGGCGCGGTGATCCCTGAGGATCACCAGGCCCAGCAGGAGCGCGATCACGCCGACCGGCACATTGATGAAGAAGACCGACTGCCAGCTGACGTGCTCGACGAGCACGCCGCCGAGGATCGGGCCGCCCGCGGTCGAGGCGCCGATCACCATGCCCCAGATGCCGATCGCCATGTTCAGCTTCTCGGCCGGGAAGGTGGCGCGCAGCAGACCGAGCGCCGCGGGCATCAGCAGGGCGCCGAAGAGGCCCTGGAGCACCCGGAACGCGATCACGAGAGCGACACTGCTGGAGAGGCCGATGGCCCCCGATGCCGCGGCGAAGCCCACGACACCGATGAGGAAGGTCTGGCGGTGGCCGAACCGGTCACCGAGCTTGCCCGCGGTGATCAGGGAGACCGCGAGGGCGAGCATGTAGCCGTTGGTGATCCACTGGACGTCTGCGAGCGAGGCGTTCAGGTCCTGCTGGATGGCGGGGTTGGCGATCGCGACGATCGTCCCGTCGAGCGCGACCATCATCACGCCGATGGCCACGGAGAAGAGCGTCAGCCAGGGGTGGCCGCGCAGCCCCTTGGCAGGTGCGGGCACGACGGTTTCCTGTGGCTCCCGCGACGCCGTTTCGACGGTGGTCTGACTAGTCATGCACGGGAGATTAGTGTCAGCCGCTGACAGTTGACAAACCATTTCACAAGACAGTAACTGTCACGTAGCTCACAGGTACGCTGAGCTGGACAAAGCAACAGAAAGAGGACCAGTTCAGTGACCGGTGGGCAACGGGCCGCGTATCCGACCGGACTGCGCGAACGGAAGAAGCGACGCACCCGGGACGCCCTGCTGCACGCCGCCCTCGATCTTTTCACCACCCAGGGGTACGAGGAGACCACGGTCGACGAGATCGTCGACGCCGTGGAGGTCTCCCAGCGCACCTTCTTCCGCTACTTCGCCGGCAAGGAGGCGGCCGCCTTCGCCATACAGGAGATGGTGGAGTCGTACTTCCTCTCGGAACTGCGCAGGCGCCCCGCCGCGGAAGCCCCGCTGGAGGCGATGCGCCGCGCGGTGCTCTGCGCCTGGAACAGCATCGGCGAGGCGATCGAGGCGGTCATCACGGTCGAGCTCCACATGCGTACGTTCCGGATGATCGAGTCGACGCCGTCGCTGCTCGCCGCCCACCTGCGGCGCAGCACGGACCTGGAGAACGAGATCGCGCTGCTGATCGCCAAGCGCGAGGGGCTCGACATCGAGACGGACCCGCGGCCGAGGGTCGCCGTGGCCGCGTTCTCCGGGGTGATGCGGGTGACCGGGCAGCTCTGGGGGCAGGGGCGGGACACCAGCGTGGATTCGCTGCGCGCGCTGACCGAGGCGTACCTGGACCAGCTCGGGCCGGCCCTGGCCGGGAACTGGCGGGCGGGGGCCGAAGCCGGGCCCGGTCACTAGCACCATGGAACCTCCGTCCGATGCGCCGAACACCTCACTGCCGCTTCGCCGAACGTCGCAGCGCCGCTTTACCGAACATCTCACTGCCGCACCATGAACCGGTCACCGACTGCGCCATGAACCGTTTCACCGACTGCGCCATGACCGACTTCACAGGCCGCCGCATGACCGACTTCACAACAGCCGCGCCCCCGCGGTCACATGCGACGCCCCGAGCGACGCCCCGCGCGTCTGAGAGTGCAACCCGGAGCAACACAGCGTGAAATGAGGGGTCCTGAATTCCCGACGGCCGGGTGATGTGCGTCACCCTCTTCACGGCTCTCGTCGCGCGTCTCCTAATCTGGGCCGAAGTGACTTCCTTCGACTCCTCCCCCACGCTCACCGCATGGCGCGCGCTCCTCGCCGTAGCGGTTGTGTTCGTGATGCTGGCGACCACGGGCTGGACCGCCGTACGCCACCAGCAGTCCGACGAGCCACGCACCCTCGCACTCGCCTCCTGGGCACGGGACCGGGTAGGAGGTCGCGCACTGCCGGACGCCGACGCGCCACCGCACCGCCTGGCGCAGTTCTTCGCCACGCTCACGGCCGCGCAGCGCACCGCGCTGGCCGACAAGTACCCCTTGGTCGTGGGCAATCTGAACGGCGCCCCGGTCACCCTGCGCTACCACGCCAACCGGCGGGCCCTGGTGCAGGCGCGGGCGGTCGAGCGGCAGCGCATGCACGACGCCAGGCTCTCCCCCGACGGACGCGCCGAGGCGCTCCACCGGATGGAACGCTTCCAGTCGATGCTCGCGCGGGGCCGGCACATCCTCGCCTTCGACCCGTCCGGAAAGGGACGCGCCGCGGAGGTGTTCGGTGATCTCGGCCGGGCCGAGCGGATCTCCGTGGTCGTCCCCGGCGTCGACACCAACCTGCTGACGCTGGAGCGGCCCGCCCCCAAGGTGAACGCCGCCCCCGTCGGCATGGCGAAGTCGCTGTACGCGGCGGAGCGCGCCGCGCGCCCCAGAACCCGTACCGCCGTCATCGCCTGGGCCGACTACACCACGCCCGCCGGAATCGGCATGGACGCGGCGCTGGGGAACCTCGCCGAGCGCGGGGCGGTCCGACTGAAGGCCCTGGTGGACGCGCTGCCCGGGCACGCCCCGGTCTCGCTGTTCTGCCACAGTTACGGCTCGGTGCTGTGCGGGGTCGCCGCGCATGAACTGCCCTCCAGGGTCGCCGACATCGCGGTCGCGGGCAGCCCCGGCATGCGGGTGGAGAACGCTGCTCAGCTGCACACCGACGCCAGGGTGTGGGCGATGCGGGACCACGACGACTGGATCGAGGACGTACCGAACCTGGAGCTCGGCGGCCTCGGGCACGGCGCCGATCCGGTCGACCCGGCCTTCGGCGCGCGCATCGCCGCGACAGGCGGCGCGGTCGGACACAGCGGCTATTTCGAGCCGGGCACCGAGAGCCTCAGCAACTTCGCCGCGATCGGCGTGGGCGCCTACGCCTCGGTGAGCTGTGCGAGCTCCGACAGCACCTGCCACGACGGAGCCGGCGGCGGCCAGGGGATCTGACACGGGCGGCGAGCCCCGCATCGGGACTCACGCCGAGGGGGGACGTGCGGGCAAGTGCCGCATACGATGAGGCACATGGGTGATGTGCTGGCCGGAATTCATGCCACCTGGGAGTTCGACACCGACTCCGTGCTCATCCGCTTCGAACGGGGAATACGTACGCCGAGGCTCTTCCAGAGCCTGCGTGAGCGCCGCGTCCCGTACGCGGCGCTGTCGTCGGTGACGCTGACCCCGGGCAAGCGGGGCACGGTGGTCCTGCGTGCGGTGCCGAGACCGGGCGCCGATCCCTTGCTGGAGGCCGCGGCCGGGCAGCTGAAGGACGGCTGCGATCCGTACCGCCTGGTGCTTCCCGCCGAGCGCGAGACGCTCGCCGAGTACTACGCGGACGAACTGCGCGCCCTGCTCGGCCCCGATGCCGCGCAGAGCGCCGACCGGTTCCTGGTCGCGACCCCCGAGGCGCCGATGCAGTTCAAGGCGTACGACGGCCGGGCCGGCTTCGACGGCGACCGGATCTCCTTCCGCTGGTTCTGGACGGGCGCCTCCACGGCGAAGTGGAAGGCCGGCGACCAGACGTTCCCGGTGACGGAGCTGAGCGGCGTCGAGTGGCGCTCGCCCGAGGCCTTCGAGGGCTATCTGCGCCTGCTTCCGAGGAACCCGGAGACCACTGCCCCGGGAGCGGTCGCGGCGGGCACGGAGGCGGTGCGGGGTGCGCCGCCGGTGACCCCCCACCCCGCCCGGCCCGATCAGGACCCGGCCGCGGTGGTCTTCGGCCTCGGCTACGGCCCCGTGCACGAGTCGCTGCCGTTCGCCGCGGCCGTACTGGAATCCGTACGAAGGAAGCAGCCGGCCCCCGCCACCCCGGCCGCCGTCCTGGCAGGCGCGGGGCGGCGCGATCCGGCCGACATCGCGGAACGGATACGGCACCTGGGGGAGCTGCACCGGGCGGGTCTGGTGACGGACGACGAGTTCACCGCGAAGAAGGCCCAGCTGCTCGCGGAGCTGTAGGCGGGCACCAGAACCGGCCCGCCGGGAACGACTACTCGCGCGCCGTGGACGTCGAGCTCATGTCCGGGTACCGGTCCCCCGCCACCCGCCCCGCGATCGGCTCCAGCAGCGCCAGCTCCTCGGTGGTCAGCGTGAGCCGGGTGGCGCCCACGTTCTCCAGCAGGCGGCTGCTCTTGCGGGTGCCCGGGATCGGCACCACGGTCAGGCCGTGCACCTGCGCCCGCTGGTGCACCCAGGCGAGCGCCACCTGCGCGGCCGACGCCCCGTGCGCCGCGGCGATCTTGTGGACGGGCTCCAGCAGGGCGGCGTTCGTCTTCGCGTTGTCGCCCGTGAAGCGCGGCTGGTACTTGCGGAAGTCGCTCTCCGACAGGTCCTTGGCCGCGTCCGCGAACGCCCCGGTCAAGAAGCCCCGGCCGAGCGGCGAGTACGGCACGACGGTCACCCCGAGCTCGACGGCTGCGGGCACGGCGCTGCGCTCGACGTCCCGGCTGAAGAGCGACCACTCGGACTGCAGGGCGGCGATCGGGTGCACGGCGTACGCCTCGCGCAGCTCCGCGCCGGTCACCTCGCTCAGCCCGAGCTGCTTGACCTTGCCCTGCTGCACCAGCTCGGCCATCGCACCGACGGACTCGGCCAGCGGAACGGCCGGGTCGCGGCGGTGCATGTAGTAGAGGTCGATGACGTCGGTGTTCAGGCGGCGCAGGCTGTCCTCGACGGCCTGGCGGATGTACGCGGGGTCGTTGCGCACTCCCCGGTACTGCGGGTCGTCGGTCCGCTCTATGGCGAACTTCGTGGCGAGGGTGATCTCGTCCCGGTGCGCGCCGACGAACGGGGCGAGGAACGTCTCGTTGGCGCCGCGACCGTATACATCCGCGGTGTCGAAGAGCGTGACGCCCGCCGACAGCGCCGTCTCCAGCGTCTCGCGGGCGGCGGACTCATCGGTCTCACCGTAGAACTCGCTCATGCCCATGCAGCCGAGCCCCTGCACGCCGACCTGCGGGCCGCCGCTGCCGAGCTCCACGGTGGTGATCTTGTTGTCAGTCATGAGGCACAGGGCCTTTCCGGCGCCCGTCGGGCACTCGCATAGAAGTCGATCTTGTGGTCGAGAACGGCGAGGGTGTCCTGGAGCTCCGCGATCCGCGTCCTCACGTCGCGGCGGGTCGCCTCCAGCAGCTCCTGCCGTTCCTCGAAGGTGTGCTCGCCCTCGCGCAGCAGCTCCGCGTACCGGACCATGTCGGCGACCGGCATCCCGGTCAGCCGCAGCTTGCCGACGAAGGCCAGCCAGTCCAGATCCCGGTTGGTGAAGCGGCGCTGCCCGGTGTGCGACCGGTCGACGTGCGGCATCAGCCCGATCCGCTCGTACCAGCGCAGGGTGTGCGCGGTGAGCCCGGTGAATTCGGCGACCTCGCTGATGGTGTAGCGGTCCTGCCCCTCGGGACGCGGATGCACCCTGGGCGCCGCCGCGCATACGTCCACCTTCGCAGAAGTGCTCTCCATCACCGTCATGCCCTCCACGCTAGAACCTTGGAGTGCACTCGAAGCAAGCGCAACCGGCAACGGGTTTCGGAGGCGGCCGGGTGACCCCCTCGGAGCCGCGCCGAGCGTCCCTTTAGGCTCGTACGCATGCACAGCCTGGCGATGATCGAGAACTGGCCCGTCCACACCGCGGCGGCCGCCGTCGTACGAGCGGACGGCGCCGTCGTCGGTACGCACGGCCCGACCGCGCACCGATTCCCGCTCGCCTCCGTCACCAAGCCGCTCGCGGCCTACGCGGCGCTCTTGGCGTACGAGGAGGGGGCGGTCGAGCTCGACGAGCCGGCCGGGCCCGAGGGGTCCACCGTGCGGCATCTGCTCGCGCACACCAGTGGGCTCGCCTTCGACGAGCACCGGGTGACGGCCGCTCCCGGCACCCGGCGGCTCTACTCCAACGCGGGCTTCGAGGTGCTCGGCGACCACATCGCCAAGGCCACCGACATCCCGTTCCCGGAGTACGTGCGCCAGGCGGTGCTGGAGCCGCTGGGGATGACGGCGACCACGGTGGACGGCTCGCCCGCCAAGGACGGTGTCTCGACCGTCGACGATCTCGTACGGTTCGCGGCCGAGGTGCAGGCGCCGCGGCTGCTCGACCCGCGTACGGTGCTGGCCGCGCAGACCGTCGTACACCCCGGCCTGAAGGGTGTGCTGCCGGGCTACGGCCACCAGAACCCCAACGACTGGGGACTCGGCTTCGAGATCCGGGACTCCAAGTCGCCGCACTGGACGGGCGCTTCGTCGTCCCCGGCGACCTTCGGGCACTTCGGGCAGTCCGGGACGTTCCTGTGGATCGACCCGGTCGCGGGCGCGGCCTGCGTCGCACTCACCGACCGGGCCTTCGGGCCGTGGGCGGTCGAGGCGTGGCCGGTGTTCACGGATGCGGTGCTCGCGGAGCTCCGTTCCGGCCACTGAGCCACGTCCCCTCCGGCCGGTCCGCCGCCTTCGCGGCCAGACACTCGAACCACACCGTCTTGCCGGTGCCGTCGCGGCGCGGCTCCACGCCCCAGCCGTCGGTGAGCGCGTCGACCAGGAGCAACCCGCGCCCGCCCTCGCCGAGTTCGTCATCACCCGTGGCCACGCAGGGAAGTTGACGGAAGCCGTCCGCCACCTCGACGCGAACACCCCGGCCCGGGAGCAGGAAGATGAATGTCTGGCAGCGGCGGCCGGGGACGTGCCGTACGACATTCGCGATCAGTTCGGTGAGTGCCAGCTCGGCCGCGTCGGCCACCTCGCAAAGATCCCAGCCGGTGAGGTAGAGCCGCAGGATGTGGCGCAGATGCCGCGCGGAGTGCTCACCCACCGCGAAATCGGCGTGATAGTTCGGCTCCACGCCGTCCTTCGGTAAAGCAGTTGCTTCATTCATGCCACCAGCGTGCAATGCGTTGATTACGCTCGGCTACGTACCGAAACGAACGCCGCGAGGCGTTGCAGGCCGGAGGTCCCCACGTGGCCAACATCCACACGCTCGACCCGAGCGCTTCCCCGCTGGACTACTACGGCTGGGAGCTGCGCCGCCAGAGAGAAGCCCACAGCCTCAAGCAGGGCCAGCTCGGCGACATCATCTTCTGCACCGGCTCCCTGATCGGCCAGATCGAGACCACGAAGAAGATCCCCACCCGCGACTTCTCCGAGCGAGTGGACGCCGCACTCGGCACGGACGGAGTGTTCTCGCGCCTGGTCGGCCTCGTCCTGCGCAGCCAACTGCCCACCTGGTTCCAGCCGTACGCGGACATGGAGGCGCGTGCGACGTACATCTCCACGTACCAGGCGCAGTTGGTGTACGGGCTCCTCCAGACAGAGGAGTACGCGCGGGCGCTGCTCGGTGTCGATCACCCGAGCAAAGTTGACGAGATGGTGGCGGCCCGTCTGGACCGCCAGCGGATACTGAAGCGCGAGAATCCGCCCGCCTTGTGGGTCGTCCTGAGCGAGGCCGCATTGCACCAGGAGGTTGGCGGCCGCGTCGTCATGCACGCGCAACTGACACGCCTGTTGGACTTCCGCGACGACCCCTGGGTGCATATCCAGGTGCTTCCGTTCTCCGTCGGCCAGCACACGGGAATGATGGGGTCGTTCAACCTTCTCCGGTTCGATGACGACCCCGATCTCTTCTACGTGGAGAGCTACGACCAGGGCCACATGACCGCCAATCCCCAGGTGATCAAGGAGCGTTCGGTCGGCTACGCTCGTTTACAAGCCACTGCCCTCTCCCCCGAGGACTCGGCGACACTGATCGCTCGTGTGATGGAGGAACGCTATGGGGACCAGCCATGACCTGGCCGAAGCACAGTGGCGCAAGTCCAGTTACAGCGGAACCAGCGGCGGCGACTGCGTCGAGGTCGTCGACGGTCTCCCCTGCGCCGTCCCCGTCCGCGACAGCAAGAACCCCGGCGGCCCCGTCCTGATGGTCGGAGCCGACGCCTGGCGCACCTTCGTGGACGGGCTCCGGTAGATCACCGGAGCGCTCAGGCCGACAGCTCCCAGATCAGCACCTCGGCCGTGTCCTGCGCCACCAGTTCAAGGCCCTCCTCGCCGGTGATCCGGACCGAGTCGCCCGGCCCCAGTTCCTCGTTGCCGAGCCGTACGCCCCCGGTCACCACGTGGATGTACGCCCGTGCCGCGTCCGGGACCGCCGTGCGTTCCGCGGGGGCCAGTCTGCGTACGTGCAGCATCGCGCCCGCTTCCGGGAGGGCGTACGGGGTGGCGTCGGCTATGCCGGGAACGATCGTGTACGAGGGTTCGCCGCCCGGTTCGAGCGGGGCCAGCCACATCTGGATGAAGGTCAGCGGGGCGTCCCCGTCGTTGCGCTCGATGTGGCGTACTCCGGCGGCGGCGCTGAGGTGCTGGAGGTCCCCGGGCCGTACGACCGTGGCGTGGCCGGCCGAATCACGGTGGGTCAGCTCGCCCTCGACGACCCAGGTGACGATCTCCGTATGGCTGTGCGGGTGCTCGTCGAAGCCCGCGCCGGGCGCGAGGTGTTCAAAGTTGCATGCCAGGACCGCGCCGAAGCGCAGATTGTCCGGGTCGTAGAAGCTGCCGAAGGAGAAGGCGTGCCGGGACAGGATGCCTGCGGCCTCGTCCCCGCCGAGGAAGCGGTCTTCGGCGCGGTGTACGGAAATCACCCGCCCACGGTAGCCCTGCCGGAGCGCTGAGGGATCCCCCGGCGGATACTCGGCAGTACGACCCGCTGCCGCCCCGGCCCTCCGTGCACACGGTCCGATAAGGCAGTCTTGTGTCCGTGCCCCGACCCGATCCTGAGCAGCCCGCTGCGAACGCCGCCCACCTGCATGCCGCGACCCTGAAAAGGCTGGAGCAGTCCTCCGGCCGGCTGGCCGCCAATGCGATCGCCCGCATGGACGAGTCACTGCCGTGGTACCGGGCGATGCCACCGGAGAACCGTTCCTGGATCGGCCTGGTGGCCCAGGCCGGGATCGCGGCGTTCACCGAGTGGTTCCGGCATCCGGAGACCCCGCAGGCCATCTCGACCGATGTGTTCGGCACGGCCCCGCGCGAGCTGACCCGGGCGATCACCCTGCGGCAGACCGTCGAGATGGTGCGTACGACGATCGAGGTCATGGAGGCCGCGATCGAGGAGGTCGCCGCGCCCGGCGACGAGTCGGTGCTGCGTGAGGCGCTGCTCGTCTACGCGCGTGAGATCGCCTTCGCCACTGCCCAGGTGTACGCGCAGGCCGCCGAGGCCCGCGGCGCCTGGGACGCCCGGCTGGAATCGCTCGTGGTGAACGCGGTGCTGTCCGGCGAGGCCGACGAGGGCGCCGTGTCCCGGGCCGCGGCGCTCGGCTGGAACTCCCCCGAGCATGTCTGCGTACTGCTGGGTACGGCCCCGGACGGTGACAGCGAGCTGACCGTGGAGGCGATCCGGCGGGCCGCCCGGCACGCGAAGCTCCAGGTCCTGACCGGGGTGCTCGGCAACCGCCTCGTAGTCATCGCGGGCGGCAGCGACAACCCGCTGCATGTCGCGAAGGCGCTGATCGGCCCGTACGCGGCCGGTCCCGTCGTCGCCGGGCCCGTGGTGCCCGACCTGCTGGCGGCCACCCGGTCCGCGCAGGCCGCGGCCGCCGGGCTCAGGGCGTGCGGTGCCTGGCAGGACGCCCCGCGGCCGGTGCTGGCCGATGATCTGCTGCCGGAGCGCGCGATGGCGGGAGACCCTGCCGCACGGGACCAATTGGTGGAGGAGATCTACAGACCGCTGGAGGAGGCGGGGTCCGCACTCCTGGAGACGCTGAGCGTGTATCTGGAGCAGGCGAGCAGCCTGGAGGGTGCGGCCAGGATGTTGTTCGTCCACCCCAACACCGTGCGCTACCGGCTACGACGTGTGACTGACGTCACCGGATGGTCACCGTCCGATGTCCGCTCTGCGTTCACGCTCCGAATCGCCCTGATCCTGGGGCGCTTGGCTGCGAGAGATCCCCAGTCCTAGACTTTTGTCAGACATCAACAATTCCCCATACGGTTCTTCGTCCCTGTCCCCACGGGTGTTCCGGACCGTTCACAAGAGAGAGTGTGAGGGTGCTCGTACTCGTCGCTCCCGGCCAAGGCGCTCAGACGCCCGGCTTCCTGACTCCCTGGCTCGACCTCCCCGGTGCCGCCGACCGCATCGCGGCCTGGTCCGACGCCATCGGACTCGACCTCGCCCACTACGGGACCGAGGCCGACGCGGAGGAGATCCGTGACACCGCGGTGGCGCAGCCCCTGCTGGTCGCCGCCGGTCTGCTGTCCGCCGCCGCGCTCAACGCGTCGCCCGACATCGTCGCAGGTCACAGCGTGGGTGAGATCACCGCAGCCGCCCTCGCCGGAGTCATCGAAGACGAGGCCGCACTCCGTCTCGTACGGACCCGTGGGCTCGCCATGGCCGACGCCGCGGCGGTCACCGAGACCGGCATGGCGGCGCTGCTCGGCGGCGACCCCGAGGTGACGGTCCCGCACCTGCGGAAGCTCGGGCTGACCCCGGCGAACGTGAACGGGGGCGGCCAGATCGTCGCCGCCGGCACCGCCGCGCAGATCGCCGCGCTGACCGAGGACAAGCCCGAGGGCGTGCGCCGTGTGGTGCCCCTCAAGGTCGCCGGTGCCTTCCACACGCACCACATGGCGCCCGCGGTCGACCGGCTGCGCGAGGCCGCCCTGGAGCTGAAGATCAGCGACCCGACCGTGACATATGTCTCCAACGCCGACGGAGCCACGGTCACCATCGGCGACGACGTCATCTCGCGGCTGGTCGGCCAGGTGGCCAACCCGGTCCGCTGGGACCTGTGCATGGAGACCTTCAAGAAGCTGGGCGTCACGGCTCTCATCGAGGCGTGCCCCGGTGGCACCCTCACGGGTCTCGCCAAGCGCGCGCTGCCCGGTGTGCAGACCCTCGCGCTCAAGACCCCCGACGACCTCGACGCAGCCCGCGCGCTCATCACCGAGCACGCGGGCGCCTAAGGAGCCCGAGAGCATGTCGAAGATCAAGCCCAGCAAGGGCGCCCCGTACGCACGCATCATGGGTGTCGGCGGCTACCGTCCGACCCGTGTCGTGCCCAACGAGGTGATCCTCGAGACGATCGACTCGTCCGACGAGTGGATCCGCTCGCGCTCCGGCATCGCCACCCGCCACTGGGCCTCCGAGGAGGAGACCGTGGCCGCGATGTCCGTCGAGGCGGCCGGAAAGGCCATCGCGGATGCCGGGATCACTCCCGAACAGATCGGCGCCGTGGTCGTCTCCACCGTCTCGCACTTCAAGCAGACCCCGGCCATCGCGACCGAGATCGCCCACAAGGTCGGCGCGGGCAAGCCCGCCGCCTTCGACATCTCGGCCGGCTGCGCGGGCTTCGGCTACGGGCTGACCCTCGCCAAGGGCATGATCGTCGAGGGTTCGGCGGAGTACGTTCTCGTCATCGGCGTGGAGCGGCTCAGCGACCTCACCGACAAGGAGGACCGCGCGACGGCCTTCCTCTTCGGCGACGGCGCCGGCGCGGTCGTCGTCGGCCCCTCCAAGGTGCCCGCCATAGGCCCCACCGTCTGGGGCTCCGAGGGCGACAAGTCCGACACGATCAAGCAGACCGTGGCGTGGGACGAGTTCCACGCCGAGCGCCCGGAGAAGTTCCCGGCCATCACGCAGGAGGGCCAGGCGGTCTTCCGCTGGGCCGTCTTCGAGATGGCGAAGGTCGCCCAGCAGGCGCTGGACGCGGCCGGGATCGCCCCGGAAGACCTGGACGTCTTCATTCCGCACCAGGCCAACATGCGGATCATCGACTCGATGGTGAAGACCCTGAAGCTGCCGGAGAACGTCACGGTCGCCCGTGACGTCGAAACCACCGGCAACACCTCCGCCGCCTCGATCCCGCTCGCTATGGAGCGGCTTCTGGCGACCGGTCAGGCGAAGAGCGGCGACACCGCGCTCGTCATCGGCTTCGGGGCGGGTCTCGTCTACGCCGCGACGGTCGTTACTCTCCCCTAGGCACACCAGGCCTTTCGGCCCGGACGTCCAAACCCTGCAGATAAACACCGAAGGAGCGCCAACATGGCCGCCACTCAGGAAGAGATCGTGACCGGTCTCGCCGAGATCGTCAACGAGATCGCCGGTATCCCGGTCGAGGACGTCCAGCTGGACAAGTCCTTCACCGACGACCTGGACGTCGACTCGCTGTCCATGGTCGAGGTCGTCGTCGCCGCCGAGGAGCGCTTCGACGTCAAGATCCCCGACGAGGACGTCAAGAACCTCAAGACGGTTGGCGACGCCGCCAGCTACATCCTCAAGCACCAGGCCTGATCAGGCCGGCTCCTGTGTCGCCACCCGGCGGTGGCGCCGCTGATTCACGACCCTCTACACGTGGAGAAGATTTTCCAGTGAACTCGACCAATCGCACCGTGGTCGTCACCGGTATCGGCGCAACCACTCCGCTGGGTGGCGACTCGGCGTCGACCTGGGAAGGTCTGATGGCCGGTCGTTCCGGCGTCAAGCCTCTCGAGGGCGAACGTTTCGCCGAACTGCCCGTCCGGATCGCCGCCCTCGCGGCCGTCGACCCGGGCGACGTCCTGCCCCGTCCGCTCGCCCGCAAGCTGGACCGCTCGGCGCAGTTCGCGCTGATCGCGGCCCGCGAGGCGTGGGCGGACGCCGGCTTCACCGGCAAGGCCGGTGAGGACGACACGATCCAGCCCGAGCGGCTGGGTACGGTCATCGCCTCCGGTATCGGTGGCGTGATCACCCTGCTCGACCAGTACGACGTGCTGAAGGAGAAGGGCGTACGCCGCGTCTCCCCGCACACCGTGCCCATGCTCATGCCCAACGGCCCGGCCGCCAACGTCGGCCTGGAGGTCAACGCCCAGGCCGGTGTGCACACTCCGGTCTCCGCCTGCGCCTCGGGCGCGGAGGCGATCGGGTACGCCGTCGAGATGATCCGCACCGGCCGTGCCGATGTGGTTCTCGCCGGTGGCACCGAGGCGGCCATCCACCCGCTGCCGATCGCCGCGTTCGCCAACATGATGGCGATGTCCAAGAACAACGACGAGCCCGAGAAGGCCTCGCGTCCGTACGACACGGGCCGTGACGGCTTCGTCCTCGGCGAGGGCGCCGGCGTCGTCGTCCTGGAGTCCGCGGAGCACGCCGCCGCGCGGGGCGCCAAGATCTACTGCGAGGTGCTGGGCCAGGGGCTGTCCGCGGACGCCCACCACATCGCGCAGCCCGAGCCGACCGGTCGCGGCATCGCCGCCGCGATGCAGAACCTGCTGGACCAGACGGACCTCAAGCCGTCGGAGGTCGTGCACCTCAACGCGCACGCCACGTCGACGCCGCAGGGCGATGTCGCGGAACTGAAGGCGCTGCGCAAGGTGCTGGGCGACGACCTCGACCATGTCGCGATCTCCGCGACGAAGTCGATGACCGGTCATCTCCTCGGTGGCGCGGGCGGCATCGAGACCGTCATGACGGTCCTGGCGCTGCACCACCGGATGGCTCCGCCCACGATCAACGTGGAGAACCTCGACGACGCGGTGGAGGCGGACATCGTGCGCGATGAGCCGCGGCCGCTGCCGGAGGGGTCGATCGCCGCGATCAACAACTCGTTCGGGTTCGGTGGGCACAACGTGGTTCTGGCGTTCCGCAGCGTCTGACGCACGGTCCGCCGCTGGTACGCCGAGGCCCGCTTCCCCCTCTCGGGGAGGCGGGCCTCGTCCGCTGCGCGGGGCTTTCCCCGACCCGCCCCTTCCCGAACCGGGGCTCTGCCCCGGACCCCGCGCCTCAAACGCCGGCGAGGCTGGAATTCACGCCGGGGGACTCACACCACCTGGTGCAGCCACCGCACCGGCGCGCCCTCCCCCGCGTGGCGGAAGGACTCCAACTCGTCGTCCCACGGCTTGCCGAGCAGCTTGGCGATCTCGGCCTCCAGGTCGGTCTCGCCCCGCACCGACCGCGCCAGCGCCGCCCGCAGCCGGTCCTCGGGCACCAGGATGTCGCCGTGCATGCCGGTGACCGCGTGGAAGATGCCCAGCCCGGGCGTGGAGCTGTAGCGCTCGCCCTCCGACGTGGGACTCGGCTCCGCCGTCACCTCGAAGCGCAGCAGATCCCAGCCCCGCAGCGCGGAGGCCAGCTTCGACGCCGTGCCGGGCCGGGCCTGCCAGGAGAACTCGGAGCGCCAGGTGCCCGGCGCGGCAGGCTGTCTGATCCAGTCCAGTTGTACCCGCACACCGAGGACACCCGCCACCGCCCATTCGACATGGGGGCAGAGCGCGCGCGGTGCGGAGTGAACGTACAGAACTCCACGTGTCGTCACCGGGACCTCCAGTGTGGGACGAAGTTCGCCTTCCCCAGCGGCCTCGCGCCCGTACCGTCGCTTCTCGGCCGGTTCCCGAGGTTGTCATCAGTAAACAGCATCGGGGTGAATCTCCTGAAAAGGGACAGTATGTGACGTGATGTGATTTACAGAAAGCCACCCGAGTGGAGCCGGGTGAGGGAGCGCGCCGCTGGTTCGACGAGGAAAAGTTACCGCGCGGCGGCGTCCGAGGTGTGACGTACCGTCGGTCCTGGGCCCATCATTCGCTCAGCTTTCACCCTGCCGAGCACCCGGGCCGTCCGACCGGTGCCACGAGGGGTTGCCGGGGGCATAACCGAGGGGAACCCAGGGATGCAGGATCGTTCCGCCCGCCATCGTTCGCGTATCGCGGCCGCTGCCCTGGCGGCGGTCTCGTTGCTCGGCACGGCCGCTCTGACCGGCTGCGACTCCGGCCGGGACGGGACGACGAAGGGCGCGGCGGCCGAGCAGCGGCGGCCGCCCGCCAAGCGGGGCCCCGTGTGGGACCGCAGTCCGAAGTCGGTGGCCGCCGTCGGCGACTCCATCACCCGCGGTTTCGATGCCTGTTCGGTGCTGGCGGACTGCCCGGAGGTGTCCTGGGCGACCGGTACGGACAGCAGGGTGCGCAGCCTCGCCGTGCGACTGCTCGGGAAGTCGGGGGCTGCCGCGCGCAGCTGGAACCACGCCGAGACGGGCGCCAGGATCGCGCAGTTGCCGGAGCAGATGGCGCTGGCCGCGAAGGAGAAGCCGGAGCTGGTGACGGTGATGATCGGCGCCAATGACGCCTGCCGGGACACGGCGCGCTTCATGACGCCGGTGGCGGACTTCCGGGCGTCGTTCGAGGCGTCGATGCGTCAGTTGCGGTCCGGGGCACCGAAGGCGCAGGTGTACGTGTCGAGCGTGCCGGATCTCAAGCGGCTCTGGTCGACGGGGCGCGGCAACGAGCTGGGCAAGCAGATCTGGAAGCTGGGGATCTGTCAGTCGATGCTGGGTGACGCGGACGACATGAGCGCACGCGCCGTGGCCCGGCGCGCCTCGGTGCAGGAGCGGGTCGTGGCGTACAACGACGCGCTGCGGGAGGTCTGCGCGAAGGATCTGCGCTGCCGTTACGACGGCGACGCGGTCTTCGACTACGCGTTCACCGGCAAGCAGCTCAGCCAGTGGGACTGGTTCCACCCGGGGCGGAACGGGCAGGCGCGGCTGGCGGAGATCGCCTACCGCAATGTCACTTCGGCCAGGCCTCCGGCGTAGGGTCCGTGATCATGGACACAGGTTCGAGCACGGTGACGCGTGCGGAAGAGTTCGGCACCCTCGCGGACGGCACCGTCGTGCACCGCTGGACGCTGGAGCGGGACGGTACGCGGGTGCGTGTCCTGACGTACGGCGGCATCGTGCAGTCGGTCGAGGTGCCCGGCAGGGACGGGGTGCGGGCGGGCGTCGCGCTCGGGCTGCCGGATCTCGCGGGGTACGAGACGTACCGCGGTCCGTATTTCGGCGCGCTGGTCGGGCGGTACGCGAACCGGATCGGCGGTGCCTGTTTCGAACTGGACGGGCACACACACCGGGTGACGCGCAACGAGGGGCGCAATCATGTGCACGGCGGGGCCCTGGGCTTCGACAAGCGCGTGTGGCGGGCGCGGGCGGTGCCGGACGGCGTAGAGCTGTCCCTGGTCTCCGAGGACGGCGAGGAGGGCTTCCCGGGGCGCCTGACGGTGTCGGCGACGTACACCCTGGACGGGGGCGGGGCGCTGCGGATCGCGTACCGGGCGACGACGGACGCGCCCACGGTGCTGAACCTGACGAACCACACGTACTGGAATCTCGCGGGCGACGACAGCGGCAGCGCGCTCGGGCAGGTGCTGCGGATCTCGGCCGGGCGGATCACCCCGGCGGACGCGGAGTCGCTGCCGACGGGCGAGTTCCTGCCGGTGGACGGGACGCGGTTCGACTTCCGCGAGCCGAAGCCGGTCGGTGCGGGCTACGACCACAACTTCGTGCTGGACGGGGCCGGACCGGGCCCGGTGGCCGAGCTGTACGACGCGGCGTCGGGGCGCGTCCTGACCGTCAGCACGACGGAGCCGGGGATGCAGTTGTACACGGCGGACCACTTCGACGGGTGGCCGTTCGGCCCGTGCGCCGGGATCGCGCTGGAGACCCAGCACTTCCCGGACTCCCCGAACCGGCCCGAGTTCCCGAGCACGGTGCTTCGGCCGGGCGAGGAGTACGTGTCCACGACCGTGTACGGATTCGCGGTGCGCTGACATGCCCTGACGACGGGAGCCGAGAACCCTCGATCATGACATGACCTGCGGCGACGCCTGTACGACAAGATCGATAAGCCCCACCTGCGGGTGATTTCCGGGTGATCTACGCGCGTTCGGGCAAAGGGCACGGTCCCGGGCGCCTCAGGGTGGCGGCATGACTTCGAAGCCTGCTGGACCTTCCTCCGGCCTGCCCTCCCGCCGCACCATGATCACGGGCGCCGCCGCCGGTGCCGCCGCCCTCGCCACGACCGCCGCGGGCTCCGCGCAGGCCGTCGCTCCGGCCGCCCTCGGCGCCCCCGCCGCATCCGGTACCGCGCTCGCCCCCGCGGCCACCGGTTCGGACTGGGACGCCTGCCTGGCCATCGCCCGCGCCATCCTCGTACGCGACGAACAGGACCAGCCGCTGGTCCCCGCCTACCGCGACATCCTGTTGTCCAAGGGCCTGCCGCGCAGCCGCAAGGATCCCAAGAAGGTGCTGGTCGTCGGCGCAGGCCCGGCCGGGCTCACCGCCGCCCATCTGCTGCGCGGCGCCGGGCACACCGTCACCGTGATCGAGGCCAACGGCAACCGCGTCGGCGGCCGGATCAAGACCTTCCGCAAGGGCGGCCACGAGAACGCGAAGGCGCCGTTCGCCGACCCGAAGCAGTACGCCGAGGCCGGTGCCATGCGCATCCCCGACAGCCATCCGCTCGTGACCGGGCTCATCGACAGCTTCGGTCTGAAGCGCCGCCGCTTCTATCTGGTCGATGTCGATGCCGAGGGCCGCCCGGCGAACCGCACCTGGATCCATGTCAACGGCATCCGGATGCGCAAGGCCGACTACGCGCAGAAGCCGCAGGCGGTCAACCGCTCGTTCGGGGTCCCCGCGGCGTTCGAGAACAAGACCGCCGCGCAGATCGTGCGGGATGCCTTCGCACCCGTGCGCAAGGAGTTCGAGGGCAAGGAGGGCCGCGAGCTCGTCGAGGGCTGGGCGCGGGTCATCCAGCAGTACGGACACTGGTCGATGTTCCGCTTCCTGACCGAGGCGGCCAAGCTCGACGAGCGCACCATCGACCTCATCGGCACGGTCGAGAACCTCACCTCGCGGCTCCATCTCGCCTTTGTGCACAGCTTCATCGGGGCCTCCCTGATCAGCCCGGACACCGCGTTCTTCGAGCTGCCGGACGGCACCGCAACCCTGGCCGACGCGATGTACAAGCGGGTCAAGGACCTCGTGCGGCTGGACCGCCGGGCCACCAGGATCAGTTACGGCACGGACAGCGTCCGGGTGGAGACGGTGTCCGAGGGCAAGAACGGCAGGCCGCTCGTGCGCGAGACGTTCACCGGCGACCGGGCGATCATCACCGTGCCGTTCTCCGGGCTGCGTCACATCCCCGTCGCCCCCGCGCTCTCGTACGGCAAGCGGCGCGCGATCACCGAGATCCACTACGACGCGGCGACCAAGGTGCTGCTCGAATTCAGCCTCCGCTGGTGGGAGTTCGAGGAGGAGCAGTGGAAGACCGAGCTGGAGAGGATCAGGCCCGGTCTGTACGACGACTACCGGCTGGGCAAGGCGCCGGCCGACGGTTCGCTGCTGGGCGCCCATGCCTCCGTACCGCGCGGTCATCTCCCGCCCAACCAGCGCGTGCACTACGCGGCGTACCGCGCCACCGCCCGCAACCAGCCCGAGGCGGCGCATGTCATCGGCGGCGGATCGGTCACCGACAACGCCAACCGCTTCATGTTCCAGCCGTCCCACCCGGTCGAACGGAGCGCGGGCGGTGTCGTCCTCGCCTCGTACAGCTGGGCCGACGACGCGCTGAAGTGGGACTCGCTGGACGACGACGAGCGCTACCCGCACGCCCTGGGCGGGGTGCAGGACGTGTACGGGCAGCGCATCGAGGTCTTCTACACGGGTGTCGGCGCCACCCAGTCGTGGATGCGTGACCCGTACGCGTACGGCGAGGCCTCGGTGCTGCTGCCGGGCCAGCACACCGAGCTGTTCGCCGATGTGCGCTCGGTCGAGGGGCCGCTGCACTTCGCGGGCTGCCACACCTCGATCAAGCCGGCCTGGATCGAGGGGGCCGTGGAGTCGGCGGTCAGGTCCGCGCTGGAGGTGCACACCAGCTGACCCGGGGTCCGGCGGGCGTCGCTCAGCGGGCCGGGGTCTTCAGTGCCCTCCCAGGCCCAGGGTGACGCCCAGGCCGACGAGCACCGATCCGATGGTCCGGTTGAGGGCCTTCTGCCACCTCAGCATCGCGGTGCGCAGTCGCGCGTTCGAGAAGAACAGCGCGACCACGCCGAACCAGCCGAGGTGCGCGGCGGACATGAACAAGCCGTATCCGGCCTGCTGCCACAGGCCGGTGGTCGGCCCGACGACCTGGGTGAAGGTCGACACGACGAAGAGCGTGGTCTTGGGGTTCAGCGCATTGGTGAGGAAGCCGGTGCGCAGGGCCCCGAGCCGGGTCAGCCCGGGCGCGGAGTCCAGGTCGACGCCGATGTCGCTGCGGGCCAGGAAGGTCCGCACCCCGATGTAGACGAGATAAGCCGCGCCGATCAGCTTGATCGCGGTGAACAGGGCGGTCGAGGACGCGATCAGCAGCCCGACGCCGAGCATCGTGTACGTGACGTGGACAGCACGCCCGCGGCGACTCCGACGGCGGACAGCAGTCCCGTCGTACGCCCGTGGAGGCAGCTGTTGCGGACGACCATCGCGAAGTCCGCGCCCGGACTGATCACGGCGAGGACGGTGATGGCGGCGACGGCGATGATCTCGGTCATTGCGCGGGGTCTCCTCAGTCCTTGTCGAGGGTGTACGGGGTGGGGATCCGGTCCCCGTCCTCCTCGGGCGCCACCAGATCACGGGCCAGCAGAGTGGCTCCGGCGACGGCGCCCGGCATCAGGAACACGGCGACGAACGGGACGAGGAAGGCGAGTCCCAGCGGTACGCCGAAGCCGAGGGTCAGCATGCGGCGGCCACGCAGCAGCACCAGCCGGTCCTTCAGGACCATGCCGCGGCGCTGGAGCGCGACGGCGGTGAGTTCCTCGGCGAGGAAGTAGCCGGTGACACAGAACCCGATCACGGGCACGACGGTCTGGCCGAGGACCGGAATGAATCCGAGGGCGAAGAGCAGCACCGCGTACAGCCCCACCCGCGCCAGGACGCGGATGCTGTCGCGGGCGGAGATCCACAGTTCCCGCCAGAGCGGCAGCCCGGACTCGGGGACCCCGCCGCCCTCCGTGCGGTCGACCTGCTCGGAGAGGGACTCGTAGAAGGGCTGGCCGACCAGCAGCGTCACGGCGGTGAACGTGATCACGGCGAGGAAGAGCCCGAGGACGAAGACCAGCACGGTCAGGGTGGTGCGCAGCAGGCCGAGCCAGGGTGATGACCAGTCGTCGGCGAAGGGGGTCGCCCAGGCCACCAGGTCGTCGGCGCCGTAGCCGAGGCCGACGAGCGCCGCCGCGTACAGGACGAGCGTGATGAGTCCGGGCAGCAGCCCGAAGCCGAACCAGCGTCCGTGCCCGCCGGCCCACCGCTGTCCCTTTATCAAGTAGCCGAAGCCCGCCCCTAGATCACGCATGGCGTCAGGGTACTGGTGGGGCGGGGGCGGCCTGCGCCGCGGTGTGCGTGCTGTACGGCCGAGGGCCGCACCCGGTCGGGGGTGCGGCCCTCGGTCTGTTGCGGGCGGTGCGAGCGGTCAGGCGACCGACAGCTCGACCTTGATGTTGCCGCGCGTGGCGTTCGAGTACGGGCACACCTGGTGGGCCTTCTCGATGAGCGACTGCGCGGTGGCGGTGTCGACGTTCGGGATGGTCGCAACGATCGCGACCTGAAGACCGAAGCCGCCCTCGGCGGTCTTGCCGATGGAGACCTCGGCGGTCACCGTGGAGCCGGAGATGTCGGCCTTCTCCTGACGGGCCACGACGCCGAGGGCGCCCTGGAAGCAGGCGCTGTAGCCGGCCGCGAAGAGCTGCTCCGGGTTGGTGCCCGCGCCGCTTCCGCCCATGGCCTTGGGCGGGTTGACGACGACGTCGAGATTGCCGTCGTCGGACGAGACGCGGCCGTCACGGCCGTTCTCCGCGGTGGCGACGGCGGTGTAGGCGACAGTGATGTCCTGAATGGCCATGCCGGAAATTCCTTCTGCTGTGCGCCGCGACTCGCGCCCACGATCGCGACGGCCTGCGGATGAGCCTAGCGGGTGCGCCGGAGCATCCGTCAGACGAGGGAGACGACCATCTTCCCGGTGTTCTCCCCGCGCAGCAGGCCCGTGAAGGCGTCGAAGCCGTTCTCGATGCCCTCGACAATCGTCTCGCGGTACTTCAGCTCGCCCGAGGCCAGCCAGCCGGCGACCTCCTGGACGAACTGCGGCTGGAGCGCGGCGTGATCACCGACGAGCATGCCCTGGATGCGCAGCCGCTTGCCGATGACCAGGGCGAGGTTGCGCGGGCCGGGGGTCGGCTCGGTGGCGTTGTACTGGGCGATCATTCCGCAGACGGTCACGCGGCCGTGCAGCTTGAGCGAGGAGATCGCCGCTTCGAGGTGCTCGCCGCCGACGTTGTCGAAGTAGACGTCGATGCCGTCGGGGGCGGCCTGGCGCAGCTGCTCGGCGACCGGGCCGTTCTTGTAGTTGAAGGCGGCGTCGAAGCCGTACTCCTCCACGAGAAGCTTGACCTTCTCGTCGGAACCGGCCGAGCCGATGACCCGTGAGGCGCCCTTGAGCTTCGCCATCTGGCCGACCTGGCTGCCGACCGCACCTGCCGCGCCGGAGACGAAGACGGCGTCGCCCTCCTTGAAGGAGGCGACGTCGAAGAGGCCCGCGTAGGCGGTGAGTCCGGTCATGCCGAGCACGCCGAGATAGGCGGAGAGCGGGGCGAGCGAGGCGTCGACCTTCACGGCGTGCTTGGCCGGGACGTCGGCGTACTCGCGCCAGCCGAGACCGTGCAGGACGTGGTCGCCGACCGCGATGCCGGGTGCGTTCGAGGCGATGACCTCGCCGACCGCTCCGCCGTCCATGGGGTGGTCGAGCTTGAAGGGCGGAGTGTACGACTTCACGTCGTTCATCCGGCCCCGCATGTACGGGTCGACCGAGAAGTACAGATTGCGGACGAGGACGCGGCCCTCGCCGGGGGCGGTGACCGGGGCCTCACGCAGCGCGAAATCCTCGGCCTTCGGCCAGCCGTGGGGGCGGGCGACGAGGTGCCATTCACGGCCGGACGTGGGAAGTGCTGCAGACATGGGCTCGGGGTCTCCTCAATGCCTCATGGGTGGGGGAAGCTTCGCCCGGTCCGGCCGGGGCCGACGGGGAAAGCGGAAATGCTTCATGTTGTGAAACAACCATGCTCCTAAATATTTCATGTTGTCAAGTAACCGGCTATTCTGGGTGTCATGGCCCCCACTCGCACAGACCCTCTGACCCTCGAAGTCGTCGAGCTCATCGGTACCGTCGTGGCGCGCTACTACGAGGAGTACGACGAGGCCGCGGCGGCCCACTCCCTCACCGGCGCGCAGGCGCGCGTGCTCGGGCTGCTCTCCCTGGAACCGCTGCCCATGCGCAGGATCGCCGAGAAGCTGAAGTGCGAGCCGTCGAACGTCACCGGCATCGTCGACCGGTTGGAGACGCGCGGTCTGGTGGAGCGCAGGCCGGACCCGGCCGACCGGCGGGTGAAGCTGGCCGCGCCGACGGAGAAGGGCGCGCGGACGGCGCGGGAGCTGCGCGATTCGCTCACCTTCGCGCGGGAGCCGCTGGCCGAGCTGTCGCACGGGGACCGGGCGGTGCTGCGGGACCTGCTGCGGCGGATGCTGGGCGAGTCAGTCCCGCGCCGCGACTGAGGACATCGCGCGGCCGGGGGCCGGGCGACGGGGCGAACCACTCACCAGCAGAACCACAACCAGCACGGCTCGGACGGAGTCGGCGTGGGCGTCGGGCTGGGCGTGGGCGGGGCCGGAGGCGTGGACTTCGTCGGCTTGCCGCTGGGCCGGGGGGAGTCCGAGGGATCGCCGGGCGTCTCCCCGGTGGGGCTGGAGGACGGGTCCGCGGAGTCGGAGGGCGCGGTGGAGGCCGGTGCCGATGCGGCGTCGGAACTCGCCGGGCGGGCCTCGCCCGTCGCCCCGCGGGTACCCGTGGCCTCGGCGGGATGCGAATCGGTGGCCGGGAGCACGGAGGGGCCGTCCACCGGGCCCGGCCCCTCGGGCGCGTCGCTCGCGGAGGGGTCCGGGGCGGGCTCGGTCGTGACCGAGACCGATTCGCGTACGTACTCCGAGGCGCCGTCGCCGCCGTTCGGCTCGATGGCCAGCTCGGCCAGGCTCAGCGCCCCGGCCGCGAGCACCACGCCGAGCACGGTGAACAGGGCCGTCCGGCCGCGACGGCGGTGTGCGCGGCGGCCGCGTCCCTCCGTCCCGGCTCTCCGGTCCGCCTTGCGGGAACCCCGTGCGCCGCGTGCGGACCGGGCAGCACTGCGCCCCCGGCGTCGGCCCCCGGG
Source organism: Streptomyces sp. NBC_01217 (assembly GCF_035994185.1). Lineage (NCBI taxonomy): Bacteria > Bacillati > Actinomycetota > Actinomycetes > Kitasatosporales > Streptomycetaceae > Streptomyces > Streptomyces sp. NBC_01217. Next base: position 2,863,105 of record NZ_CP108538.1, read on the forward strand.
CTGGGGCGGTGCGGGCGTCTCGCGCTCCGCATCCGGTTCGTGACCGGAGTGCGCGGGCGTCGCGTAGTGGCTCAGTGCCTCGGCGGGGGTTCCGCATCCGGCACAGGCCAGGGCGCCATTGAGATGCCGCTGACAGGGGTGGCAGTAATCCATCGCGCCCGCAGATTAGATGCCGGTAGGACAACCCCGAAAGTGGCTCAGGTGAGGATCCTGTGTGGAACCGTTGAATCCATGACCGCGCCCACACCTTTTGGTCCTCGTGAGTTCCAGCTTGTCCTGTTGCGCCGGATGGCCGACCACCAGCCCGCCCTCGTCGACGACGCCCGGCAGGAGCTGAGCGCCTCGCTCGCCGAGATGCGGGAGGCCAACCGCCGCTGGCAGGCCATGGTGCGGGCGCCGCGCGGGCGGGGCGCCCTGCGCCGCTACCGTTCGGTGCTCGGCGAGCCCGAGTCCTGCGTGCACCGCACGATCGGCGACCTGGAGTGCGACGCGCTGCTGTGGCCGGTGCCGCTCTGGCCCGATCTGCGCTTCGAGGTGATGGTCGCGCCGGGCGGGGCCGTATGGAACGAATGGCTGGTCAGGGCGGAGGGAGCGCAGGGCCCCGAGCTGCGTGCGGTCGAGGATCTGCGCCCCTGGTCGAGCACGGTGGACGAGGTCGCGCGGGCCTTCGCACCGGCCCGTCCGATGGAGGGCAGCGCGCCGACCCGGTGGGCACTCGCGATCACCGCGCCCACCACTGGTGAGCCGTATGTCGCCGAATTCACCTGGGGGCTGTTCCAGCGACTTCTGCCCGGCTGATCCCGGCGTACCGCACTCCTCTGCCGGCCTGTCAGCCCGTACCTCCCACGGCCCATCCCGACGCGCGCGATGACTCCGAACGGCGCACGATGCGAAGAGAGCCGGCCGCCGCCGGTACCTCCGATCAGCGCTCTCGGGAGAACCTGCCGTGACCGTCAGCCTTGAGCAGTTGCGCCGTTGCCATGTCGCCGTCGACCTCGGGGCCGCGCGGACCCGTGTGTACGTCAAGGGGCTCGGGCTCGTCGTCGACGAACCGAGCGCCGCCGCCATGAACACCCGTACCGGCTCGCTCATCGCCGTCGGCACGCTCGCCGAACAGATGACGGGCCGCACCCCCGACTACATCCGGGTCGTCCGCCCGGTCACCGGCGGGACCGTCATCGACATCGACATGGCCCAGCGCATGCTCCGCCAGCTGCTCGGCGACAAGCTCCGCCGCCAGCTGCGCCGCAAGCCTCGGCTGCGGGCCGCCGCCTGTACCCCGCACGACAGCGATCCGCTCGCCCAGCGGGCCACCGTCGAGACACTCGTCGGACTGGGCGCCCGGCGGGTCGAGCTGGTCGACACCCTGATCGCGGCGGCCGTCGGCTGCGGGCTCCCCGTCGAGCAGCCGACCGCCTCCATGATCATGGTGTGCGGGGCGGCGACCACGCAGATCGCGGTGCTCTCGCTCGGTTCGATCGTGACCGCCGTACGCATCCCGGTCGGTGGCGACGCCATCGATCACGCGGTGATCCAGCATCTGCGCCAGCACCACGCCCTGATGCTGCCGAGCCAGTCCGTGCGCCCGCTCCAGCTGGCGCTCAGCGGCAGCGGTCTGACCGCGCACGGCCCCGCCACGACCGAGATCCACGGCCGTGACGTGGCGACCGGTCTGGCCCGCTCGGTGCAGGTCGACACCGCCGCCGTGCGGGAGGCCATCCACGCCCCGCTGACCGCGGTGCTCGACGGCCTCGGCAAGATCCTGCGGGACTGCCCGCCCGACCTGGTGGCCGACATCGCCGACTGCGGGATCATGATGGTCGGCGGCAGCGCGCTGCTGCCCGGTCTCGACCAGATGCTGCGGGATGCGACGGGCGTGCCCGTGCACATCGCGGAGCGGCCCGACGTCTGCTCCGTACTGGGGCTCGGTGCGATGCTGGACGGCAAGATCCAGCCGATGGTTCTCGACCCGCTCGCCTGCTGAACAGAGCGGGGGGTGCGGCGCATGACCGAGGAATCGGCGAACGAGACGGCGGCGGACGCGTCCGCGGGGCCGGTGGGCGAAGAGCCGGCCGGCACCCCTCGGACGCCCCGGCTGCCGATGCTCCTGGAAGCTGTGCTGCGCATCGGCACCGATCTCGAACTGCGGGCCACCCTCCAGCAGATCGTGGACACCGCCACCGCGCTGACCGGGGCGGGATACGGCGCGCTCGGTGTGCTCGACCCCGAGCGCTCCACCATCACCGAGCTGTTCACCACGGGCCTCGACGACGCCGGACGGCAGCGCATCGGCCGCTTCCCGAACGGGCACTCGGGGATGCTCGGCGTCCTCATCGACGAACCGCAGCCGCTGCGCTCGGACGACCTGGCCACCGACCCGCGCTCCAGCGGGGTGCCGCCCGGCCACCCGACGATGCACTCCTTCCTCGGGGCGCCGATCCGGGTGCAGGACGAGGTCTTCGGCAATCTCTACCTCACCGAGAAGCGCACCGGCCACTTCACCGATACGGACATGGCGCTGCTGCGGGTGCTGGCCACACAGGCCGGAATCGCGATCGGCAACGCGCGGCTGTACGAGGCCGCCCGGCAGCGGGAGCGCTGGATCGAGGGGGCGGCCGCCGTCACCACCACCCTGCTGACCGGCGGGAACGCGACCGACGCGCTGATGACCGTCGCCGAGGGGGCCAGGGCGCTCGCCGACGCCTCCGCCGGGGTGATCCTCCAGCCGACCGCGGAGGGCGGGATGGAGATCGTCACCGCGTCCACGCTCGACGACCCCGCCGGGATCGTCGGTACGACCATCGAGCCCGGCTCCGCCGTGCTGGTCCAGCTGCTGGGCGGGGAGCCGGTGTTCATCGACGACTCGGCCACCGATCCGCGGATGACGACGCATGTGCGGTCGCGGTTCGGCCCCAGCATGATGCTGCCGCTGCAGAGCGGCGGGCGGCTGATCGGCACCCTCGCCCTGCCCCGGCGGCGCGGCGCCCGCCCGTACACGGCCGTGGACCGGCTGCTGGCCTCGCAGTTCGCCTCGCAGGCCGCGCTCGCCCTGGTCCTGGCGGACGCCCAGCACGACCGGGAGCAGCTCGCGGTGTACGAGGACCGGGACAGGATCGCCCGTGATCTGCACGACCTCGTCGTCCAGCGGCTGTTCGCGACCGAGATGATGCTGGAGTCGACCCGTCGCAAGGCCGCCGCCCCGGAGACGGACGAGCTGCTCGGCAAGGCCGTCGACGAGCTGGACTCCACCATTCAGGAGGTGCGGACGGCGATCTTCGCCCTCCAGCAGCCGCCCGCCGAGGCCCCCGCCACATTCCGCGGTCGGGTGCTGCGGGAGACCAGGGGCGCCGCCGCCGTTCTCGGCTTCCAGCCGTCGGTGCACTTCAGCGGGGCGGTCGACACACTGGTCCGGGACCCCGTGGACCGGCAGCTGCTCGGCGCGCTGCGGAGCGCGCTCGCGGCCGCGCACCGGCGGGCCGGGGTGTCGGCGATCGAGGTGGAGGTGGATGCGTCGGCCGTGCTGCCGGACGGGCGGGCCGCGGTACGCCTGGCGGTCGCGGACAACGGCCGCGACGAGGACGGCTCGCGCTCCTCGACCGTCATCTGGCAGGCGCCGCTCTGAGCGCGATGCGGGTGTTGGAGTGGGCGACACCGGCCTCCCGCTTGAGTCTGCGCAGCAGTCCGTCCAGGCCCGCGGTGTCGGCGACGGTGGCCCGTACGAGATAGTCGTGGCCACCGGTCACATGGACCACCTCGGTGATGCCGGGCAGGGCGAGCACCGCCCGCTCGAACACCTCGTTCGTCGTGTCGATCCGCAGCGACACATCGATGAAGACGACAAGGCCCGTGCGGGTGTCGGCGGCCGGGTCGATGATCACGGTGAAGCCGCGGATGACGCCGTCGCGCCGCAGCCGGCGCACCCGGTCGGCCGCGGCGTTGGCGCTGAGCCCGACCCGTACACCCAGATCGCGGTACGAGATCCGGGCATCCTCCTGCAGGATGCCTAGGATTTCCCTGTCCAGACGGTCCATACCGCGATTGTCGCAGCTTTGTCCGGATTATGACTTCGCAAGGCGCATCCGGGGCCTTTCCCCGCAGCCGTGCGCGGCGCCCGGCGGCGTTGCCCCGCATGGCGCAGCCCGGCGGGCTCGCGGACCGCGCCCGCCCTTGACTGATGGGGTGGACACAGCCGTCAAGCAGCCCGCCGCCCTGGTCGGCGCGGGGGTCGCCGCCTATCGCAACCTCGTCATGGCCACGATCGGTTTCGGGCTTACCTTCTGGGCCTGGAATCTGATCGCGCCCATGTCCGGGGAGTACAAGGAGCGGCTCGGCCTGACCTCGTTCGAGCAGTCGCTGCTGGTCGCGGTGCCGGTACTGGTCGGTTCGCTGGGCCGGATCGCGGCGGGGGCGCTCACCGACAAGTACGGCGCCCGGCTGATGTTCCCGCTGGTCTCGGCGCTGACCATCGTGCCCGTGCTGCTGCTGATCCCGGCGAGGGACTCGTACGGGGCGATGCTCGCCGTGGGCTTTCTGCTGGGTCTTGGCGGTACGACGTTCGCGATCGGCATCCCGCTGGTCAACTCGTGGTTCCCGCCCGCCGAGCGGGGGCTCGCGCTCGGCGTGTTCGGCATGGGCATGGGCGGGGTCGCCCTGTCCGGGTACTTCACCCCACGGATCGCCGAGCACGGCGACAATCTGCCGTTCCTGGTGGTCGCGGCGGCGCTCGTGGTGTACGCGGCGCTGGCCGCCGTGCTGATCAACGACCACCCGGACCGCCCGGTGCCGACCGACTCGCTCGCCCACCGGCTGGGGGACGCGGGGCGGCTGCGGGTCACCTGGGAGCTGTCCGCGCTGTACGCGATCGGCTTCGGCGGAATCGTCGCGTTCGGCGTCTATCTCCCCACGTATCTGAAGACCTGGTACGGCCTCTCGCCGACCGACGCCGGTGCGAAGGCCGCCGGGTTCGCCCTGGTCACGGTCGTCTTCCGGCCGATCGGCGGCTGGCTCTCGGACCGCGTCCACCCGGCGCTGGTCACGGCGGCGGCACTCGCTCTGGCGGCCCTGATGGCGATCGTCCAGGCCTTCGACCCGGGACTGGCCCCCGGCGGCACGATCGCCCTGCTCTGCATGGCGGCGGGCCTGGGCACCGCGAGCGGCAGCATCTTCGCGCTGGTCTCCCAGGTGACACCTCAGGCGAAGGTCGGCAGCGTGACCGGGATCGTCGGTGCGATGGGGGGCCTGGGGGGCTTTGTGCCGCCGCTGGTGATGGGGGCGATCTACAGCGCGAAGGGGTCGTACTCGATCGGCTTCATGCTGCTGTCGGACCTGGCGCTGGCGGGGTGTGTATACGCGTACGGGCGGATGCGGGGCTTCAGCGGGGGTAGGGCCGGGGGTGTGTTGCGCCGCTAGGGTGCGGGGGGTGACTTCTCTTTTGTTTGTGGCGGATGACGGTTCCGAGCGGGAAGCCACCCGGTTCGGCGAACACACCATGACGTACGACCGGTTGGCCACCGCGTCCACCGTGCTCGCCGCGCGTCTGGCCGGTGCCGGGCGGGTCGCCGTCTGGGCCACGCCCACGCCCGAGACCGTGGTCGCCGTCGTGGCAGCGCTGCGGGCCGGGGTGCCCGCGGTACCGCTCAACCCGAAGACGGGGACGCGCGAACTCGCGCACATCGTGGCCGACAGCGAACCGGCCGCCGTGCTGGCCGGGGCGGGCGATGTGCTCCCGCCCGTGCTGGACGCGCTGGAGCGTATCGATGTCGACGTCGACGCCGATACGGCTCCGGGCGGGGACGGTGGCGTCGCGCTGCCCGAGCCCTCCCCCGAGTCCCCGGCGCTGGTCGTCTACACCTCCGGCACCACGGGCCCGCCCAAGGGCGCGATCCTGCCGCGGCGGGCGATCGCCGCGTCGCTGGACGCGCTGGAGGACGCCTGGCAGTGGACCGGTGAGGACGTGCTCGTCCACGCCCTGCCGCTGTTCCATGTGCACGGTCTGATCCTGGGCGTGCTCGGCCCGCTGCGCCGGGGCGGATCGGTGCGGCACCTGGGCAGGTTCTCCACCGAAGCGGTGGCCCGGGAGCTCTCGTCCGGCGGCACGATGCTCTTCGGCGTACCGACGATGTACCACCGGCTGGCCGAGGCCCTCGACAGCTCCGCCCCCGGTGCGGCCGAGCTGGCGAAGGCGCTGGCCGGGGCCCGGCTGCTGGTGTCCGGGTCGGCCGCGCTGCCGGTCCATGACCACGAGCGGATCGCGGCGGCGACCGGCCGCCGGGTCATCGAGCGGTACGGCATGACGGAGACCCTGATGAACACCGGCGTCCGGGCCGACGGCGAACCCCGCCCCGGCACGGTCGGCGCACCCCTGCGCGGCGTGGAGCTCCGCCTGGTCGAGGAGGACGGCACCGTCCTCACAAGGGACGCGGCCGCACCCGATGCCATCGGCGAGATCCAGGTGCGCGGCCCGAACCTCTTCACCGGCTATCTCAACCGCCCCGACGCCACGGCCGCCGCGCTCACCGGGGACGGCTGGTTCCGTACGGGGGACATGGCCACCCGTGACGCCGACGGCTATGTACGGATCGTCGGCCGCAAGGCCACCGATCTGATCAAGAGCGGCGGCTACAAGATCGGCGCCGGTGAGATCGAGAACGCGCTCCTGGACCACCCCGGCGTCCGCGAGGCCGCCGTCACCGGTGAGCCGGACCCGGATCTGGGCGAGCGGATCGTCGCCTGGGTGGTGGCGGCCGATCCCGCCGCGCCCCCGACCGCGGAGGAGCTCGCGGACCATGTCGCCGCCCAGCTGTCCCCGCACAAGCGCCCGCGCACCGTCCGCTACCTGGACGCGCTGCCCCGCAACGACCTCGGCAAGATCATGAAGCGGTCGCTCCATGGCTGACCGGCTGACGGCGAGGGCGGCGATAGCGGCCGTCGCCACCGAGTTCGAGGAGCTGGCCGAAGCCGGTGCGCCCGGCCGTGACTCCGCCGGGGACGGGCCCCTCGCCTGGGAGGGGTACGCCGCCTCTCGGGCCCGCGCCGCCGCCCGCACCGGCGAGGAGGAGTCCGTCGTCCACGGCCTCGCCTCCGTCGACGGGCAGCGCTGTGTCCTGGTCTCGTTCGAGTTCGGATTCCTGGGCGGCTCGCTGGGGCAGCGCACCGGGGACCGGCTGGAGGCGGCGTACGAGGCCGCCCGGACCCGGGGGCTTGCGCTGGTCTCGCTGATCGCGACGGGCGGCAGCCGGATGCAGGAGGGCATGGTCGCCCTGACCCAGCTGCAGCGCGTGGCCCGCGCCTCGGCACGGCTGCGGGCGTCCGGCCCCGCGCAGCTCGCGGTCCTGCGCGACCCGACGACGGGCGGCGGCTGGGCCACGCTGGGCGCGGGCGCCGATGTGATCCTGGCGCTGCCGGGCGCCCAGGTCGGGTTCGCCGGATCCCGGGTGCGGCCCGCGGACGCGGACCCTCACGCGTACACCGCCGAGGGCCAGCTGGCCGCGGGCCAGATCGATGCCGTCGTCCCGCCGGACGAGCTCCGGGAGACGGTGGCCCGCTGGCTGGAGGTGCTCCAGCCCCCCGGCTCCCCGGACCCCGGCCCCGCCCCCGTGCCGGACGCCCTCTCCGTGACCGGCCTCCCCGCGACCGGCTGGGACGCGGTCCGGCAGGCCCGCTCCCCCTCGCGGCCGCGCGCCGGGGCGTATCTGGACGGGTATTTCGACCACCGGCTCCCGCTCAGCGGCGACCGCTGCGGTGGTACGGATCCGGGGACTCTCTGCGGTTTCGGGCGGCGCGACGGGCGCACGATCGCGTACGTCGCCCAGGGCGGCACCGCGACCCGCCCGGCCGGATACCGCACGGCGGCCCGGGTGATCCGGCTGGCCGACCGGCTCGGCGTTCCCGTGCTCACCCTGATCGACACCCCGGGCGCGGCGAACGACGCCGAGGCGGAACGGGCGGGCGCGGGCGCGGCCATCGCCGACGCCTTCGCGGCGGTGGCCGGGGCACGGGTCCCCGTCACGACGCTGGTGATCGGAGAGGGCGGTTCGGGCGGCGCACTGGCCCTGGCGGCGCCGGGGAACACCTATGTCACCCCGGACAGCTATTTCTCCGTCATCGCCCCGGAATCGGCGGCGGCAATCCTCAAGCGCACCCCGGACGAGGTGCGGGACACGGCCGGCCAGCTGCGGCTGCGCCCCCAGGACCTGGTGGAGCTGGGCTTCGCCCGCGCCGTCGTACGCCCCCGGCCGTCCGAGGGCTGAGCCGTCAGGGCTGCGGGTCCTTCGCGTCGTACCGCGCGAAGGACCGCCACCGCAGTCCCAGCAGCGATACGGCGACGACACAGGCGATCCCGCCGCCGGTCACCGCCAGACCGGGCGATGTCAGATCGGCGACCGATCCGGCCAGGAAGTCGCCCAGCCGCGGTCCGCCCGCCACGACGACGATGAACACGCCCTGCAGCCGTCCCCGCATCTCGTCCGGCACCGCCGCCTGGAGCATCGTGTTCCGGAAGACCATCGACATGGTGTCCGCACACCCGGCGAGCGCCAGGAAGAGCAGCCCGAGCCAGAGCTGCCTGGTCAGCCCGAAGACCGCGATGGCGGTGCCCCAGGAGGCGACGGCCAGGAGCACGGCGAGGCCATGGCGACGGACGCGTCCCAGCCATCCGGAGAACACCCCGCCGAGCAGCGCCCCCAGCGCGGGAGCCGCGACCAGCAGCCCGGTGGTCTTCGCGTCGCCTCCGTACCAGACCACGGCGACGACGGGGAACAACGCCCGGGGATGCGCCAGCACCATGGCACACAGATCGGTGAAGAAGGTCATCCGCAGATTGGGCCTGGTCCCGAGGAAGCGCAGCCCGTCCGCGACGGATGCGCGCTTGTCGCCCGTGCCCTCCTTGCGCTCCGGCAGCATCGAGGGCAGCCGCCACATCGCGTACAGCGAGGCAGTGAAGGTGACGGCGTCGACGGTGTACGCGGCCCGGTATCCCCACCAGCCGACGACGATCCCGCCGAGCATCGGCCCGACCAGCGTGCCGGTGGTGCCGGTCATGGAGTTGAGGGCGTTGGCGGCGGGCAGCTGCTCGGCCGGGAGCAGCCGGGCGATCATCGAGCTGCGGGCCGGTGCGTTGACCGCGAAGCAGGCCGCCTGCAGGGCGACGATCGCGTACAGCAGTCCCACCTGCTCCACCCCGGCGACGGTGGCGGCGACCAGTGCGATGGAGAGGACGAACGACCCGGAGGAGCTGATCAGCCCCAGTTTGCGCCGGTCGATGGTGTCGGCGACGGCCCCGCCGTACAGACCGAAGACGACCAGCGGCAGGAACGAACAGAAGCCGATGAGCCCGACCGAGAAGGCGGACCCGGTGATGTCGTAGACCTGGAGCGAGACGGCGAGCGCCGTCATTCCCTGCCCGATCCAGGAAACCGTGTTCCCGAACCAGAGCCGCCGGTAGTCGGGGGAGGTCCGCAGCGGGGTGAGGTCGGCGAGTATTCGTGTGCGGTGTGCAGGTTCTTCGGCTGTTTCGGTCACAGCGGATGGTAACGACCGGCGGGTACCCGCTGGTCCACCCGTCTACCGCCAGTGAATCCCTGACGGGCGGGCAGGCGAGTACACGGTGCCGTTGTGCGGTTGGGTACGACGCTCGAAGAGATCGGCGTACAGACCCTTCCGGCCCAGGAGTTGGGTATGCGTGCCCGACTCCACCAGACGGCCCTCGTCCAGGACCAGGATGCGGTCGGCGTCCGCGGCAAGGGCCAGATCGTGTGTGATCACGATGGTGGTGCGGCCTTCGGCGAGCCGCCGCAGCGGTGCGAGGATGCGCTGTGCGGCCAGTCTGTCCAGTCCGGCGGTGGGCTCGTCGAGGAGGAGGACGGGTGCGTCGCGCAGCATGGCACGGGCGATGGCGATGCGCTGGAGCTGGCCGCCGGAGAGTCGTGACGTACCTGTCGCAATGACAGTGTCATATCCCTCCGGCAGGGTGCCGATGAACGCATGGGCGTCGGCCGCACGCGCGGCCTCCACGACGTCACGGTGAGTCACATCGGTGCGTCCGCAGGCGATGTTCTCCTCGATGGTGTCGTGCAGGACGAGCGTGTCCTGGGGCAGCAGCGTGATGTTCCGGCGCAGATACGTCAGCGGAAGCTCGTCCACGGAGACGTCGTCCAGCCGGATGCTGCCGGCGTCCGGGTCGTAGAACCTCAGCAGCAGGGCCGCCAGGGTCGACTTGCCCGCACCGCTGGGCCCGGTGATGACCAGCAGTTCCCCCGGGCTCGCGCTGAACGAGAGGTCCCGCAGGACCGGCTCGCTGCCGCCGGGGTAGCGGAAGGAGACCTGGCGTGCCTCCACCTCGCCGAGCGCGCGGCTCCGGGGCGGGGCGGGTACGGATGCGGCCGGGTCGGTGACGGTGGGCCGGGCGTCGAGGATCTCCAGCAGCCGTTCGGCTCCCGCGGTCGCCGCGGTGGCCGTCAGGCCGAGCTGGCCCAGTGAGCGGATCGGCGGGTAGAGGTAGCCGATGAAGGCGGCGAAGGCCAGGAGCTGGCCGAGGGTCATCCGCCCCTCGGAGATCTCCCACGCCCCCAGGCCGATGATCGTCAGGACGCACAACGTTTCGAGGACCTCGACGAGTTGCTCGTAGAACTCGGTGAGGCGCACGGCCTTCACCGCAGCCTTCAGCCGGATGCGTGCCTTGGTGAGGAGCCGCTCCTCCTCGTCGTGCTGCCTGTTGTACGCCTGCGTCATGACGACGTTGACCAAGGTCTCCTCGACCACCGCCGTGATGGCACCGTCCGCTGCGCGGCCGCGCCGGGACACCGCGCGCAGCGGCGCGGCGAAACGGGTGGTCGTGAACCAGAAGAACGGCACCATGACGAAGGTGGCGAGGGCCAGGTCCCAGCGCAGCCACACAGCCGCTGCGGCGTAGAAGACCGTGCTGAACAGGGCGGAGGCCGCCCCGACGATGCCGGAGACCACGAGCTCTTCGATGGCCTCCACGTCACCGGTCAGCCGCTCCACCAGGTCACCGCGACGATTGCGCTGGTAGAAGTGCGGCGGGAGCGTCTGGAGATGACTGAATACACGTGCCCGCAGCCGCATCACGAAGCGTTCGGCGACCCAGGCGGCGATCGAGTTGCCCAGATATCCCACCACCGCACCGATGACGGCCACGGCCAGCCACTGACCGGCAGGTTTCCAGAAGGCACTGACGGAGCCGGTCTGCAGTGCGGTGTCGGTGAGTTTGGCGAAGAGCAGGACCGTGACGGTCTCGGCGACGGCGGCCACGATGGTGCACGCGAAGATGATGATCAGCCAGTGCCGGTCACCCTTGGTCAGCGGCCAGAAGCGACGGAACGCCACGAGGATGCTGATGGGGTCCGTGCGGATCGGGACATCCGTCACCGGGTCCGGGGAAGTCTCTTCGGGAGGCCCTGTGGGCCGGAGCGAGCTGCGAAGGCGCATGCGGGGTCACGTCTCACGGGTGCTCGGGCTATGGACCATCTCCATAGGCGCGGACCCCAAAACCGCGAGGCCGACCCGCGCCGTAGCGCGGGCCTGCCTCGAATTCGGGGATGGAGTCGGGGATGTCGGGGGTCAGTACCACCCGTAGCCGCCGCGGCCATAACCGCCGCGACCGTAGCCACCACGGCCGTAACCGCCGCGGCCATAGCCACCGCGTCCACGGCCCCAGCCGTATCCGCGTCCCCGTCCTCGGCCACGGCCTCGTCCGTAACCGCCGTAATCCCTGTCCCTGTGGTCGAAGATGTTGCGTACGTTCATCTTCGTCTCCTTTGGAGGGTGCTACTGAGCCGCTCCTTGCTCTTGCTGCGGCACTTTCGACACTACGACGACCCATAACAACCAACAAGTCGTGCAAGCCGTATTTCGGATAAAACTCATGAAACACCATAAACCTTCGTAGCGTTGTCGTATGTGACTCTCTGGCACACCCTCCGGGAGGCCTGGGATCCAGGGGGCTTTCCGCGACCGGAGACCTTTGCCCACGGCAACGCTCGCGCCCCCAATCGGGCCCGCCCGCACGACCCCTGACGGCACGGGAGATCCGGCACGCGACTCGCCGGGCCGTGGCGCGCCCACTTGATCTTCGTCCGGGGCTGCGGTGAGGGCCCCCACGGAATCCATGAGGGCCCTGTCGCTTGCATATACGCAGGTCATAACGTTTCTGCCGGGAAAGCGGCAGTGGGGCAGATGGGGCTCGAACCTATCCCGGTGACGCGCCTCACCTGCAGCTTCGCCGGTGAACCGGATATCTCCATCCGGTCCGATCCTGCTCCGCCCTCCTCGATCCTGCCCGGTCCGAGACGGTGAGGCGATCGCCTCACGCCTTGCGGGATGCCGAGCACGGCATAAGAGGCGGCAGTAACACCGATGCGGCTACCGCTCAACGTATGCGCCATCCGGGTGCACCACGAGGCGCATGGCGCCGAACGCCCCAGTCAAAGACGCATGGGGCGCCCGCTCGCCACGGACGGCGGAATACGCTCTGTAACTGGGTACGTCGGCAGCCCCCGCGCGGCCGCCAGGGGTTCGGTCGCCGCCATGCCCGAGAGGCTGAGGCCAGGAGCGTTTTGGGTCACCGGACCAGATCCGCAAGCAGGCCGGCGCCGGCTGATCCCACTGGACTTCGCCGGTTCAGGCAACGGTGGTTTGCTGGAGTGGCGGCGCTGAGGGCTTCACGGTCATCCTGTCCGCTGTGGGTCGTACGGTAAGGCGCATGGCCTGGGCGGCGAACGCAGTGTCGAGGGCCCGGTTGTAGCCGAGCCCGGATGCGGAGACCACATCCCAGATGGGTGCGGGATCCCATGAACCGTCGGGTTGCTGCTGGCGGAGTAGGCATTCGTAGTCGATGTCGTTGGGGACACGCAGGGTGCGGCACATGAATGCGCCCGGAGTCGCCGAGCTGCCACACCGCACCGTCCTCCACCTTCAACTGCTGGGGCTTGCCCGTCCCCCGATCCACCGGCAGCCACGCACCCGCGAGCCCGACGGCAACTTGGATAGCAGCCTCGGAGGGACAGGCCGCCGATCTTCAAAAGTGGAGACTGGCGCCAAGCGCTCAGCTCTTGACTCTGCCCATCCTTGCGGTCGAACTCTTCCGTGGATCCTCGATTCAGACGCCGGCCCTGCCGCCCAGCAACCGGGCCAGCGTGCTCACCACCCCGTCGATCTCGCGGGCGCACCCGTACAGCACAGGGTTGGCCCTCCCCCACGGGTCCGCAACGTCGTCGTCGACCGGCGGGACCGGGGTGCCACCCCGACGGCTGGCCGCGGCCGCGACCACGACGTCGAAGCCGTCCACGACCCGCGGGCCTTCCCCGCCCCCCGCTTCGTCGACTCCCCCCGCGGCGAGACGCACGAACTCCTTCAGGGTGAAGCAGCGCCGCATCGCCGACGGCGCGAGCCGCACGGCCGCCTCCCGGTGCTCGATGGCGAGCCCGAGGACCAGCGCCGCTCCCGCGACGAGCTCCGCGGTGAGCGGGCGGGCCGCGAAGCCGGAGCCGTCACCACCCAGCTTCTCCAGCACCGCTCTGGTGGAGCTCTCCATGCCGGGCCGGGGCCACGCCTCTGTGCCGGCGCTCTCCGGCCGCACGGCCGAGCCGGACGGAAGCTTCGCGGCCAGCAGTCGCTCGGCAAGCACCGAGCGGTGCACGTTGCCCGTGCAGACGAACAGGACCCGGCTCATTTCTCGCTCGCGCCACGCGCCCCCGCGGGCGTGACGGCCTCCCTCTGCAGAGCCGACGCACGAGGAGCGGGCAGTTGGCCGTACCGTCCGTAGGTGCCGTAGCGCCCGCCCTTGGAGACCGGGGCCATGCTGAAGACGGTGCCGAGGAGGCGGACACCCACGCAGTCCAGCGATTCCGCGGCAGTGCGGACCTGATCCCGGCTGGTCTTCGCGGCGCGGACGACGAGCAGCGCGCCTTGGGCCAGCGAGGCGAGTCCGACGGTGTCGGCGACCGGCAGCAGCGGCGCGGTGTCGAGGATCACGACCTCGTAGGTGTCCGCCAGCTCGCGCAGCACCTCTTTCATGCGTGCCGAGGCGAGCAGCTCAGTGGGATTCGGCGGTACGGCGCCGCTGGCGAGCACCGAGAGCTGGCCGCCGACCTTCTGCATCACGTCCTCGATGCGAGCCTGTCCGATGAGCACCGTGGTCAGACCGGCGTCCTGGACAAGGCCGAAGGTCGGGGCCACACACGGACGGCGCAGGTCGGCGTCGACCAGACAGGTGGAGACGCCTGCCTCGGCGAGCGAGAGGGCGAGGTTCACTGAGGTGTTGGTCTTGCCCTCCCCGGGCACGGAACTCGTCACCACGATGATCCGGGGCCGGTCGTCGACTTGTGAGAACTGAAGGTTGGTACGCAGCTTGCGGAAGGCCTCGGCGCGCTTGGAGTGCCCCTCGGCGCTGACGAGCGGCTGCCGGGGGGCGGTCCTGTCGAACGGGATGGTTCCGAGACCCGGCAGCGCGGTGAGCTCGCCCAGCGCCTCGCTCGTCTTGAGCGTGGTGTCGAGGGTCTCGCGCAGGGCGACGAGTCCGGCGCCGAGCAGCAGGCCGCTGAGTACTCCTGCGGCCAGGTTCAGCAGCGGGCGGGGCGAGACCGGACCGGTGGGCGCGATGGCCTCCTGGGTGACGCCCAGGGAGACGGGCGAGGCATCGTCGCGCTTACGGCTGCTTCGGGACCGCTCCGAACCGTGCGCGCGCTTGGGCGCCTCCAGTCGTTCGACGGCCGCGCTGAACCGCTGCGCCACGGCGTTGGCAATGCGCGCCGCACGCTCGGGCTTGGTGTCCCGGACGGTGATGTCGATGAGCACGGTGTTGAGCGGGGCGACGGCGGTGATCCGGGACGCCAGTTCCTCCGGGGTGGTGTGCAGCCGCAGCTCCTTCACCACGGGCCGGGTCACCTGCCGGGTGGTCACGATCGCGGCGTACGACTGGACGCGCGCCTGCGAGAAGCTCTGCCCCTGGTTCAGCTCGGTGGTGTCCTCGCCGGTGCGGGTGGCGACGAAGAGCTGGGTTCTCGCCTCGTAGACGGGTGTACTGAAGCTCGTCGCGGCGAGCGCCGCCCCGATCGCGAGAACCAGACAGACCACGACGGTCGGCCAGCGTCTGGCAAGAGCCTTCAAGAATCCGTGGAGATCCACGCTGCACCCCTCATGGGACCGAGGGAACCACCCGAAATGGAATCTTCTGTTCCCTATGTACACAACTGACGATAGGGACTCGCACGCTTCAGCTGCGGGAGCCATCCCTGTGTCGCCCCGTCAAACGCCCCGGGCGGCGCACACGGTGACGGCGTGGGCCATCGAGAAGCAAGCACTACACCATCGGGTGACTTCTGGACAGAACCACGCCAGTCGGTACATATATCTCATTTATTCCATGTACTAAATGTTGGCATCCAGATCTTGCTTACGGCCGACGCTGCAACCTGGCCCGAACTGAAGCAGAGGAGAGTGAAGAAGATGACGACATCACCCAAATGGCGGATTGCCCTGGCGTCGGCAGCATCAGCTGCCGTGCTCGTCACTGCACCGCTGGTGGGGATGCAAGCCGCCTACGCGCAGCAGAACCCGCCACCGTATCCCCCACCGCAATCGTGTCTGACCCTCTCCGCCACCACGGTGCACGCAGGAGACAGGCTGCGCTTCCGAAGCACGTGCTTCGCCGCCCGCCAGCTGGTCACCGCAAAGCTGCACTCGCGCGAGGTCGTCCTGGGCAGGTTCAGGGCGAACTCGCAGGGAGTCGTCGCAGGTAGGGTGACCATCCCCTGGCGCACCAAGCCTGGACGCCACACCTTCGAGCTGGAAAGCCGTCACCCCAAACTGAAGTACTCCACCCGTATCAGAGTGCTGGACGACGACCACCGTGCAGGCCGCAGCGAACCCGGCGGACGCGGTGGGCTCGGCACAAACGCCACATCCGGCGGACCGGGGCACTGGGACAGCCGGCCGCAGCTCGCAGCGACGGGCAGCGAGAAGGCCCTGGCGCTGGGCGGCACTGCGGCGGGGCTGATCGCGGCGGGTGGTGGCACGTTGATGGCCGTGCGCCGTCGCCGCAGTTCATGACGGAGCGAGACATCCGCACGGCGGATCACGGCGTCCCGGGCTCGGCCGGGACGCCGTCCGCATGCCCGGGCCCGGCCGCTCCCACGACACGGCACCGGACCTCCCTCGCATGCTCAGGAACGCCCGGCCCGCCACGGTGGTGCCCGGTTGCCGCTGGACTCCGTCAGGACGCCGGTCGACCCGGCGGGTGAGGCGGAGACGGAAGCGAGTCGCAGCCCGAGCCTGTCAAGTGGTCGGCGTTCGTACGCCCAGAGGGGCCGGGGTCGCGCACTGCGAACCGACCCCTCGCCTGCGCGGACCTGGCGCCCGAGCTTCGGCGCGTGGTCCCGCCGCTGGTCCTTTCCGGTGAGGACCGGCGCGGCACCCGGCAAGCGGCGCGCTGTGCCGCGATCCTTCAGTGATTCGATTGCACACGAGGTCACGGGCGGCCGTCACCGGTGACCGCAGCGGTGGTCAGGTGACGAGCCCGCACGCGAAGTGGAGTAGCGCGGCGATGCACATCGTGCGGGTGAGCTACCGGGTCCCCCCGATGCAGGGTGGGATGGAACGCCATGTCGAGTGCCTGACACGGCATCAGGTCAGGGCCGGAAACCGGGTGACGATGGCGTTCCGGCACGGCGCGACGGTACCGATCGGAACCACGCGGCTGCCGTTGCAGAGGACCGCCCCGTCCCGGATGCTGGCGCCGGCTTCCGAACGATTTGCGTTCGCGGCGGAAGCCGCCGCAGCGGTAGGAAACCTCTGCGCCGGCTCCTCTCGGCGCGGCGTGGACCTGGTGCATCTGCACGGCGACCACATCGAGACCGCCTGGCTGGGGCCCGTGTGCCGACGGCTTGGAATCCCGCTGTTCCTCACGGTCCATGCGGCGCTCGCGGACCGGCATCAGTGGCTCGCCCGGCATTCTTTCCGGTATGTGAAGGCATTCATTGCCCTGGGCTCGGCAACTGCCGCCGACCTCGTGGCGCGCGGCGTGGACGGGGAACGCATCCTCACCATGTCCAGCGGCTTGGAGCTGTCCGCCATGCCGTCCCCCGCTGAAGCCCCGGCTCGTGAGCGCGGCCTGATCGTCAGCGTCGGCGCGCTGAACCCGATGAAGAACCACGGTCTGCTCATTGAGGCGTTCCACGAACTGGCACGCATTCGGCCGGGGCTGCGCCTGGTAATCGCGGGCGAAGGCCCGGAGCGGGATCGCCTCAGCCGGCTTGCGGCGGCGGGCCCGGGAGTCGAGCTGGTCGGTCCGCTGCACCAGCAGGAGGTCTACGACCTGGTCCGGCGGGCCAACGTGTTCGTGCTTGCGTCGCGCAGGCTCTCCGGAAAGGGCGAAGGCGTGCCCACGGCGGCGTTGGAGGCGCTGGCACTGGGCACGCCCGTCGTGGTCTCATCCGACGCCACACTCCATCCGGTGGTCACCGTCCGCGACGCCTACCGGATCTTTCCGTCGGGGTCGAAGGCGGATCTGGTGCATGTCCTGAGCACCGTGCTCGACGACGAAGCGGGCCGGACGCGGATGAGTGAGCTCGGGGCACGCGCGGCCGCAGAGCTGGACTGGCCCAGGGTCGCACAGCGCGTCGAGGAGTGGTACCGGGTGGCGCCGGCACGGCGGCGCCCACTCGCATGACCGGCGCTGAAAAGGAGCAGACGAGTGCCGACAACAATTCACGGCATGTCCAGAATGATCTGGGACCACCCCGCCAACCGCGGGCGCAGGGCACAGGCTTTCGCCGCCATGGCTGGATGGCAGGCCTGGAAGAGGATGGTCGGGCGGCCGATGGACCTGTCCGTATACGACGGCATGTCGTTCCGCGCCTATCCTGACAGCACGCAGCCGGGTCGCTTCGTCTATTTCGGCGGGCTCCCGGACTACGAAGAGATGACTTTCATGAAACGGTATCTCCGTCCAGGAGACGGTTTCATCGACGGCGGCGCCAACGAAGGAATGTTCACCCTGCTCGCCGCCAAGCTCGTGGGGTCGAGCGGAGCCGTGCACGCCTTCGAGGCTGTGCCCGCGTTTGCGAAACGGCTGCGGGAAAACGTCCGTGCGAATTCCCTGCGATGCGTGACGGTCCATGAAATGGCAATCGGAGCGGAACCGGGTACGGTGCCGTTCGTTGTCAGGGGATCGGGTTCACGTATCCGGACCGAGGCCGACAGCGGCAGCTCCGTGCAGGTGAGGCTCGGCCGACTTGACGACACCCTGCCCGAGCGCCCCTTCGCGATGGGCAAGCTCGATGTCGAGGGCACGGAACACCTGGCTCTCCGTGGTGCCGACCGGCTCGTCGCCCACGGCGAACCGGCGGTGTGGATGCTCGAACTCGTCGACAAGTTCCTTCACCACTTCGGCTCCACCGTTCGTGAGGTCCGCTGGTGGCTCGATGACCACGGTTACGACGTGGTGCTCTACGACCCGGACCACAACCGGCTTGTCCCAGCACCGGATCCGCTCTCCGCGGGGCCCGATGTCCTGGCCGTGTGCCGCCGTCGGCGGCGCGATGTGGAAGCACGTCTCGCCGAAGCGGTCTGAGACGGAAGAGAGGGCAATCCAAATCCAGGATTGACTGCCTCGCTCCAGCCCCGGGCACATGGCCGGAATTCTCCAGAATGTCTAAGCCGAAAATTCCCCCAAATCGGTAAAAATGGGGTGTTCAATTCACTGGTGACGGCCCGCGACTGCCCGATGCAGTGCGTGCCGTGCCGACGGAAGGAATCCGTGATGAATACGGCACATTGCATCGAACGCGCTGTCGTCACCGGGGCGGCGGGCTTCATCGGCTCACACCTCGTAGAGACCCTGCTGCAACGCGGGACCACCGTTCTCGGCGTCGACCGGCGCTCGCCCCGCGACAATGCCATGGCTGCAGAGAACCTCGAGGGGGTGATGGGACAACCTGGTTTCCGCCTGATCAAAGGCGACCTCGTCACGGACGAGATCAAGCCCTGGGTCGACGGCGCGGACACCGTGTTCCATCTTGCCGCCGTGCCGGGCGTCCGGCCGTCGTGGGGGGACGGCTTCGGCGAGTACCTCGCGTGCAACGTACTGGCGACGCAGCGGTTGCTGGATGCATGCGTGTCCTCGGGCGTATCCCGTCTTGTCCTCGCCTCCTCCTCGAGTGTGTACGGGGATGCCGTCGGCCGAGGGCCCCTGCACGAGGAGTGCGTCAGCGCTCCTCTGTCACCGTACGGCGTGACCAAGCTCGCGGCCGAACGCCTCGCTCTTGCCTACGCGCTCGCCCCGGCAAGCCCCACCAGTGTGATCGCGCTGCGTTACTTCACCGTGTACGGCCCCCGGCAGCGGCCGGACATGGCCATCGGCCGGATGCTGCGCGGGATCCTCACGGGACAACCGCTGCGGCTGTACGGGGACGGCCGCCAGCGCCGGGACTTCACCTTCGTCACGGACGCCGTCGCAGCCACCATCGCCGCGGCGACCGCGGAGGCGACCGCGGAGGCGGTCAACGTGGGCGGTGGGGACAGCGTTTCGGTGCTCGACGTGCTGAACCGGATCGCCGACATCACCGGGGCCGAGGTTCCGGTGCACGATGACACGCACCAGCCGGGCGACGTGCAGGTGACAGAAGCGGATCTTGCGAAGGCACGTGCGCTGCTTGGCTACGAGGCCTCGGTCACGCTCAACGAGGGGATCGAGCGCCAGTGGAAGTGGCTGTCCGCGCGTTCCCACGACCGTCTGCACGGCTCGACTGCCGTCACGGCGTGACACGGAGAGGGTGGACAGCATGCGCGTCTTCCTCGATGTCGGCGGGCACTACGGCGAGACCCTGGACGTCGCCCTCGACCCCCGCTGGGGCTTCGAGAAGATCTACTCATTCGAGCCGGCACAGTCCTGCCGACGCATTCTCCGGGGATTCCGCGACTCCCGGGCACACATCGTGTCGGCCGGGCTGTCCAACAGCACAGGGCAGGCGACCCTGTTCGGGACGGGTCTGCTCGGAGCGAGTGTGTATGCAGACAAGCGCGAGCTGGGCGACGGGCACGTCCGGGCGGAGACCATCGCCCTGGTACGTGCCACGGACTGGCTGCTGACGAACACGTCAGCCGACGACGAGATCTACCTCAAACTCAACTGCGAAGGCAGTGAGTGCGATGTACTCGAGGATCTCCTGGACAGCGGCGTGATCAACCGGCTGCAGAGCATCTACGTCGACTTCGACGTCCGCAAGATCCCCAGCCAGGCCCATCGGCACGCGATCGTGGAGGACAGACTGCGGCACCACCGCCAGAGCTTCGTCACCCCCGATTCCCTGACGAGTCACGGGGGCCACGGCGCGGTGCGGGAGTGGCTGAACCTGGTGAGCCCGCAGTCGCCCTCCACTGCAGGCACGGTGCGCTACCGTCTCGGACTCCACCGCCCGCCCTACATCTGGGCCACTCACGCCGCGCGGGCCGCGCTGCCGCGCCCCGTCTACGCGCTCGCAGCGCGCCGCTTCGGCGCGCACGCCCGGCAACAGGCCGGGGCCGACCGCGGCTGATCCGGCCGGGTGCGCCGCCGCCCATCCGGCCGGCGGCGCACCCTCACAGCAGCGCGTGGAGCATCTCGGCCACACGCTGGGGGGAAAATTCACTCTGCGCCCGGTGCCGCAGCCCCCGCCCCAGCTCGCACCGGTCCGCACGCGGAGCGGCCACCAGAGACCGAAGGTGCCCCGCCAGCGCGTCGAGGTCACCGACCGGCGCCACATAGGGGTAGTCGGTACCCACAACGTCCACCGAACCGCCTGCATCGGTCGTCACCACCGGTGTGCCGGAGGCCATCGCCTCGAGCAGCACCCGCGGGAAGCCCTCCTCGTAGCTCGGCATGACAACGGCGTCCGCCGCCGCGTACAGCCGGGGCAGATCGTGATTGGGAACGGGGCCCAGCAGCTGCATGCGTCCGCGCCTCGCCGGGTTGGCCGCCTCGCGTTCCAGGCGGGGTCGCTCCGGGCCGCCCCCGGCGACCACAAGCCGGACCCGGAGGCCGGAGTCGCGGACCTGCGGGGCAGAAGCGACCGCGTCCAACAGGGGTGCGAGGAGGGTGACTCCCTTGCGATACGACAGCCGGTGCACGAAGAGCACGACGAACTCGTCGTCGCCCCAGCCGAGCTGTGTCCGTGCCGCGTCGAGTGCCTCCCCGTCCAGGGGGGCGAAGCGCCCGGCGTCGACGTCGTTGTAGAGCAGCCGCATCCTGTGCCTCGGCACGCCCCACAGCCCGGCCATCAGCGGCACCATGGTCTCCGGGCCGGTCACCAGGCAGTGCACGAGCCGCGCCGTGATCATGTTGAGGAACTCGCGGGCCCTGAGCCGCAAGGTCCTGGGCTGTTCCGGCCCCCGCACGTCGGGCAGGCCACTGCGCCAGAGCAGGATGCGGTGGCGGTACAGCGGGTAGGTCAGGATCAGCACGATCACGAAGAGGGTGGAGTACCGCAGGAAGTAGGTCCGGTAGCCGGCGCGGGACAGGCGATGGACCGTGAGCGCGGTACCCAGCATCCGGCCGATCCGGCTCCGGCCGGGCACGCGCATCAGGAGGCGGACCCCGGCAAGTCGTGCCGGCGGGTTGCCGCGTTCCACAGCGGCCGCGACGTCGACGCGCTTGCCAAGGGCTGCCAGTAACGCCGGAATGTGGGCGAAGTGTTCGGACTCGTCCTCGGACAGATGGGGCACGACATAGACGAGCCGCGGACGTGAACCGGGCTCGGCGGAGTCCGTGTCTCTGTGTGTCCTGCCGCGCATCACATCGACCATCTAGCCCACCTGCTGGAGTTGTTCAGCGCGCCGCTGTGGAACGCTCGGCAGCCGCACCGCACCGGTGATCTTCCTGGAGTCGAACAGGAAGACCGGGCTTTGACGGCGACTCCCGCAGAAGTCCAGGAACGCTCTGCTGCAGTTGACGTCGTCGCTGGCGAAGACACCGCCCTCGGTCATTCTGGGCCAGGCCTGCCCGTACTCGAACAGTTGCGGAAGATACAGATGGTCGCTGTCGTGGAAGAACAGATCGATCCGTCCGACGCGCTCCAGAGCTCCGAGGAAGGACGACTCGGGCTCCTCACGGTCGAGGATCTCCAGCCGCCACTGCGGATGTTCGCCGACCAACCGGCCGGCGGTGTGGTTGATGTCGAAGCTGTGCAGCAGTCCTGAGCCGTTGCGCTCCAGTGCGGCGAGGATCAGCCATGAGGATCGGCCGTCGGCCACGCCGGTCTCCACCACCGACTGAGGCTTGAGCAGTCGGCTGAGTCCGTACAGCACCGCACTGGTCTCCTCCTCCACGCCGTGAGTGCGGGGGTAGATGAGCTCCGTGGCGGCGTAGCGAGCAGCCAGTTCCTCGGTGACCTCCTGATACTCGTCCAGCACGCGCTCAACGTCGGTCGCTTCCCAGCCGAGCTCCCCGAGAAAATCCGCTGCGGACGTGGTCAGCTGCCCACCGGAGCGG
Organism: Streptomyces sp. NBC_01217; assembly: GCF_035994185.1. NCBI lineage: Bacteria > Bacillati > Actinomycetota > Actinomycetes > Kitasatosporales > Streptomycetaceae > Streptomyces > Streptomyces sp. NBC_01217. The sequence goes on from NZ_CP108538.1 coordinate 2,885,585, forward strand.
GTGAAGTCCATGACGCTCGGCTCGGTGTACCTCCGGATGCCGGTTCCCAGGGCACGCATGGCAGCGTATCCACCCAAAACCGACATCACAGGCCCCACCCCGGAGTGCCTGGCCCAACGACGAACCTTCGACACTCGGCTCATTGATGCCTCCTCGATCTGTCTGCCTATTGACGTCGCCTCAGATGTACCGCTCCACATTAGGACATATCGTGCGCCACATTCGGGAAGCCCGTTAGGGCCCTGTCGCATCCGACCGATTCAACAGGTCGCAAATCACATTGATGAGGCCCTGCATGGGTGAACTTCACCGAAACGCCGATACGCGCGGATCGGGTCGGCGGAGCTCCTTGCCAATCTGATCCGGGTCGTGCTCCTGCGTCGACTCGGTCCACCAAGGCGTCGGTGCCATATAGTTCATGCCGTGACTTTCTCTCCACCGATTCCGCGATTCCGTTCGACTCCCGTGAATCTCGAATCCACAGTCACTTCAGAAAAGTCATGGACGGAAATTCCACCTGGCCGCCGCACCTGCTGGACGCGATCAGCTTTCTGGCTTTTCGGCAGGATCACGACATGCCGGCAGCCTGGAAAGCGCGGTCAGCATGTCAAGGCAGCGACTGACACCATCTGAGAGGAAGCAGCGGGCCGTGGCGTTCGACAAGGGGCTGGTGCCATGAGGTGGCTACGGGCGTGTGCCAACATCCCCCCTCGGTTGCGCGGTACACGCATCGGAACCGGGTCGTACGTCTCGCCGCGGGCAGTGCTCCAGGAGCATGCCCGCATCGCCATCGGTAAGCGGACTCTCGTCGGCCGCCTCGTGGAGCTGGTCCCACAGGGCGGTTCCATCACAATCGGCAACGATTGCTCACTGAACAACCACGTCGTCCTCTACGGCGCCGGCGGGATCACCGTAGGGGACGGGTGCCGCATCGCGACCGGTGTCGTCATCGTCGCCTTCAACCACGGACACGACGACCTCGCCCTCCCCATCCGCCACCAGTCGATCACAGCCCGAGGCGTCCTCGTCGAGGACGAAGTCTGGATCGGGGCTCGCTCGATCCTGCTGGACGGGGTGACCATCGGGTCGGGCAGCGTGATCGGAGCGGGGTCGGTCGTCACGCGCGACGTCCCCGAGCACGCAATCGTGGCCGGCAACCCCGCGCGCGTGCTGCGCCGCCGCGGCGCGTCACAGCGCACGGCGGTCGCTACTCCGTAGCCCGGGCCGTGACACGGCGGTAGAGGCCGGCGAGTTCCTCGAGGTTGGCGGCGAAGGCGTGGACCGCGAGGACTTCACGGCGTACGGCGGCCAGGTCCTCGGGCCGGGGCGGGGACGCCGCCACCCGGCGCAGGCCCTCGGCGAGTGACCCGGCGTCAGGGCGGACCAGCGCGATGCCGGGCCAGCCGGACACGGCAGCCGGAATACCCCCGACACGGGTCGCCACGACGGGAACGGCCACAGACGCCGCCTCCAACAGGGTTCTCGGCAGCCCTTCGTCCCTCGACGAGATGACGAAGAGGTCGGCGCGCGCGTACTCCTTCCGCACGTCGTCGACACCACAAGCCCCAAGGAACGTGACCCTGCCCGCGAGACCGAGTCGTTCGGCAAGGGCCACGAGCCTCGCCTTCTCAGGACCGTCGCCGACGATGCGCAGCCGTGCCGTCGGAACCGTCTCGACAAGCGTGGCCAGCGCCGTAAGGAGGATGTCGTATCCCTTGGACGGCACGAGCCGCCCGACCGCGAGGAGGGAAAGACCGGGTCCGGCCAGCGGCGGGCCGGTACGGACCGGCGGGTTCTCCCAGACCGGCTGGAGGCGCGGCGGCACAAGAGCGGAGGGGATGCCGCGCCGCGACAACGCGTCGACCATCGACTGGGCCACCACTCTGCGCTCAGTGGCTCGGCGGGCGAACGTAAGGACGGCCCGCGCGAGGACGGCCCTCCGCCAGCGGCCGAGGGAGGCGACCGGCAGGCCGAGGTAGTCGCCGTGGACGTCCATCAGCCAGGGGCGCCTGACGACCAGTGACACGACCCATGCCGCCAGCCAGCCCCAGGGCTCTGCCCCGTTGAGGACGACGGTCTCGCCCCTGCGGGCGGCCGCCCGCGCGAGGCGCACCCCGAGACGCACCGATCGGGCCACCCAGAGCAGGGACTGCAGCCCCGGGCGGCGCGGGTGCCGTACCACGTGCATCGAACCGCGGTCACACCCCAGGTGCGGGCCCGCCCAGATGCACCAGGCGTGACCGAGCCGGTCGGCCAGCGCGTTCCACGATCGGAAGTCGGCGGAGTCCTCAAGGTCGGGCTGCCGGTGGCCCGAGATGGTCACGACGGTGATGCGCTGTCGTTCCATGGGGACGGCGGAGTGGGTGGTCATCACACCTCCTGGATCCGGTAGCGGGTCGGCAGGGGCAAAAGGTCCTCCGGTGCCGGCCGTGCCCACGCGTGGCCCTCTGGCCCGGCGAGCTCGGCAGCCCTGTAGTGGCCCCGAGCAGAGCGGTGCGGCGCGGCCGTCGGAGCACGTTCATCGGCCGTCGTCGACAGGTCGAAGGCGGGCCCGCCCAGATGCACCGGACGCGGCCCGGCGGTCGTCCAGCGCGTTCCAGCTGTGGACGTCCGCAAAGTTGTCGACGTTCGCCCGGCGGCACCCCGGGATCGTCACAGCGGTGAGCCCGGGCCGCGTCAGGTCCGTGGCGACGGGCATGCGTGGCGGTCATGAGGCACTGAGGTGGTAGCCGGACAGCAGCGGCGACAGCTCGGCGGGGGCGAGCCGCGACCAGGCATCGACGGCCGACAGACACGGTACGAAGGGATCGCAGCCCTGAGCGTACGTCGGATGGTCGAAGTTGAAGAACCGTACCGTGATCCCGTGCTCGGCGAAGGCGTCAAGGTCCAGGTAGTCGCGCCCTGAGGGCCCCGCGAGGTACTCGTCGGCGCCTACCGCCCGGCACAGGTTGACGATCAGCTCGGACTTGGTTCCGGTGGCGCCGAGTTCGGAGGAACGGACCGTCGGCACCTTGACGTCGAACTGCGCCAGCAGCCAATCTGCAACGTCGAGATTGAGGTCGGCCAGCAAGCCGCCGGGCGCTGCCGAATCGATCACGGACAGCAGGTCTCCGATACGGTCCGTGCCCGGGGTCCCGGACGCCGCCTGGATCAGGCGTCCGCGGTAGCGCCGCCGCCAGGAGGGCAACTCGCAGATCCGCACATCACAGATCCGCGTGCCGAACGGGGCAGTCACCGGAACGGTCAGCCAGGTGGGCCGGCCGTCCAGCAGGACCCGGTTGCGGTTTTGGAAGTAGTTCTTCCGGTACGGCACCGAGTCGAGAACGATCCACAGGTCCGACGCGGCGACCTTGCTCAGGAGGCCGAGCCACGGCAGGTGTTCGGGCTGGTGGACGGTGACCCTCATACCAGCACGCCCTCCAGCCGGGACACCTCGAACGCCTCGCCGTACCGGGCTCGCATCTCGTAACCGCGGTACCGGGAGCGGGCCTCGACGCCTTCGATCCACTGCTCGCCGTACTTGGCGTACTCCGACCGGTGTTGCCGCAGGGCCTGCAGCTTCTTCTCGATGGTTTCGTCAATGTTCATGTAGAGCTGCGGGCGGAAGCCGACATAGCTGCGGCCCGACGGGGTGATGGGCTCGTACATGACGACGGAGTTGTAGTACCGGCCTGCCGCGATGGTCGCGAGTGCTGTGTTGGCATGAGACCGATGGGTATCGAACGGCCAGTGCGTGAAGATCATCGTCGGACGGAACTCATCGACGACCTTGTTGATCGACTCCACGACGGTCGAGTGGTTTTCCACGTCCTTGGCTGGGAACGACAGAACGTCGATCTCCTTGACGCCGAGCGTCGCGGCGGCTTCCCGGCCCTCCGCCACCGCCACGCCGGCATCGCGGAAGTGGCTCCCGTCGTAGCTGGTGTAGTCCGATGGGCTCATCACCAGAAAGCGCACCTGTGCTCCCGCCTCGACGAGGCGGGCGGCGGTCCCTCCGGCCGCCAGCTCGATGTCGTCGAGATGAGCCCCCACGAACAGACTGCGCTCGAACATCGGGTTGCTGCAGAACATTACGTCTTCCTCTCGGGAAGTGGTCACCGATGGAATGGTGTGCCAGTCGCCAGGGACAACTTGCCCTCCGGCGTGGTGCCGGTGACGCGAAAGCCCGCACGTGCGTAGACAGCAAGCGCCGACTGGTTGTGGGGGTCGCAGATGAGGGTGACGACGCCGGACGCCCGCGCCAGAAGGAGCGCCAGCAGCCGAGAGGCGATGCCGAGGCCCTGGTGGCGAGGGTCGGTGGCCACGCGGTGAATGTGCGCGCCGTCGGGACATCGGGAGGCAATCAGGAATCCGATCGGTTTCCCCGATGCCATCGCAACGAGACTCAGCTCCCGCTTTCCGGGTAGGTCTCGGGCGAAATTCTCGACTCGCCACGGACCGGTGTCGTAGTGGCTGCTTGCCCGGTGCACGCGCTGCTCCAACTCGACGAGCGCGCCCAGCAGTTCATCCGCGACATCGCCGAGGCGATGCAGCTCATGGACGGACTGCCGGATGGCAGCCGTCCTCGTCATGCTGTGCATCCAAGGCCCCCGAGGTCGCCGCTTTGGCACGAGCGTCGCAGGGTGGAGGCAGGAGGAGGCGTCGGCGGGCCGATCCGGGCACATCAGTACACTCCGACGGCGTACTGGGGACGCGGGCTCCCGCGTGCCGTATACACAGTTCCGCGCCGCGCCGCCACACTCGGCCCGGTGACATTGCCGAGGACGCACCCGAAGCTGCCCTTCCGACAGGAAAGAGAGCAGGAGCCGCGGACCCTGTCCTGGCGAACCGTGCTGCTCATGGTCGGCGCCGCAATTTCCGTGCCGGTGACCAGCGCGCTTCAGAGCACGCACACGTACCGGGGCCCCGGTGCACCAACGGCCGTCCCCGACGGGGCTTCGCTGGCGAACGTCATGGGCTCGGCATGGCCGGTGGCGGCGACGTTGGTGACCCTGACCACGCTCGGGATGGTCCTGCCGCCCGCACTTCTACTGACCGGCGCCATCGTGTTGAGCCATGGGCTCGGAATCGCCGCTCTGCAAGCCCCGCTCGCGGGTCCGCTGCTCATCAGCGACGTGCTGTTGCTCATCCACCTGCTGCGTGTTGTCGCACAGCGACGTACAACAGCGGTACGCAGCGGATGGGTCAGCCTGTGGCTCGCACTGTTCCTGGCCTGGTCCTTCCTGGCCACGCTTTTCGCAGGCATGACCGTCACACCGTTGCTCCGGATCGCCGTCTACTGTGCGGTGTTTCTTCTCCTGTCACGCCGGGGGACGGATCGGAGGCTCGTCTACCTCGGCGTACTGTGCTACGCCCTCACCAACCTTGTCGGCGGGGTGCTGGAAGGGCAGCCGCGGCTCGTCGGGATGGACATCGGCGACCCATTTCAGACCGGCGCGCTTCTGCTGGCCGCGCTGTGTCCGCTACTCACCTCCGAACTGCGGTTCAGGGGAGGGCGGTTCGTCGGCGCGGTACTCCTTTGCGGGATCTTCCTGACGCAGACACGCAGCGTGTGGTTCGCCACCGTCGTCGTGCTTGTCGTCTGGGCGCAAAAGAAGCTTTCAGCGGCCAGGATCGTCACTATTCTCGCAGGCCTCGGGCTGGCAGGGCTGCAGATGGTCGACCTGGTCACACAGTGGTTGGACCTCAACACCTTCAGCGCGGTTCTCCGTAGGCAGAGCGTCATCAACGGAATCAGCTCCGGCCTGAAGAATCCCGCCTTCGGGAGCGGATGGGGCCACGTGTCGTCAATGGTCCATTTTCAGGGCTGGAACGCAATCCGGCAGGTCATGCCGTACAACCTGTTCGTCTATGTTTTTGCCTCGGTAGGTCTGCCCGCGCTGCTGGCGCTCGTGTTGTTCCTGGGAGAGCTGCTCCGGCGTCTGGCATGCCGACGGGGGGCGCCTTTGCTGTTCACCGTCGCCATGCTCTCCATGTCCTTGACGGAGATGACCCTGTACGCGGGGTCGATGCAGACGCTGCTTTTCTTCGTCTACGCGGGCATGGGGCTCGGCCCGGCATGGGGAGAGCGCCAAGATGCGGACCCGAAGCAACTCGAACCGGTGACCGAGCTCAGGAACATCAGGCCGAGAGAGCACCGCGCGAAGGCCGACGTCATGCGGTGTACGCCGTAGGTGTGCCCCTCTCGCGGCAGATGGCACGTCGTCAGCGTCACGTCGGCCAAACAGGTAAGTATGGGTCACATCCTGAGTTTTGTGTCAGTGCCCGCCCCAGCGGTTGGCCAGTAACGCGGTGAGGCTGAATGGTGATTCCCCGAGATCGAGCCACCGATGCCGCACCTTCCCGCATCCGAGTGATGAGGGTCATCGCCCGTATGAACGTGGGCGGTCCGGCCCTGCAGGTCTCCACGCTGATGCGCGGGCTCGACAGCGCACTGTTCGATCACCGGCTGTACGCGGGGTTCGTGGGCCCGGACGAGGCCGACTACGTGGATCAGCGGGCTCCGGATGTTCAGGTCTGCCGGGTTCCCGCCCTGGGCCGGGCCGTGCGGCCCACCGACGACCTGCGCGCCCTGTCAGAACTGACCGCCGCCATGCGCCGCTTCCGTCCGCACATCGTGCACACGCACACCGCCAAGGCGGGAGCACTCGGACGTACGGCGGCCGTGCTCGCGCGGGTACCGGTACGCGTGCACACGTTCCACGGCCACCTCCTGCAGGGCTACTTCTCACCGGCGAAGACCCGGCTGGTGGTGCAGGCCGAGCGCAGCCTGGCCTCTTTCACCGACCGCCTGGTGGCGGTAGGACGCAGCGTCCGCGACGACCTCCTGGCCGCCGGCATCGGCCGGCCCGACCAATACGCCGTAGTGCCGCCCGGCACCAGGCCGGCCGCATCGCCGGGCCGCTCGGAGGCGCGCAAGCAACTCGGCATCCCCGAGGACAGCCTCGTCGTTGCCTATGTGGGGCGAGTGACCAGGATCAAGCGGCCCGATCGGTTCCTGTCGGTGGTCCGGGAGGTACGTCGCGCCGTTCCGACCGCTCAATTCCTGGTGTGCGGGGACGGAGACCTGTGCGGCGATCTGGAAGCAGCGGCCGATGCGCGCGACTCGCTCCACCTGCTGGGCTGGCGCGCCGATGTGGAGACCGTCTACGCCGCCGCGGACCTGGTGCTGCTCACCTCGGACAACGAGGGCATGCCGGTCAGCCTCATCGAAGCGGGAATGGCCGGGGTGCCGGCCGTGGCCACAAACGTGGGCAGCGTGGCGGAGGTGGTCCGGGACGGGCAGACCGGGCTACTGGCCCGGCCCGACGCCGGTGCGCTCACCCGCCACACCGTCAGGATTCTCCGCGACGGCCGGCTCCGCCGCCGGATGGGAGAGCAGGCCCGCGCCTGGACATCACAGCAGTTCGGGGCTGAGCGCCTCGTGCAGGACACCCACGACCTTTATACCTCCATCGCCGTCGCACGCGGCTGGTGGCCGGCAGCCCTACCGAAAGGTGCGAACCGTTGAACGTCGTAGTGACCGGAGGCGCCGGATTCATCGGGGCGAACCTGTGCCGTGAACTGGCCTCCCGCCCTTCCGTCGGCAAGGTCATCGCCCTGGACGACCTGAGTACCGGTACGGCGGCCAATATCGCCGGCACGGACGTGGAACTGGTCGAGGGCAGCATCCTCGACCGCGACCTGCTCGAGGATGTGCTGGCCGGGGCGGACGCAGTGGTCCATCTGGCCGCGCGGCCGTCCGTGCCGCGTTCCCTGGCAGATCCGTTCGCGAGCCACGAAGTTAACGCCACCGGAACCATGTGCGTTCTGGAAGCATGCCGCCGCAGGAACACCCACCTGGTCGCCGCGTCCTCGTCGTCGGTGTACGGCTCGGTCACCGACCTGCCCAAACACGAGGGTCTGCCGACCCGCCCGCTCAGCCCGTACGCCGCCAGCAAGCTTGCGGCCGAGTCCTACGTGCTCGCCTACGGACCGGCTTTCGGCCTCCCGGCCCTTGCCTTCCGCTTCTTCAACGTCTACGGCCCGCTGCAGCCTGCCGGACACGCCTATGCCGCGGTCGTTCCGTCCTTCATCGATGCGGCGCTGCGCGGAGAGCCGTTGACGGTCTTCGGCGACGGCCACCAGACCCGCGACTTCACCTACGTCGGAACGGTCGCCCGGGTGCTCGCCGACGCCGTCCTGCAGAAGGTGACGTGCGCGAGCCCGGTCAACCTGGCCTTCGGTAGCCGGGTCAGCGTCCTGGAGCTCGCCCATCACCTCGCCAAATCACTGGAGTTGGCGGTCGAGATCCGCCACGTGGAGCCCCGCCGCGGCGATGTGCGGGACTCCCAAGCCGACGACGGGGTGCTGCGCAGCCTCTTCACGAATCTCACGGCGGTTCCGCTGGAGACGGGACTGGCCGAGACGGTCCAGTGGTTCCGTTCCCTGCCGGCGTACGCGTAGCAGATCGGCATGCGGCACCGCGGGCGGGATGCCGGCGGAGGCGTCCCGGACCGAAACCCACCGGCAGCGACGACGATCCTGCGAACGGGCGATGATGCCGCTACGTCACGGCGTCATCGCCCTTGCCGCTGGGCGGGCGGACGACCACCGTGGTCTCTGCCGTGGGCTTTCTGCCACCTGGACGGGGGGCCACTTGCCCACCGGCCCGGCTCGGTTGGGGCATTCGGATCGGACATCGACCGGGTGAGGTACCACAGCACGACGAACCAAGCGGCCGTGCTGAGTGACAGGAGACCGAGCAACCCCCATGCCCAGGCCAGCGTCCTGCACGACGCACCGGCGCAGATCTGAATGACGGCGACCAGCATCCCGAGCTGACAGACAGCCTCTGCGGTGAGAAAGACCAACCTGACACCCGGGAACCCCAGAGCCGAGGGCAGAACCTTGGACCAGATCACCGTGCCGCGCAACGCGGCACCCGCCAGCATCACCACTGCCGCCGTGGACACGATGGTGTACTCGGGGCCGTACACCAGGCGAACGAGAAGGCTGAGGAGACAAGCCCCGACCGCCACCGCGACCAGTCCGATCCCTCCGGTCAGAGCGCTGCAGCGGAGGACGTCGCGCATCACCGCCTCACGTCGCCCATGGGCTCCGGACCGTGCCAGGCGCGGGTAGAGCTGTGATGCCACGGGGTTGATGAAGCTCGAGAAGACTCGGCCCGCGGCCGCGGCGACTTTCAGGTAGGTCACAAGGGCTGGGCCGCCGAGCAGTCCGGCAACAAGGGAGACGCCGCTGTCCGAGGCCAGGGAGACGGACGTGGTCGCCGAACTCTTCACCAGGAAGGGCACCAGCCCCCGGGGCATGGAAACGGGGCCGTCGGTGGCTGGACCACACGCCCGGTACACCTCTCGACAGGCGACCACCGTGAGCGCCACCGTGGACACCAGGCCGGTGATCACGGTTGCCACCAGGTAGCCAACGGTGCCGGCGGTCAGCAGTGCTGTCAGCGTCACAAGGCACCCGAACACGGCCAGCTTCAAGCGGATCACTCCGATCCGCGAGAGTTGGTCGGCAATCGCGAAACCGGCCGAGGCGCTGCCCGAAGGCGTGGCCGCTCCCGCCGCCAGCACGGCCGGCACCAGCAGTGAAAGCCGTTCGGCGGAAATCCATCCCATGGCCGCAGCCGCCAGCGCGACAAACACACCCACGACCGTGGCCAGCAGCCCGGCTGCCATGTCCAGTTGGAGAAGTCGGCGGTACAGCCGGGTTCCGTGGCCGGTGCCACGACGTTGTTCCATGGGGACGAACCGCTGCTGCGCGTCTTCGAACCGGGGATCCCACAGCAGAAACCAGACCGATGCCATGGACTGGGTCAACAGCACCTCGCCCGCCTCGGTACTGCCGACGAGCCGGACCAGCGTAGCGGTGGTGGCGAGCGACAGCGCCGCCTCGACCTGGCCGGCGACGGTGAGCGAGCAGAAGGTGCTCAGATGCCCCTGCCAGCGCCGGTGCCCCCAGCGCTTCGCCGGCGACGTGCCGTCGGTCTCGGCGCCCGTGCCATCCGGCAGGACCCCCGTTGACGATGTACCGCTCACCTGGCGCTGCACCTCCTTGTCACTTGGGCAGGGCGCGGACGCGGTCAGAGCACCTCCACCCGCTCCCCCCGGCAGCGATTGCGAGTGTCCAGAACGTAGGCCCCAGCCTCTTCGACGAGCGCGTAATCGAAGGCATCGTGGTCGGTCGCCACCACGACCACGTCGGCCGCCCGGATCTCCGCCTCGGTGAGTTCCACCCGCGTGATCTCCGGGGGAACGAGATACGAGTCGGTATGGGGCTCCGCCACGACGAGCCGGGCGCCGAGGCCGAGCAGCGACCGGGCGAGGACGAGGGCCGGCGACTCGCGGATGTCGCCGGTGTTCTTCTTGTAGGCCAAGCCGAGTTGCAGTACGCGCGAGCCCTTGACCGACTTGCCGCGTTCGTTCAGGCCGCGGGTGATCCGCCCGAGCACATGGGCGGGCATGTGATCGTTGATCTCATTGGCCAGGGTGATGAATCGCAGGTCCTGTCTCAGCAACCTCTTGACCTGCCACGAGAGATACGAGGGGTCGACCGGCAGACAGTGTCCGCCTACTCCCGGACCAGGTCTGAACGGCATGAACCCGAACGGCTTGGTACTGGCGGCTTCGACGGCCTCCCAGATGTCAGCCCCCAACTGCCGTGCAACCATGGCCAATTCATTGACCATCGCGATGTTGACGTGTCGGTAGGTGTTCTCGAGCAGCTTGGTCAACTCGGCGGTCCGGCAGGAGTTCACGGGCACTGTGCGCTCCACGATGTCGCCGTAGAAACGCTCGATACTGCGCAGCGACGCTTCGTCGATGCCGGAGATCACCTTGGGTGTGTTCTCCAGGTGCCAGTCGGGGTTCCCGGGGTCGATACGCTCGGGGCTGTAGCCGAGGTGGAAGTCCGCGCCTGCCTTCAACCCGCTGCCCGACTCCAACAGCGGGCGCAGCAGGCTCTCGGTCGTCCCGGGATACGTGGTGGATTCCAGGACCACGGTGGCGCCGGGTGTGATGCGCGGGGCGATACTCCGGCCGGCGCACTCCACGAAACTCAGGTCGGGTACGGCCTCACGCAGCGGGGTCGGCACAGTGATGACGCATACGTCGAATCCGTCGATCACGTCGTAATCGGTGGTGCCGCGGAAGCGTCCGCTGTCCACGGCGGCCATGAGGCGCGCGTCGTCGACGCCTTCGATGTAGGAGTCGCAGGCGCTCAGGCGCTTGACGCGCAATTCGTCGGTGTCCACGCCGACGACCGAATACCCCGCTTCCACCGCCCGCACGGCCATGGGAAGGCCCACGTATCCCAGACCCACGACGATCAGCCTTCGACCGTCCGCGTCACTGTTCTGACGCAAGCTCATCACTCCGTAATCGCGGGGAAGTCGGCATATGCCGAGCCCATTTACGCACGCGAAGCCGCTCCGATCAGAACCTGTGGACTGTGTCCGACCGGCATCACCCTGATTCCGTAACGGACAGACGCGCCGAAGCGGGCCACCATCAGATGACGGGGTTTCAATTTCCGCTATTCATCGCATAGGTCATCGTTGGCTCGGCAATGTGAACGAGCTCTGCGGAACCGAGAACCCCACCACCCGAACCGGAGACGCCGCGCATGGATCGTTGTTCGAAGTACCTGGTCACCGGCGGAGCCGGCTTCATTGGCTCCCACCTCGTGGACACATTGCTGGCCGCCGGACACAGCGTGGTTGTCCTCGACAACCTCACCACCGGCAGGCAGGAGAACCTCGCCCAGGCAGAAGCGAACCCGTGTTTCCGATTCATTCACGGCTCCGTGCTGGATGCGCCGCTCGTGGACGAGTTGGTTCAGGAATGCGATAGCGTCATCCATTTGGCTGCCGCCGTCGGGGTCAAACTCATCGTCGAGCAACCGTTGAGTTCGTTCATCACGAACACGAAGGGCACCGAGACGGTCATCCAGTCCGCGCTGCGTCACGATCGCAGGGTTCTGATCGCCAGCACTTCGGAGATCTATGGAAAGAATTCCTCCGGACCGCTGAGCGAGACCTCCGACCGTATCCTGGGCAGCCCTTCAGTGGCCCGGTGGTCGTACAGCACAGCCAAGGCAGTTGACGAGATCATGGCTTGCCTCTACCACCGGGAGCGAGGGCTGAGATCGACCGTGGTCCGGTTCTTCAACACCGTGGGCCCCCGCCAGAGCCCGGCGTACGGAATGGTCATCCCGCGATTCGCCCAGCAGGCGGTGCGCGGGGAGCCCCTCACGATCCATGCGGACGGCCGCCAGAGGCGCTGCTTCCTGCATGTCGCCGACGCCGTCGCCGCGCTGTTGCTCCTGCTGGATCATCCGGGGACGGAAGGCGAGACCTTCAACATCGGCGCGGACAACGAGATCAGCATCCGCGAGCTCGCCGACCGGATCATCGCTCAGACCGGAAGCGTCTCACACGTTGAGCATCTGTCCTACGCCGAGGCATACGGACCGGGCTTCGAGGACATGGAACGAAGAGTCCCCGACACCACGAAGCTCCGCACCCTGACGGGCTGGCGGCCCCGGCACAGCCTCACCGATGTACTAGCGGACGCGATCGCGGACGCCCGTGCCGAATGGCGCACCGACCTGCCGGCACATGGCCCGGGCACCCCGGAGCAACGTCCCCCCGTCACCAGCGGGCCCGTTGCCGAAACCGCTCTGGCGCGAAGGTGACCGGCGTGAACACAGCGGTCACGACAGCAGCAGGCGCCGCGGCCCTGCTGCTCGGACTGCTGCTGACGGAGCCGCTGAGACGCCTTGCTTTGCGCCATGGGATCACCGACCGTCCCAACGCCCGTAAGGCGCACACCCGGCCGACGCCCTACCTCGGCGGTGTCGCCGTCGCGATCGCCACGCTCGTCGCGGGTGCCGCCATCGCGCGCGCCCGAGCGGACTTCGACCCGGTTCTCGCAGTGCTGCTCGGCGGCGCGGCGATCGTGTGCGTCCTCGGACTCATCGACGATCTGCGCCAGCTCGGGCCGGGGATCCGGCTGTGCGTCGAGACGTCCATGGCCGCGATGGTGGTACTGGCAGGGGGGCATCCGACGGTCTTCGGCGGCGCCTTCGACGCCGTGCTCGCCGTCGTGTGGATCGTCTTCGTGACGAATGCGTTCAACCTGTTGGACAACATGGACGGCGCGGCAGCATCGCTGTGTGGCGTCATCGGCGGATTCATCTGCCTGACCGTCCCGGCAGACGGCCCGGATGGCCTGGGTGTGGTGATGGCGGCCCTGACCGGGGCCTGCGTCGGCTTCCTCTTCCACAACAGGCATCCGGCACGGATCTTCCTCGGCGACGCGGGATCGCTCTTCCTCGGCTTCACACTGGCCTCCGCGATGATGGTGCTCCACAGTGACACCACCGGCCTTTCCGGACCCGTCAGCCTGCTACTCGCCACCCTGGTGCCCACGTTGGACACCACGCTGGTGATGGTGTCCCGCTATCGGGAGTCAAGGCCCCTGCTGCAGGGCGGCACGGACCATATCGCCCACCGGTTGCGGCGCCTGGGGATGACGGTGCAGCAGGTCGTCCGATTTCTCAGCGTCCTCGCGGTAGCCGGCTGCCTGTCCGCAACGCTGGTGACCTACGGGTTGCTCGCTCCTGGCATCGCGCTCCTTGCCGCCTCCGCAGTGGGCGTCGGGGCGGTACGGCTGCTGCTCAGGATCCCCTCTGCCACGACCGCTTCGCCGCGCGTCGCGGTCCCGGCCGGGGGGCCGACAGAGGGGTTCGCCCGTGCAGCCGTCCAGTTGAGACGCAGCGGTGGGTCCGGGCGCCGCCCGAGAGCGGTCCGGCCGGTGGACGTGCCGCATTCACGTGAGGCCCGGAAGGCCGCCACGCTGTCCCGGACGGCAGGCACTCCGGCGGCACCGCAGTGATGCCCTGGACCAGGTGTTCCGCGATCGACAATTGGGCCCACATCCTGCGAGCGTGAAACGCTGCTGCTGGACAAAGCGCTCCGGCAGCACCCCCGGGCACGCCCTCAAAGAGGGTGTGCCCGCGGTGTCCGCCGTCCGGTATTCGGGTGATGGCCCCTCGAGACACGCGGAACCGGGCCAAGGCCTCGTCTGCGGGTGCCACCCAGCACCTATTGTGCTGACGCGCGACGGCACAGGGCCTCGTAGGCTTCGGAAAGCGACTCGATGACCATGGCGCGTATCTGCGAAGTGATCAAGACCCTCGACGTGGGCGGGGCCGAGGTCCTTCTGGTGGAACGCCTGCGCCGGTCTCCCCGGACCGACCGTGACTACACCGTGGTCTTCCTGGATGCCTCGACGGAGGAACTGGTGGATGCGCTCCGGGACTGCGGAGTATCACTCGTCGATCTCCGCTCTTGTCCGCGGCGGCTGCGTTACCTCGGATTGGTCCGTACGGTGCGGCGCCTGGCTCCCGATGTGGTAAATGTTCACTCCCCTCTGCCCGCTGCGGTGCTGCGCCCCGCTCTGCGTCTGATGCGCCTGCGACCGGCACTGGTTTCGACGGTGCACTATGTCCGTTGCCATCCGCTGACCAGGCTGCTCAATCAGGCGACCCGGCATCTGGACGATCTGACGGTGGCGGTCTCACCGCAGGTGGCCGCCTCCAGGTCCGTGCGGGGCGCTCGCCGGGTCCGTACGCGGATCCACGGGGTGGACGTGGCCGCGCAGCGTGGCTGGGCGCGGCGAGCGGACCAGCTGCGGGAGGAGTTCGGGATCCCCTCGGACACCTTCGTACTGGCCTTCGTGGCCAACTTCCGTCCGGTGAAGAACCACACGCTGCTGGTCGAAGCAGCCGCCCTGGTGCTCGATCGGCGCCCTGACGCATTGTTCGTCCTGGCGGGGGACGGTCCCCTCCGTGAGCAGGTGCTCACGGACATCCGCCGGCGCGGACTGCAGGACCGGATGCGATACCTGGGGCGGGTTCCGCAGGCCGGCCGACTGGTGGCGGCCGCCGACGCCCTGGTTCTGGCCTCCCACTACGAAGCGCTGCCCGTGGTGGTCATGGAGGCCCTCGCGTCCGGTGTACCGGTGGTGGCCACGATGGTCGGAGGAATCCCCGACCTGGTCCGCGACGGTGACAACGGCATCCTGGTCCAGCCCGGTTCACCACAACGGCTGGCCGAAGCCATCCTGCGCATCATGCGTCCGGAAGTTCGTTCCGTGCTCGCCGCCGGAGCGCTCGCCGACACCACGACGGTGGACATGGCCTCTACCGCCGCATGGTTCGACAGCGTGTACGCCACCTTGGCGGACGGAGCTCCGGAAATCCGAAAAGAAGCCGCCTCAGGAGAAACGCAGGCCGTCTGATTCCACCCGTGTCCACGGTCCGCGCTGCTCTGTCAGCCGCTGTCAGTCGCCACACGCCGGATAGGACTCCGCCCGGGCTCGCAGGGGTGTGACCAGCGGCTGGTGCCACAGCACGGGGGCGCGGTCGCTGACCGGCTCCAGCAGCTGGAGCGTCAGGGTGCGGCTGCGCTGCGCCGGCAGCTCCAAGTCCAGTGTGTAGACCGGGTGATGGCGTTCCTCTCCGATATCCACCGTGGTGGACCGGCCGTCGAGGGCCGCACCGGTGAGTTGTGCACCCCTGCTGGCGTAGTAGGAGACCAGCAGCCGGTTGTCTCCCGGGCGAGGGCGGTGAGCAGGCTTGTCGCCCCGCTGGGTGACGTAGGCGGGAAGCCCCGACGCCGGAGCTCGGTTTGCGAGAGTGATCCGCGCAGTAACGAGGCGGCCGTCCGGCGTACAGCGGCCCGGGACCCAGCTCAGTTCTCGCTCAAGGTAGTAGTCGAGCTTGCCACCCGCGGCGTTGTTGACAACGAGTCCGGCGAAGGGGCCGGGCTGCTGGGGCAACGTACCGCTCAACGGCCGGGTCGACAGGAGACGTTGCTCGTCTTCGCGGGCGCTCCACACCTTCAGCCGCCCCTCCGATACGTCGCCATACGCCGCCTTGACCAGTCCGGGAAGGCGACGCGGGTCGCGGAGGGCGTCCGCGAGAGTGGTGACTGCCGTGCGCGCCACATCGAGCAGGAACTCCTTGCGCTTCGCGTCATCGGGGTAGCGCGCGTAGCCCGTGCGCTCCGTGAGATCCAGCACGTTGTCGGCGGTGAGCGCCGTGCCGTCGCGCAGCCGTCCCGGGCCTGTGGCCCGCAGCAATCGCCCCAGCGTGATGGGATCCAAGGCGGCCACACCGTCCACTTGCTGACCGCTGCGTTGGTGCCAGGTTGCCGCCCAGATACGGGCCGCGTAGGGGAAGTGCGGGCTGAGATTGGAGTTGGCCCAGTATCGGGTGGGCTCGGCCTGGCTGTAGCGGGCGGCGAATTCGGCCCCCAGGTCGACCGTGGGGTTGGCGCCCGTCACTGTGTCGTCGTTGCCGAAGGTCTCGAAGCGCAGCTCTCCCCGGACGGCGGTGAGCACGGCGAAGGCCCCTGGCATTCCGCCGGTGCCTCGGGCTTCCGCGGTGTTCTGGACGACGACAAAATACCGCCGCGGACTCTGTTCGCCCAGCATCGGCGGCAGTACACGGGCAGCCAGAGCGGCATCAGCTGTGGCGGGGGCGGTCCGGTCGAGCAGTCGAACGAGTCGAACGCGCGCGCGATCGATTGCGGGCAGCCAGGTGGTGCGAGGCAGTTCGTCGACCTCCGCGCGCGTCCCGGCGGCGATCCGCGCCGCTCGTTCGAGCTCCGGAGCCTTACCGCCCAATGCGGACAGGAGAGCTCCCAACCCGCCCTTTCGGGAGTCTCCGGCCAGCTCGGGAGCGAGGCGCACGACCGGTGGAAGGACGTCGTGAGTCAACCGGTCGGCGGCCTTCGCGGCGCCCCGGACGGTCTCCGCGGGCCGGCCGAGGAATGGAGCCTGCGCGAAGAGATACCAGGCGGGCCCGGTGGTGAGGCGGTGGGCGCGGGCGGCATGCGCGTTCGCAGAGCGCATCGCCGCCTCGGGGTCCCTTGTCGCAGCCGCCGGCTCCGCGTTCCCCCCGGTACCCGTGACCGAGCGCCGCAGCGTCTCCAGCGACCGCTGAGCGGCCAGCAGTTCGGACCGGGCGAGCAGACCGGTGACCGCGATCCACGCCGTTCCGGCGAGGACCAGCGCGACCACGGCCAAAAGAATGTGCCAGGCGCGAGGCCGTGGGAAACGGCCGCGTGCCGGCTCGTGACTCCCAGGCCGCCCCGTGCTTCCTCGGAGCTTGAGACCCTGGTGCAGGTGTCGCAACCGCATGAAGAACTCCGCGATCAGTGGCTCTTGAGCCACGGGACTGCCATGCCCGTCCCGCCGCACGTCGAGAAGGTCGCCATCTTGTCCACGCTCCTCACATGAGTCCAGCCCGAACAGGCGGTACAAAGTGTTCCCTCACGCGCATACATCTCGCCGAGTGGCACCTGCTAACGCCACAGAATCCTCAAATGACTGAATGGCCCAATAACTGATGGTTTCAGAATGGGCTGAGTCCAGGCCGAGTGTGCTGCCGAAGTTGCTGCCGCCGAAACCCGGGAAGCCGAGCAGCGCAGGTTCAAGCAGCTGACCGATCGCGCGGACGAGATCGAGCCGGGGCGGCGTAGTGGCCGAGGTGCGCGGCCAGCGCGTGCGCGAGCCACCCGTCGACGGCATCCGGCGTTGTCAATCGCTACGGCGCGCGATCTCGCTCCGGGCAGCTTCGTCACCCTCGCGCAGCTCGGTGCCGGTGAGCCTCTGCTCCTGGACCAGACATGAGCACTCCCGCGCCCCGGTGATGAAGAACGTCCGCATGACGCGTGCGACCCGCTTCTCGTTGACCCGCAGGCCCTTCGCTCGTCGCGGTGGACCTCGCGGATCCGCTCGGCCAGGAGCCGGTCCTCTCTGTGCCGGGACGTCCTCGCTTCCCTGCCGGCAAGCCACTTGCAGTAGCTGGACCGGTTCAGATTCAAGACCTCGCACAGCCGCTTCGCGAGCCCCATTAACCCGGGAGGAAACAGCGGCAGGGCCCATGGCGTCGTCCGAGCCATGGGCCCTGCCCGTGCGGTGAGGGCGTCAGTCCCAGACGAGTCGGCCGTCCTCCACATGTCCGGCCGTAGGCGACGCCCCGGCGGAGATCTGCTCCATGAGGGCGACGGTGTCGTCGAACAGGCCGGCCAGCGAAGCATGGACCTCGAAGGAGGGCGCGTCCCCGTCACCGAATGAACCGATCCGGCCGCTTCGCGCGTCCAGGAACTTTCCGTAACAGGAGTCCTCGTCCGAGACGACCGGAATCCACTGCTCGTGCCAGAAGGGGAACTCCGGATCGTCGGACGGGTCGTCGCGCTCGATCTCCATCTTGAACGCATAGGTACGCTCCATGGCCACGAGCCCCAGAAAGTCCCGGTTCCCGGGCGCGACCCCTTCGGTGACCTCTCCGGCCCCCGACTCCAGCAGCCAGGCCCGCAGTTCGGCCGGGAACGCGACACCCAGCCGGTCCTCCGTCGCGGAGATGTCCGCCGCAGCCGCAGCCGCAGGGCCCAGAACCGAGGCCGCGGTCACGGGGGCATGCGCCTCCAGCCAGCCCGCCAGCCGCCGCCACGCCCGTTGTGCCTCATCCATGACCGGCCCCCACTCCCTCGTCGCGCCTCTCGCGGCGCAGCCTACGACACGGGGTCTCGCCGGACCGGGAAGATCCCCGGCCGGCCCGGAACGGACCGCCCCGGACGGGCCCTTCGCCTCAGTCCGTGACCCACTCGACCATCCGGTTCTCGTGAAGAGAAGGAAAGCGTCGCGCAAGGCTGACCGGGGTCGGGTTTTCCACCGCGCTGCACAGGTCACGGAGCATGACGGGCAGGCTGGGCCACAGTTTCGCGTAGTCGGGGTCTCCGAATGACATCTCCCCGATGGCCCCGAAGCCGTCGGTTCGGTGATCGATGAAGAGGAGGTTCCCAGCCTCCCACTCGGCTACCGCCGACCGGCCGACCGCAAGAACCACCGCCCGCAGGGGCAAACCCGACCCGGTCGACGCCGAGGCCGCAGCCCCTACCTCGCTCGCGGCACGCCGCGCCGAGGGGCCGTGGGAGCACTCATAACCTCTTCCACGAGCACAGCACTGGAAAAGGCCAGGCCACAGCATCGCATGGCTCGTCGCACTTGCCCCGAGAGCCACGTGCGCTGCACCTCCGTGCCACGTCCGCTGCACGCAAAACGCCCCCGAAAAACACGTTTCCCCAGGTCAGAACGATTCTGCCCGGGGACACTCGGTGGGGCGGGTGGGACTCGAACCCACGGCCGACGGATTATGAGTCCGCTGCTCTAACCGGCTGAGCTACCGCCCCTTTTCGGCGTGGCGCGTACAAGTGTGCGCGCCGTCTGCCGCAGCATAGCCGGTCATACGATCTCTCGCTCCGGATGGTCGGCTTCGCATGACCATGAAGACAGCGCTGTCCCCTGCCCGGTTCCGGACGGAGCGAAGTAGACGCGAAAGAGTCACGTGCACCCCACACGCACCACGGCGGAGGGCCGGCGCCGGGCACACGAAAAAGGACCCCGCAGGGTCCTCTTCCGTTCTGCTCCCCCGACTGGACTCGAACCAGTAACCCTCCGGTTAACAGCCGAATGCTCTGCCAATTGAGCTACAGGGGATCGCGCTCCCCCGACTGGACTCGAACCAGTAACCTGCCGGTTAACAGCCGGCTGCTCTGCCAATTGAGCTACAGGGGATTGCTGCGTTTGCACCGAACCCTACCTGCCTGGCTCCTGCCGGGCGGCGCGCGCTCGCTGCGACACATACATTAGCGCAAGCAGGGGGGTGCTTTGCCAATCGGTATCGCCCGGGGTGATCTCGGGTGCCCGCGGGTAGGCGGGCAGCACACGTCGCAGTGAGCGTTGCACTGAGCAAGGAAGGGTGGCAGCCATGCGGTACCGGCTCACGTTCATCGCCGGACTGGCCCTCGGATACGTGATCGGCACGCGGGCCGGGCGCGAGCGCTACGAGCAGATGAAGAAGTCCGCACGTCAGTTCGCCCAGAATCCTGCCGTGCGCAACACCGCCGAGTCCGCGGCGCAGAGCGGCCGCGATCTGGCAGGCAAGGCGTACCACGCGGTCAGTGACAAGGTCGGCGACAAGGTGCCCGCCTCGGTGGCCGACCGGGTGCGCTCGCTGCGCGACCGCGGCCGCAACGGCGAGGACGACTGGGGCACCACCAATACCTAGCCCGGCCCGCCCGGTCACTGCCGCGCCACCGGTACGGAAACGCTCCGGCGGTGCGGCAGAATCTTGGGTATGGGCATAGTCGCCGGCTTGGACAGTTCTTCCGCCTTCACGCACATCGTCGTCTGCGATACGGACACGGGCGCCGTGCTGCGCCGGGGGTACGCCGCACACCCCGTCGAGGCGAAGGCCACCGAGGTCGACCCGCAGGTGTGGCTGCTCTCGCTCGGTGAGGCGGCCACGGGCGGGCTGCTCGAAGGCGTGCAGGCCATCGGTGTCTCCGCGCAGCAGCACGGCCTGGTACCGCTGGACCACCAGGGCAATCTCGTACGTCCGGCGCTGCTGGGCAACGACAAGCGGGCTCAGGTCGCCGCTGCCGATCTGGTCGAGGGGCTAGGCGGGCGGCAGGCCTGGGCCGAGGCCGTCGGGTCGGTTCCGCAGGCCGCGCAGCCGGTGGCGAAGCTGCGCTGGCTGGCGCGGACCGAACCGGAGGCGGCCCAGCGGGTGGCCTCGGTGCTGCAGCCGCACGACTGGCTGGTGTGGCAGCTGCTGGGGCGCCCTGCCCGGCGGACCACCGACCGGGGTGCCGCGTCCGGCACCGGTTACTGGTCGGCGGGCAGCGGTTCCTACCGGCCCGATCTGGTGGAGCTGGCGCTCGGGCGCCAGGCTGCACTGCCCGAGGTGCTCGGCCCGTCCGACGCGGCCGGGACGACGCCCGAGGGGCTGCTGATCTCGGCGGGGACCGGCGAGACGATGGCGGCGGCGTTCGGGCTCGGGGTCGGGGCCGGTGACACGGTGGTGTCGCTGGGCGCCTCGGGTTCGGTCATGGCGGTGCACCACGAGGCGCTGTCCGATCCGAGCGGGATGATCACCTCGTTCGCGGACGCGACCGGGATGCATCTGCCGGTGGTGTACACGTCGAACGCGGTACGCGCGCTGCGCGGGACCGCCGAGATGCTGGGCGTCGAGGGCCTTGAGGAACTGTCCGCGCTGGCGCTGAAGTCCACGCCGGGCGCCTCCGGGCTCGTACTCCTGCCGTATCTGGAGGGCGAGCGCACCCCGCATCTGCCGCACACGGCGGGGACGCTGTGCGGGCTGCGGCGCGAGTCGATGAAGCCGGAGCATCTGGCACGGGCGGCGTTCGAGGGGATGCTGTGCTCGCTGGCCGACGCGCTCGATGTGCTGCGCGAGCGGGGTGTCGAGGTGCGCAGGGTGTTCCTGCTGGGTGCGGCGGCCGAACTGCCCGCGGTACAGGGGCTCGCGCCCGCGCTGTTCGGTACGCAGGTGGTCGTGCCGCAGCCCGCCGAGTACGCGGCGCTGGGTGCGGCCCGGCAGGCGGCCTGGGCGCTGGGGGTCTCACAGGGGACGCTCGATCCGCGCACTCCCCCGGCCTGGCAGGGCGCGGCGGCGCAGGTGCTTGAGCCGGGCGAGGAGACGTCGGTCGGCCAGGCTGTGCTCCAGCAGTACCGGGCGACGCGGGACCAGATCCATCCGGGGGCGTTCGACTCCGCGTCCTGAGCCGGACACCCTGCGTGACCCGACCGGGTACATCTGACGGAGACCGACCCTCCACATATGTACTCGGTCTTTTTTTTGACCTGGTCTTGAATAAAATCGTTCGCTGTCCCCGTCGGGGGTACCGGAAAATGGGTCGACTCCCGACCTCTGCCGACTCCGAGAGACACGCGTGCTCATAAAACTCCTGCGGGCCTTTCTCGGCCCGTACAAGAAACCCATCCTGCTGCTGGTCCTCCTCCAACTCCTGCAGACCTGCGCCAGCCTCTATCTGCCCACCCTGAACGCCGACATCATCGACAACGGTGTCGTCAAGGGGGACACGGGCTACATCCTGGAGTTCGGCGGCATCATGATCGCCGTCAGCCTCGCCCAGGTGGTCTGCAACATGGGGGCCGTCTACTACGGCGCCCGCACCGCGTCCGCACTCGGCCGCGACGTCCGGGCGTCGATCTTCGACCGGGTGCAGTCGTTCTCGGCACGTGAGGTCGGCCGGTTCGGGGCACCGTCCCTGATCACGCGTACGACCAATGACGTGCAGCAGGTCCAGATGCTGGTCCTGATGACGTTCACGCTGATGGTCTCGGCGCCGATCATGTGCGTCGGCGGCATCATCATGGCCCTCGGCCAGGACGTCCCGCTGTCGGCGGTGCTGCTCGCGGTGGTGCCGGTGCTCGGCATCGCGGTGAGCCTGATCGTCAAGCGGATGCGTCCGCTGTTTCGCACCATGCAGGAGCGGGTCGACACCGTGAACCGGGTGCTGCGCGAGCAGATCACCGGCAATCGTGTCATCCGCGCCTTCGTCCGCGACGGTTACGAGGAGGAGCGTTTCCGCGGCGCCAACAACGAACTGACCGATGTGGCACTGTCCACCGGCCGGCTGATGGCGCTGATGTTCCCGACCGTGATGACGGTCGTGAACGTGTCGTCGATCGCCGTGGTCTGGTTCGGTGCGCACCGCATCGACAGCGGCGGCATGGAGATCGGCGCGCTGACCGCGTTCCTCGCCTATCTGATGCAGATCGTCATGTCGGTGATGATGGCCACCTTCATGTTCATGATGGTGCCGCGCGCCGAGGTATGCGCCGAGCGCATCCAGGAGATCCTGGAGACCGAGTCGAGCGTGGTTCCGCCCGTCGAGCCGGTCCGCGAACTGCGCGCCCATGGCCATCTGGAGGTCCGCGGCGCGAACTTCCGCTACCCGGGCGCAGAGGAGCCGGTGCTGCGGTCGGTGGATCTGGTGGCCCGCCCCGGCGAGACCACCGCGATCATCGGATCGACGGGCAGCGGGAAGTCGACGCTGCTCGGACTCGTACCGCGGCTCTTCGATGTGACGGACGGTCAGGTGCTGGTCGACGGCACGGACGTACGCACGCTGGAGCCGACGCTGCTGGCGAAGACCGTGAGTCTCGTCCCGCAGAAGCCGTATCTGTTCTCCGGGACGGTCGCGACGAACCTGCGGTACGGAAACCCGGACGCCACCGACGAGGAGCTGTGGCACGCGCTGGAGGTCGCGCAGGCCAAGGAGTTCGTAGAGGAACTGGAGCACGGCCTGCACGCGCCGATCGCGCAGGGCGGCACCAATGTCTCCGGCGGGCAGCGACAACGGCTCGCGATCGCCAGGACGCTGGTGCAGCGGCCGGAGATCTATCTCTTCGACGACTCGTTCTCCGCGCTCGACTACGCCACCGACGCCGCGCTGCGCGGGGCGCTGGCGCTGGAGACGGCCGAGTCGACCGTGGTGATCGTCGCGCAGCGGGTGTCCACCATCCGCGACGCCGACCGGATCCTGGTGCTGGACGAGGGCCGGGTCGTCGGCTCCGGCACCCATCACGAGCTGATGGACGGCAATGAAACGTACCGGGAGATCGTGCTCTCCCAGCTGACGGAAGCGGAGGCCGCGTAATGGCCGGTCCTGGCGGACGCATGATGGCGGGCGGGGCGCCGACCGACCGGTCCATGGATTTCAAGGGCTCTTCGAAGCGGCTGCTGAAGCGCTTCGCCACGGAGAAGACCTCGCTGTACGTGATGCTGCTGGCCTGTGTGCTGAGCGTCGGCCTCTCGGTGGTCGGGCCGAAGATCCTCGGCAGGGCGACGGACCTGGTGTTCGCCGGGGTCGTCGGCCGGCGGATGCGGGAGGGAACGACCAAGGAGCAGGCCATCGACGGCCTGCGCAGGACCAACAGCGGCCTCGCCGACATGCTCTCCGGGGTGGACTTCGTCCCCGGTCACGGCATCGACTTCGGCGCTGTGGGCGACGTACTGCTGGTGGCACTGGCGGTCTATGTCGGTGCCGGGCTGCTGATGCTGGTAGCGACCCGGCTGTCGATCAGGATCATCAACGCGGTCGTGTTCCGGCTGCGCGAGGACATCCAGACGAAGCTGTCGCGGCTGCCGCTGTCCTACTTCGACCGGGCCAAGCGCGGCGAGGTGCTCAGCCGGGCGACCAACGACATCGACAACATCTCGCAGACGATGCAGCAGACGATGGGCCAGCTCATCAACTCCCTGCTCACCATCGTCGGCGTACTGGTCATGATGTTCTGGGTCTCGCCGCTGCTGGCGCTGGTCGCGCTGGTGACGGTGCCGCTCTCGGTGGTCGTGGCCGCGAAGGTCGGCAAGCGGTCGCAGCCGCAGTTCGTGGCGCAGTGGAAGGTGACGGGCAAGCTCAACGCCCACATCGAGGAGATGTACACCGGACACACCCTGGTGAAGGTCTTCGGACGGCAGGAGGAGTCCGCGAAGGACTTCGCCGAGCAGAACGAGGCGCTGTACGAGGCGGGCTTCAGGGCGCAGTTCAACAGCGGGGTCATGCAGCCGCTGATGATGTTCGTCTCCAACCTGAACTATGTGCTGATCGCCGTCGTCGGTGGTCTGCGGGTCGCCTCGGGTTCGCTGTCGATCGGTGATGTGCAGGCGTTCATCCAGTACTCGCGGCAGTTCTCGATGCCACTGACCCAGGTCGCCTCGATGGCGAACCTGGTGCAGTCGGGCGTCGCGTCGGCCGAGCGGATATTCGAGCTGCTGGACGCCGAGGAGCAGGGCGCCGACCCCGCACCGGGCACTGGCGAGCATCCCGAGGAGCTGCGGGGCAGCGTCTCACTGGAGAAGGTGTCGTTCCGTTACGACCCGGAGAAGCCGCTCATCGAGGGTCTGTCGCTGAACGTCGAGCCGGGTCACACGGTCGCGATCGTCGGCCCGACCGGCGCGGGCAAGACCACGCTCGTCAATCTGCTGATGCGCTTCTACGAGGTGACGGGCGGCCGGATCACCCTCGACGGGGTCGACGTGGCGAAGATGTCGCGCGACGACCTGCGGTCGGGGATCGGCATGGTCCTCCAGGACACCTGGCTGTTCGGCGGGTCCATCGCGGAGAACATCGCGTACGGCGCTTCGCGCAAGGTCACCCGGGAGGAGATCGAGGAGGCGGCGCGGGCGGCCCACGCCGACCGCTTCATCCGCACCCTGCCGGACGGCTACGACACGGTGATCGACGACGAGGGCTCCGGCGTCAGCGCGGGCGAGAAGCAACTGATCACCATCGCGCGGGCATTCCTGTCCGACCCGGTGATCCTGGTGCTCGACGAGGCGACGAGCTCCGTCGACACCCGTACCGAGGTGCTGATCCAGAAGGCGATGGCGCGTCTGGCGCACGGCCGTACGAGCTTTGTGATCGCGCACCGGCTCTCCACCATCCGGGACGCCGACGTCATCCTGGTGATGGAGAACGGCTCGATCGTCGAACAGGGCACGCACGACGAGCTGTTGGACGCCGGGGGCGCGTACGCCCGGCTGTATTCGGCGCAGTTCGCGCAGGCGGTCGCCGAGGTCGACTAGAGGAAGCCGACCGGAAGAAGCAGTGATCGCGGCAAGGAGGGCCCGTCCGGCGGACGGGCCCTCCTTGCGCGGGGGTGCGGCGGCGGGTCAGTCCAGGTAGCCGCGGAGCTGGTCGGCGAAGGCGTGGTCCCGCAGCTTGTTGAGGGTCTTGGACTCGATCTGACGGATGCGTTCGCGTGTCACGCCGAAGATCCTGCCTATCTCCTCAAGGGTGCGGGGCCGCCCGTCGTCCAGCCCGTACCGCAGCTGGACCACCTTGCGTTCACGCTCGCCGAGCGTGGAGAGCACCGCTTCCAGGTGCTCGCGCAGCAGCAGGAAAGCGGCGGACTCGACGGGGGACGCGGCATCGCCGTCCTCGATCAGGTCGCCGAGGGCGACATCCTCCTCCTCGCCGACCGGGGCGTGCAGTGAGACGGGTTCCTGGGCCAGCCGCAGGACTTCACCGACCCGCTCCGGGGTGAGGTCGAGCTGGTCGGCGACCTCCTCGGGCGTCGGCTCGTAGCCGCGCTCCTGGAGCATCCGGCGCTGGACCCGTACGACGCGGTTGATCAGCTCGACGACATGGACCGGGACCCTTATGGTCCGCGCCTGGTCGGCGAGGGCGCGGGACATGGCCTGCCGGATCCACCAGGTCGCGTACGTCGAGAACTTGTAGCCCCGGGCGTAGTCGAACTTCTCGACCGCCCTGATCAGTCCGAGGTTTCCCTCCTGGACCAGATCGAGCATGGTCAGCCCGCGGCCGACATAGCGTTTCGCGACGGAGACGACGAGGCGGAGGTTGGCCTCGATCAGACGGCGCTTGGCCACCCGCCCCATGACCACCAACCGGTCGAGATCGACGGCCAGTCGGGTGTCGGGGTCGGGGGTGCTCGCGAGCCGTTCCTCGGCGAAGAGACCGGCCTCGACGCGGCGGGCGAGCTCCACCTCGTCGGCGGCGGTGAGCAGCGGGATCCGGCCGATCTCCCGCAGGTACTGACGGAAGAGGTCGGAGGAAGGACCGGCGGTCTCCGGGCGGCCCCGCGGCTGGGGCGGTTCGGGCGCCTGGGGCAGCTCCTCCATGAGTGCCTCGGGTGGGTCGGGTGGATCGGGTGGATCGGACGGTATCTGCGGCTCCACCGCGGTCTTCTGCGGCTCCACCGCGGTCTCCGGATGATGCACGGCCCGGTTCTGCGCGGGGATTGCCGAGACGTGCTCGGTTTCGGTCAGGGTCAGGGTCCGGGTCTGCACGGGGGCGACCTCCAGGTGATCGCTGCCGGACCGCGGGGATGGAGGACCACCGCCCGGTGGTCCTGCCGCGCTCCGATGACTCAGGCACCGCCCCCAGTGTGGAGTACGACACATCGCTGCCACGAGGGGCGTGCGCGGACTTTCTGAGTCCGGTCCGTGACCGGCCGGATACGGTGACGGCGGGCGCACCGCCGCGGGGGTCGCCCCGTCCCCGTCAGAGCGCGTCGGCGCCGTTGTTGCGCAGGGACTGGGCGTACTGCTGGAGGACCCAGACCTCGTTCTGCGCGGCCGCGAGATGGTCCGGGGCGACATTGCTGCCGAGGCGGGCGAGGCTGCCCTGTACGTCGTTGATCCGGCGGTCGACGGCGCGCAGGCGGACCTTGACCAGGTGCTCGCCCGCGTACGCCTCGTCGATGGACTTGCCGTGGAAGACCTCGACCGCCAGCTCGGTGACCAGCTTGCGCACCGTGTCGTTGGGGGTCGCGTCGAGCACCTGGACGAGGTACTCGCGGGTGTCGGGGACGCCCAGCTCCGCGCCGCCCGCCTCCGCGATGCACTGGCGGACCGCGGCGTACGGCGGGGCGGTGAACTCGTCCACCCCGTAGGCGTCGAAGGCCGGGGAGACCAGGACGGGCCGCTGCAGGGCGAGCTTGAGCAGCTCGCGCTCGGTGCGGTGGGCCGGGCTGCGGAGGTTGAGCGCGGGGCCGGAAGGGGCGGCGGGGGCCCGGACCTGCTGGTGCTGCGCGCCGGCGCGGGAGGAGGACGGCTCGGGACCTCGCCGGTCGCCCCGCCCGCGGGCCCACTGGGCGAGCTGGTTGACCCGGTGCACGACGTACTCCTGGTCCAGGATGCCGACGAAGCCGGCCAGCTGGACGGCGACCTCGCGCTGCACGCTGCCCGTCTTGATCTTGGCGACGACCGGTGCCGCCTCGTCGAGCGCGGCGGCGCGGCCCGCCGGGGTCTCCAGATCGTAGCGGGCGACGATCTGACGGAGCGCGAACTCGAAGAGGGGGGTGCGGGGTTCGACCAGGTCGCGGACGGCCTCGTCGCCCTTGGCCAGGCGCAGATCGCACGGGTCCATGCCGTCCGGGGCGATCGCGATGTAGGTCTCGGCGGCGAACTTCTGGTCGTCCTCGAAGGCGCGCAGGGCGGCCTTCTGCCCGGCCGCGTCACCGTCGAAGGTGAAGATCACCCGGGCGCTGCCGTTGTCCATCAGAAGGCGGCGCAGGATCTTGATGTGGTCGCCGCCGAAGGCCGTGCCGCAGGTGGCGATGGCGGTGGTGATCCCGGCGAGGTGGCAGGCCATGACGTCGGTGTAGCCCTCGACGACGACGGCCCGGCTGGCCTTCGCGATGTCCTTCTTCGCCAGGTCGATGCCGTACAGCACCTGGGACTTCTTGTAGATCGCGGTCTCGGGGGTGTTGAGGTACTTCGGGCCGTTGTCGTCGTCGCGCAGCTTGCGGGCGCCGAAGCCGACGACCTCGCCGGAGGTGTCGCTGATCGGCCACATCAGCCGGCCGCGGAAGCGGTCGATGGGGCCGCGCCTGCCGTCCTGGGAGAGGCCGGAGGTGATCAGTTCCTTGTCGCTGAAGCCCTTGCCGCGCAGGTAGCGGGTGAGGTGGTCCCAGCCGGCCGGGCTGTAGCCGACGCCGAAATGGGCGGCCGCGGCTTGGTCGAATCCGCGCTCGGCGAGGAACTTCCGGCCGATCTCGGCCTCGGGGCCGTCCAGCTGCTCGGCGTAGAACTGGGCG
The DNA here is from genome assembly GCF_035994185.1 of Streptomyces sp. NBC_01217. NCBI lineage: Bacteria > Bacillati > Actinomycetota > Actinomycetes > Kitasatosporales > Streptomycetaceae > Streptomyces > Streptomyces sp. NBC_01217. Next base: position 2,914,057 of record NZ_CP108538.1, read on the forward strand.
GCCACCTTGTGTGCCTCGACCAGCCGGATGCGCTCACCGCGCTGGTGGGAGGGGTTGTACCCGCCCTCCTCGTACCGCAGGGTGATGCCCGCCTTGGCGGCGAGGCGCTCGACCGTCTCGGAGAACGAGAGATGGTCGATCTTCATCACGAAGGCGATCGTGTCGCCGCCCTCCTGGCAGCCGAAGCAGTGGAAGAGACCCTTGCTCGGGCTGACCTGGAAGGAGGGGGACTTCTCGTCGTGGAACGGGCAGAGGCCCTTGAGGTTGCCGCCGCCGGCGTTGCGCAGCTGGAGATACTCGGAAACGACGGCGTCGATCGGGACCGCGTCCCGTACCGCCTTCACGTCGTCGTCATTGATCCTGCCTGCCACGGGTGAAGTCTACGGGTGAGGTAGGACAGCTGTGCCGCGCGCCGATGTGATCCGTGGGGAGCCGGGGCGACCCGGCCCGCACCGGACGGGCCCGGCCCGGCTCCGCTCAGTCCAGCAAGGCCAGAGGGACGGCCGGGTCCGCCAGCGCGTCCGGGTCGATCTGCCGGCCGGAGCGGATCAGCTCCTGCACGGTCTCGGTGACGTCCCACACATTGACGTTCATCCCGGCCAGCACCCGGCGGTCCTTCAGCCAGAAGGCGATGAACTCGCGCTTGCCCGCATCGCCTCGGATGACCACCTGGTCGTAGCTGCCCGGCGGCGCCCAGCCCGAGTATTCGAGACCGAGGTCGTACTGGTCGGAGAAGAAGTACGGCACCCGGTCGTAGCTGACGTCCTTGCCGAGCATGGCGCGGGCCGCCGCCGGGCCGCTGTTCAGCGCGTTCGCCCAGTGCTCCACCCTCAGCCGGGCGCCGAGCAGCGGGTGGGCCACGTTGGCGACGTCACCGGCGGCGAAGATGTGCGGGTCCGAGGTACGCAGGGAGGCATCGACGGCAATGCCTCCGCCGTCCTCGCGTGCAGCGATGTCGAGCCCCGCGGCTTCGGCGAGGCCGGTGCGGGGGGCGGCGCCGATCGCGGCGAGCACGTCATGTGCCGGGTGTTCCTCGCCGTCGTCGGTCCGGACCGCGAGGACCAGGCCGTCCTGGCCGATGATCTCGGTGAGGCGGACGCCGAAGTGGAAGCGGACACCGTGGTCGCTGTGCAGATCGGTGAAGATCTGGCCGAGTTCGGGGCCCACGGCCTGGTGCAGCGGGGTCGGCTCGGGTTCGACGACGGTGACCTCGGCGCCGTACCCGCGCGCCGCCGCGGCGACCTCAAGACCGATCCAGCCGGCCCCGGCGATCACCAGATGGCCGTTGTCGCGGCCGAGGGCGGCCAGCACGTTGCGCAGCCGGTCGGAGTGGGCGAGGCGGCGCAGATGGTGGACGCCGGTCAGCTCCGTACCCGGAATGGGAAGGCGGCGCGGCTCGGCCCCGGTGGCGAGCAGCAGCTTGTCGTAGTGGACGACGGTCCCGTCGCCGAGCTCTACGGAGCGGGCCTCCCGGTCGAGGGCGGTGACGGTCTGGCCGAGGTGGAGCTCGATGTCGGCACCCGCGTACCAGGCGGTCTCGTGGACGAAGACGCTGTCCCGTTCCTCCTTGCCGGTCAGATAGCCCTTGGAGAGCGGGGGCCGTTCGTAGGGATGGTCCCGTTCGTCGCCGAGAAGGATCACCCGGCCGCTGAAACCCTCCGCCCGGAGTGTCTCGGCCGCCTTCGCTCCTGCCAGTCCTCCGCCGACGATGACGAACGTCCGATGTGCGTCGACCACTTGATGCCTCCTCGATGCTAGCTGCGCGGGGCCCGACTGCGAGCGTCCCGCACGCAGCGTGATGGCGAAAGGGGGTGTACACCGATCAGGTCACACCCAGTGGTCACAGGCCTGTCCCGGACGGGGCCGCGGTCAGGGGCGGCGTCCGGCGAGCGAGGCGTGCAGGGAGCGGGCGGAGGCGTCGGTCAGGGCGGCGATCTGGTCCACCAGGACCCGCTTGCGGGCCCTGTCGTCGGGGGCGGCGTGGAACAGCGCCCGGAACTGCGGCTCCAGCCCCTCCGGGGCGCGTGCGGTCAGCGCGGCGGCCAGTTCCGCGATGACGATCCGCTGGTCGGCGCGGATCGCCTCCTGCTCGGCGCGCTGCATGACATACCGGTCGGCGACCGCCTTGAGCACCGCGCATTCGTTGCGCGCCTCGCGGGGGACGACGAGCTCGGCGGCGTACCGGCCGAGGCGGCCCGTCCCGTACGCCAGTCGGGTGCTGCTCTCGGCGGCGAGGCAGAAGCGGCCGATCAGCTGACTCGTCGCGTCCTTCAGCCGGGCCTGGGCGACGGCCGATCCGTCGTAGCCGTGCGGCCACCAGTCCTGGCCGATGAGCCGGTCCAGGGCGTCGGCCAGCTCCTGGGGGGCGGTGTCCGCCGGGACGTAGCGGCCGATGGCCACCGCCCAGATCTCGTTCCGCTCGTGCTCGGAGTGGAGACAGCCGGGGTCGATGTGCCCGGCGTGCAGTCCGTCCTCGAAGTCGTGCACCGAGTACGCGACGTCGTCGGACCAGTCCATGACCTGGGCCTCGAAGCACTTGCGGTCCTTCGGGGCGCCGTGGCGGGCCCACTCGAAGACCGGCAGGTCGTCCTCGTACACCCCGAATTTCGGCGAGCCGGGGTCGTAGGGGTGCCCGCCGCGCGGCCACGGGTATTTGGTGGCGGCGTCCAGCGCGGCACGGGTCAGGTTGAGCCCGACGCTGACCAGCTCGCCGGTCCGGGTGTCGGGCACGAACCGCTTCGGTTCGAGCCTGGTCAGCAGGCGCAGCGACTGGGCGTTGCCCTCGAAGCCCCCGCAGTCCGAAGCGAAGTCGTTGAGCGCCTGCTCGCCGTTGTGTCCGAACGGTGGATGGCCCAGGTCATGGGCGAGGCAGGCCGTCTCGACCAGATCGGGGTCGCAGCCGAGCGCCGCCCCCAGTTCTCGGCCGACCTGGGCGCATTCCAGGGAGTGGGTGAGCCGGGTACGCGGGCTGGCGTCCCAGGCGTGGCCGCGGGTGCCGGGGGTGACGACCTGGGTCTTCCCGGCGAGCCTGCGCAGTGCGGCGGAGTGCAGCACTCGGGCGCGGTCACGCTGGAATGCGGTACGGCCGGGCCGTTTGTCGGGCTCGGTGTCCCAGCGCTCGGCGTCGGCCGCGCTGTAGGGGGCCGTGCCGTGAGAGGCCGGGCCGTGGTCCTGAGTGCCCTGCGTACCGTCCGTGCAGTCCATGTCGTCCATGCCGTCCATGGGTCCGACAGTAAACGGCCGAACCGACAACAGGGGGCAGGCGGATGCGCGGCGGGCGGCTCGGGGAAGGCGCTATTCGGCCGTCACGGCCCCGGCCGCGATCCGCCGCACGGGCCCCGGGGCGGGCGCCCGCGCGGGCCGTCGGGTTCCGTTCAGGGAGACGAGGCTGAGCTGGGTGCCGAGCTGTGCGGTGATTCGGGTCAACAGTTGCGCCGTGCTGTCGAGGGGCAGGGACTCATCGGGATGTGCCGGTGCCGACTCCGTCATGGACCGATGGTGCAGGGCCGAGGTTGCCGCACCGTTGCGCGAGGGTGACGGGTGGAGCGGTTTCGGGGTCAGGCCGTGCCGCCGAAGACCTGCTCGATGATGTGCGCGACCCCGTCCTCCTCGTTGGAGAGCGTGTGCGTCCCGATCGCGGCCAGCACGCTCGGGTGGGCGTTGCCCATCGCGTAGCCGGCACCCGCCCAGTCCAGGACGGTCAGGTCGTTGGGCATGTCGCCGAAGGCGATGACCTCCGCGGCATCGATGCCGCGCCCGGCGCAGAGCATCGAGAGGGTGCCGGCCTTGGTGACACCGGACGCGCTGATCTCCAGCAGCCCGCGCCCGCCGGAGTGGGTCAGCTGCACCTCGTCGCCCGTCCCTTCCCTGGCCGCGGCCAGCAGGGTGTCCGCGTCGAGCCGGTCCGACCAGGCGAGCAGCTTGGTGACGGGGACGTCGGTCAGCCACAGGTCCGCCAGCGACGGCACGGGCAGCTCGGCGTCCAGGTCCTCGGAGAGCCGCAGCCGGTAGGCCGGTTCGTACAGGACCTGGTTGCCGGTCTCCAGGGCGAAGCCGATCTCGGGCACGGCGGCGGCGAGTGCGGTGGCCACGCGTTGGGCGGTGGCGAGAGGCAGGGCGCGGGAGGAGACGACGGTGCGCGTCCCGATGTCGTACACCAGCGCCCCGTTGCTGCACACGGCCGTCCCCGCGAGCCCGGCGGCCTCGGCGAGCCGGTCGACGAACCTGGGCGGCCGGGCGGTGACGAGGACGACCTCCGCACCGGCGCTCTCGGCCGTGCGCAGGGCACGCAGGGTGCGGGGCGAGAGGGTGCCGTCGTTGCGCAGGAGCGTGCCGTCGAGATCGGAGGCGATCAGCCGTGGAAGGAGCATTGCCCGATGCTACTGGGAGGCCCGCGGGCTTCCGTTCGGGCTCTGACGGGGCTCTGATCGGGCTCCGTTCGGGCTCAGTCCGAGTTGCACCAGAGCAGCACGCCCGGCCCGTCGGGGGTGAGCACGGGCACCCACGCCTCGTCCGTCTCGTCCAACCGGGCCTCGTCCCACCGCAGTTCGTGGGGATGGTCGTCGACGCCGTCGTTGAACCAGTAGCGGATGCCCTCGACCGCGCCGTGCAGGGCGGCCCGCTCGTCCGGCGTCCAGGGGCGGCCACTCGTGCCCGCACCGCGGAAGTGCCGCTCGAAGAGCTGTCGCAGCGCGCCGAGTTCGTCGGGCGCGTGCAGCGGGACGAGGAAGCCCTCGGCCTCGCCCTGCCGACAGGCCGTACCGCCGTACTGCTGCTGGTAGACGACGTCGGTGGGGGCCGTCACCACCACGTACAGCCAGTCGGTGGCCGTACCGTCCGGGTCGAGGAACACATAGCGCGGGGAAGACATGGGGTCAGCGTCGCGGGCTGCGGGCACGTACTCAACGGGTTTTCCGGGCCGCCCGTTCCGCCGCCGCGTGCCACCACGCCGGGGCGGGCGGGAAACCCGGCTGTGAGGTGGGCTGATCGGGATGGAGGCCGAGCGGAATCAGCGCCGAGGCCCGGATCCGTACGGTGATCCAGCCGTGCCAGTGGCCGTCCGGCCCCGGGCCGCAGGCCAGGTCGATGTGCAGGTCGTCGTCGACGAAAGGCATCCAGTCGATGCCCCGGTCCCGCAGTCAGGCGCGGACGGCAGCCGCGGGATGCGGTCGGCCCTTCAGATTCTCGTACGCGGCGACGGCTACCCAGTCGTCCGTTCCGGTTCCGGATCGGTTCATGGCAGCCATCATGCCCTCGAAATGCCCTCGAAGTGTCCGCGGCGGAATCGGAAAACTGTAATGAAGTCCACGGAACCGGGAGATGGAGAACCCTTTCTACGCATCCGTCGTCCGATCATGTGAGACGGCTCATGTGGGCGGCAAGGCAGAGGTCACGAACAGGGGGCACCCATGCGGGAGAAGCGGCCGGGACGGCTGAGGCGGCTCGGGCGGTTGAGGCCGCGGTGGCCTCGGACGCGGCGCGGGCAGCGGCGGGCCGTGCAGGGGGTGATGGTCGCCTGTGTGGCGGCGCTGGCGCCCGCGACCTGGATGTACTCCGTCGCCGACGCCCGCGTCAGGACGACCGCGGACGCGCCCGCGCAGCAGGTCGCCATGGTGTTCGGGGCGGGGCTCTGGCAGGGCAAGCCGTCGCCGTATCTCGCGAACCGGCTGAAGGCCGCCGCCGAGCTGTACCGGAACGGGAAGGTGAAGGTCGTGCTCGTGACCGGTGACAACAGCCGGAAGGAGTACGACGAACCGGATGCCATGCGCACGTACCTCAGGGCGCACGGCGTGCCGGACCGGCGGATCGTGAGCGACTACGCCGGGTTCGACACCTGGGACTCCTGTGTCCGGGCCAAGAAGATCTTCGGGGTCGACCGCGCGGTGCTGGTGAGCCAGGGGTTCCACATCCGGCGGGCGATCACACTGTGCCGGACCGCGGGTATCGATGCGTACGGCGTCGGCGTCGACGCCGTACACGATGCGACCTGGTACTACGGCGGGACGCGGGAGGTGTTCGCGGCGGGGAAGGCGGCGCTGGACGCCGCGTTCAAGCCCGACCCGCACTTCCTGGGGCCGCGGGAGCCCGGGATCTCGCAGGCCCTGGCGGCGGACGAGCGGTAGCGGGTGCCGCTTCTGCAGTGCCCCTCCACAGCGGCCCCTCTACAGCGCCGCTTCTACAGCGCCGCCACCGGGGCCACCTCTGCCGACACCCAGTCGAGGTAGCGGGCGCTGCCCCGCAGCACCGGGATCGCGATGATCTCCGGTGTTTCGTAGTCGTGCGCCGCCAGGAGATGGGCCTCCAGTTCGTCGTACCGCTCGGCCGTCGTCTTGAACAGCAGTTGCCATTCCTCGGTGGTCTCGATGGCGTTCTGCCAGTGGTAGACCGAGGTGACGGGCGCGGAGATCTGTACGCAGGCGGCGAGCCGCGCCTCCACCGCGCCCTGCGCCAGGGAATGGGCCTTCTCCTCGCTGTCCGTCGTGGTCAGTACGGTCAGCCATGCCGGCGTCGTCACCTTCGGGCTCCTCGGTGTGGGGTACGGGGCGTGCTTGCTCCCTGCGTCGATTGTCGGGGGCATCGTGGCGCGGCGCAGCGTCCGGCAGGTCAGACGCCGTAAGGACGGACGGCCTTGGCGTCGCGCAGCGCGCGCCCCCACCAGTCCAGCTGGTCGAGCAGTGCCTTGGCCGCCGCGTCGCAGCCGGCCGGGTCCTTGTGCCTGCCCTCGTCGTCGAACAGGGCGCCCGCGTTGTGGAACGAGACGGTTTCGCGCATGCCGACGGCGTGCAGCTCCGCGAAGACCTGCCTCAGGTGCTCGACGGCGCGCAGACCGCCGGAGACCCCGCCGTACGAGACGAAGGCGACGGGCTTGGCCTGCCACTCGGCGTGGTACCAGTCGATGAGGTTCTTCAGCGGGGCCGGGTACGAGTGGTTGTACTCGGGCGTGATGACGACGAAGGCGTCGGCTGCGGCCAACCTGGCGGCCACGGTGGCCAGTCGGTCCTGCGCGTCGGCGTCGGGCCGGTGGGAGAGGGCGATCGGGAGGCCGAGTTCCGCGACATCGATCAGATCGGTCTCGATGCCGGGGCGACCGGCGGCGCGCGCGAGGAACCAGCCGGAGACGACGGGGGCGAACCGTCCCTCCCGGTTGCTGGCGAGGATGACCGCGACCTTCAGGGGTGCGGTGGAGGCGTTCCCCGGCGTGAGGGACGAGGATGCGAGGGATGAGGGTGCTGCGATGAGGTCCATACGGAGAGGCTCGTATGTCAACCATGGTTGAGGTCAAGCGCTGTCCGCCGAGGGCCGGCCCAGCTTCTCGCGGCATACGGTGGGTCGCATGACGACTCCCTCTCTCTTCCCGTACGCGGAGTTCGACGGACACCCGGCCACCGAAGCGGATCTACGGATTCCGGCTTTCCTCAACTACGGCCATTTCACGGCCATGCAGGTACGGGGCAAAAAGGTGCGCGGCCTCGCCCTCCATCTGGCCCGGCTGGACTCCGCCAACCAGGAGCTGTTCGAGCGCGCACTGGACGCGGACCGGGTCCGCGAGCTGATCCGCCACGCGCTGGACAGTGCGGGGGTACGGGACGCCTCCACCCGGGTGCACGCCTTCCTGCCGCCGGGCGACACGGAGACGACCGTCATGGTCACGGTGCGCGAGCCGGCACAGAAGTCGGCCGAGCCGCACGCCGTGATGTCCGTTCCGTACGCCCGGACCGTGCCGCACATCAAGCGTCCCGGCGAGTTCGGCCAGACGTACTACGCAAGGCTCGCCTCACGCGCCGGTTTCGACGAGGCCCTGCTGACCCTGCCGGGCGGGGTGGTGACGGAGGGGGCGATCACCAACATCGGCTTCTGGGACGGCACTTCGGTCGTCTGGCCCGACGCCCCTTCGCTGCTCGGCATCACCAAGGCACTGCTGGAGCAGGAACTGCCCGGCGCGGGGCTGGAGTCCGTACGGCGCCCGGTGACGCTGGACGGGCTGACCGCGTTCCGTTCCGCGTTCCTCACCAACTCGCAGGGCATCGCACCGGTCCGGCGGATCGACGACATCGAGTTCACGGTGGACGAGGAGCTGATGAAGCGGATCGGGCAGGCGTACGACCGTGCGCCGTGGGACACGGTCTGACGCCCTCCGGCATCACGCCGGACCCCCACGGCTCCGGCCCGGCGGAGGATCGGTGTCCTGGGCGAGCGAGCATGGGGGCATGCAGATCCATATCGAAGGCTCGCACCTCCCCGGCCTCACCTGTGGGCCCGGCACCAGCTTCCCCGGCGCCAACAACATCCACGTGGGCGTGCAGCGCAAGGACAGACCCGGCGAGCTGCTGGGCCTGCACCCGGGCGACACCCCGTCGGCCTCGTGGACCCTGGACTGCACCGTCGCCCCGGCCGGGGACGGTGTCGAGATCGAGGGGCCCTACGTGCAGAACCGGCTCGGCGGGCGCTTCGTCTATCTGTCCTGGGGCACGGTCGACGAGAACGGCGTCTTCACCATGTTCCGGCGGGCCAAGCTGATGCTGGCCGACATCGATCCGACCGTGCTCGAAGCGGCCGTGCACTCCGGGCACCTCACCGCGCGGCTGCCGCTCTCCGACGCGAAGGGGCAGCCGCTCTGCGCCCGGGTGCGGCCGCCGGTCGTCGCCTGGTCCGCCGCCGCCCCGGCCTGAGGCGCCGGACGCTCGTCCGACAGCCACGGAGGTTCGGATGTGATGTGCGCCACTCCCCTCCGGGGTGGTGTCACCCAATCGGCACCGGGCAGTAAGAGACCGACCACCCTCGTCTCGATCACCGCCATGACCTGCACACATGCGGTTTGGCAAGGATGACGCGCCGGTCCGTTCGGGTGAAAGCTGACTTCGTGTCAGCAGGCATGGGTGGCGGACCACCCGTTAGCTCGAGGTCAGGACACACCTACTCGCGCCATCGCCGGAGGAACCCCCCATGCGTCCTGCCCGCCTAGTGACCGGTACCGCCGCTTCCGCGGTCACCATTGCCACGCTCGGCCTCTTCACCGCCGGGCCTGCGTACGCGTACGCAGCTGAGGCCGGCGCACTGCGGGTCGGTTCGGCGGCCGCTCCGCGGGCCAACGGCGACCAGGAGGCGCGGGACGACGAGGGCGGGACGGACAATCCCGCCGGGTCGCGGCTCAATACTCCGTCCGGGCTGGACATACCCTCGCTGCTCGACTCCGTCGGCGGGCTCAACGCCATCCCCGGGCTCGCCACCGGCTCCGGGGACGAGGGGTCGGCAAAGCGCGACAGCCCGTCGTCCGAGTCGAACAACTCGTCGGGGCGTGACAGTTCGTCGTCGGGACGCGACAACTCCTCGTCAGGGCGCGACAGCTCGTCCTCCGGTCGGGACAACTCGTCATCGGGAGGGGACAACTCGTCATCCGGTCGGGACAATTCGTCGTCAGGGCGTGACAGCTCATCCTCAGGACGCGACAACTCCTCGTCCGGCCAGGACAGTTCGGCGTCCGGGCGTGACAACCAGTCCGGTGGCGACAACGCGTCGTCCGGGCGCGACGGCTCATCCGTACCCGCCACTCCCAGTGGGCACGTCAAAACAGGTGTCGGCGGCAGTGTCCGGTCCGACACCTCCCAGATCGCGGCGGGCGCCGGCGTACTCGCCGCGACCGCCGTCGGCGGAGCCTGGCTCCTGCGTCGCCGGGCGAGCGGCACGCAGACAGCCGGCTGACGGAGACGGATTCACGTCTCCGTACCCGCCCGGTTTCCGTCCCGGTGGCCGCGCGCCACCGGGACGGAAATGTCCTGTACCACCGGGACGGGAACGACCCGTGCCGTCCGTATCCCGTCACCCGGAGGGCGACCGTGTCCCAGAAGGGCAAGGGCTGGCTGCTGGTCGTCGCGGCGCTGGCCGGTATCTGGCTGATCCGCCATGGCTCCGGTGCCGAGCTGACCCCGCCCCAGCCGGCCGCCGCCCAGGCCTTCGCGGGCGGCCCCGAGCTGCAGCCGGGGGCCCCGCTCGCCGAACCGCTGAAGCCCTCGGCGCCCGTACGCATCCGCATCCCGAGCATCCGGGTGGACGCCCCGATGATGCGTCTGGGGCTCGGGGCCGACGGCAGTCTCGATGTGCCGCCGGCCGACAACCGCAACGTCGTCGGCTGGTACCGGGACGGCACTCCGCCCGGCTCGAAGGGCAGCGCGATCGTCGCCGGACATGTCGACGACGCGACGGGGCCCTCGGTCTTCTACAACCTGGGCACCCTTCAGAAGGGCAACAAGGTCGAGGTGGTCCGCCAGGACGGGCGTACCGCCGTGTTCTCACTCGACGCGGTCGAGGTCTACGAGAACAAGAACTTCCCCGACGAGCGGGTGTACGGCGCCTCGCCCTACGCCTCGCTGCGGCTGATCACCTGCGGCGGCGGTTTCTCCAGGACGACGGGTTACCGGGGCAATGTGGTGGCGTACGCGCATCTCACCGGGGTGCGGTGAAGCCCGGCCGCCCGACACCTTCCGCCGGCCGCCCGCCCCTCACGCCGTCCACTGGTCGAACGCCAGCTTCGCGACCAGCGAGAACACCACGACCAGCAGGACCCCGCGGACGAACTCGCTGCCCTTCCTGAGCGCCATCCGCGCCCCGATCAGCCCGCCCGCCAGATTGAAGACCGCCATCAGCGCGGCCAGCTGCCACATCACGCTGCCCTGGTAGGCGAACATCGCCAGCGCCCCGCCGTTGGTGCAGACGTTGACGATCTTGGCGGTGGCGGACGCCGTCACCAGATCGAGGTGGAGCACCGCGGTCAGCGCCAGCACCAGGAACGTTCCGGTGCCGGGGCCGAACAGCCCGTCGTAGAAGCCGATGCCGCCACCGACCAGCACGATCGCGGTGACGGTGCGGGCCCGGGTGACCTTCTGCCGCGCACCGTCGTCCGCCGCCCTGCCGAACGAGGGCCGCAGCATCACGAACGCCGCGACCGCCAGCAGCACGACCATGATCACCGGGCGCAGCACCTCGCTGCTGATCCCGGCGGCGAAGAACGCCCCGGTCATCGATCCGGCCAGCGCCGCGAGCCCGATCCGCAGGGCCGTTGCGACCTTCACCGGTGCCTTGCGTGCGTACGTCACGGCGGCACCCGAGGTGCCGACGATCGCGATCGCCTTGTTCGTGCCGAGGACGTGTGCGGCCGGGACGTGCGGCAGCCCCAGGAGCAGGGCCGGCAGCAGCAGCAGTCCGCCGCCGCCGACCACCGCGTCGATCCAGCCCGCCGCGGCTGCGGCGAGGCAGAGGACGACCAGGGTGGTGAGTGCTATGTCGGGCATGGTCGCGACCCTAAAAAGGCGATACGTGCCCCGTCCAACCGATACGGGCGGACAGCGGCGGAGTTGAGCCAACTCTGAGGTTTCCGGGCTTCCGGGCCCGGCGGAAGGTCCCGGTCGGGCCCGGCGGAATCCGGGCCCGACCGGCCCGTTCGGCCGGTGCGCCGCGGCCGTACGCTGGGGGTCATGGGCCAGGGCTGGAACGCGAGCGACATCCCCGATCAGAGCGGCCGCACGGCCGTGGTCACCGGAGCCAACAGCGGCATCGGACTGAACACGGCACGGGAACTGGCCCGCCGCGGCGCGCGCGTACTGCTCGCCTGCCGTGACGAGACGCGCGGCAAGGAGGCCGCATCCCGTATCCGGACGGCCGTGACCGGCGCGGACGTGGAGTTCGTACCGCTCGATCTGGCCGATCTGGATTCCGTACGGAAGTTCGCCGCGGCCCACACGCCCGACCGGCTCGATCTGCTGATCAACAACGCGGGGGTGATGGCCCTCCCCTACGGGAGGACGGCCGACGGCTTCGAGAGGCAGTTCGGCGTCAACCACCTCGGGCACTTCGCCCTCACCGGACTGCTGCTCCCGAAGCTCCTCGCCACTCCCGGGGCGCGGGTGGTGAGCGTCTCCAGCAGTGTGCACGCGGTGGCCGACATCGATATCGGGGATCTCAACAGCGAGCGGAACTACCGCCGCTGGATCGCCTACGGCCGCTCGAAGACCGCCAATCTGCTCTTCATCCACGAGCTGGCGCGGCGGCTCTCGGCCGCCGGTTGCGACCTGGTGGCCGCCGCGGCGCACCCCGGGTACGCGGCGACCAATCTGCAGACGGCGGGCGTCCGGATGGAGAGCCGCAGGGCGGCGGAGCGGATCTTCGAGCTGGGCAACCGGATCGTCGCCCAGCCCGCGTCGGCCGGTGCGCTGCCCACTCTGTACGCGGCCACCGCGCCCGGCGTACGCCCCGACTCGTTCACCGGGCCGAGGCTGCTCGGCTGGCGCGGTGCGCCCGGCCCGTCCTGGCGTGCGGGCTGGACGCTGAACGATGTGGCGGGCGAGCGGCTCTGGGTGGCGTCCGAGCAGCTGACAGGGGTGGCGTATCCGGGCCTCACGTCCTGACACGCCCCGCCCCTGAGCCCGCCGCGGCCGGTCAGCCCTGCTGGCCCTCGACCGCGGACGGGTCCATCCACACGACCTCCCAGATGTGGTGGTCCGGGTCCTCGAAGGAACGGCCGTACATGAAGCCGAGGTCGACCGGCTCGTTGGCGGGCGATCCGCCGGAGGCGAGGGCGGTGTCGACCAGCTCGTCCACCTTCTCCCGGCTCTCGGCGCTCAGGGCGAGCATCACCTCCACGGACTTCGAGGCGTCGACGATCTCCTTCTTGGTGAAATCCTTGAAGCGGGGCTCCGTCAGGAGCATGGCGAAGATGGTGTCGCTGATGACGAGACACGCGGTGTTCTCGTCGGAGAACTGCGGGTTGAACGAGTAGCCGAGCTTGCCGAAGAAGGTCTTGGTCGTCTCAAGGTCCTTGACCGGCAGGTTCACGAAGATCATCTGAGGCATGGCCGTTCCGCTCTCTCTGTTGTCCGAGCCCTGTTGTCCGAGCCCTGTTGTCCGAGCCCCGCTGTTCGAACTCTTCTGTTCGAACGTTTTACGACAGGTAGACGGCCGGGCCGCGCAGAACTCATCGGTGTCGGCGAAGAAGAAGCCCTGCGGCACGAAGAAACCTTCCGGCATCAGGACAGGGCGAGCGGTGCGCCGCCCCTGAGCAGCGATCCGCCCAGCGGGGTCAGCGTGTGCAGTACGGAGCTGCCGTGCCGCAGGGTGTGGATCAGGCCGGCCTCGCGCAGCACACAGGCGTGCTGGCTCGCCGAGGCGAGGGAGACTCCTGCCCGGAGGGCGAGTTCGCTGGTCGTGCAGCCGTTGCCGATGACGCTCAGGACCGTCGAGCGGGTGTTGCCGAGGAGCCGGCCGAGCCAGGGCCCCGGTTCGGTGAAGACCGGGGCATGGGAGTGGGTGACCGGGTAGACGAGGACCGGCGGGAGCTGGGGGTCGCGGTAGACGACCGGGGTGACGCGGCAGAAGTAGGACGGCTGGAGCAGCAGTCCCCGCCCGTCCAGACTCAGTTCGCGGTCCACGGGGTAGTCCGCCTCCAGCACGGGGGCCCGCCAGCGGATCATGGGCGGGAGGGAGGCGAGCAGCTCTTCCGCCCCGCCGTCCAGGAGGGCGCGGCCGCGGATGGCACGGTCGGCCTCGATGCTGGCCCGGATGTGCGACCAGTAGGGTTCGATCGCGGCACGGTGGTAGCCGCGCAGGGCGTCGATGAACCGGCCGAGCGGCTCGGCGCGTCCGTCCGGGGCGCGGCCCGCCTCGCGGCGTCCGGCGCCCAGCAGGGCGAGTTCGGCGCGGATCCGCGCGGGCGGGGTGTTGCGCAGCACTTCCATTCCGGTCTCGATGCCGTACGGCTCGCTGCTTTCCTGAGAAGGCGTCAGGAAGTCCGGGAAATAGCCGCGCGGTGGAATCAGGGCGGCCAGCAGACGTACTTCACCTTTCAACCGGGGCCGGGCCTCCGTACGCCATTTCCCGAACACCGTGGAACCACGCCGGTCCCTCAGCCGGTGGAAACTCAGAATGGTTTCCCACAGCGCATCCGGCCGAGTGGCCATCCGCACCTTGGAAAGGTCCACTCCGGACATATGGATACGCAACACCGAACCCCCATCTGTTGCACCTGCAATTACCCCCGCTCAAGGGTAGGTGATCCGTAACAGCACGTCACCACGGGGTTTCGGCCAGAGGTGAAACGTCTCGCCTCGGCATGCCCCCTCCCGAAAAGCTGTACGACGTCGGGTACGAAATCCGGAGCCACCGGAAGAGCGAGTGAAGGCCGTGGGGGGTTTTGCTCGTTCGGCGGCGGTGGGCGAAGGAGCGGCTCCGTTCCCGACGGGGGTAAGCCGGGTGCGGTCCATGGATGGGGATCCATGGGCCGCACCCCGGTCCGAACGCGGCCCATGTCTTTGCGCATTGAACAATCTTTGCGTATTGAACGAAGAAAAGGCACAACGTCGAACACCTATTTTCCCCAGAACAAAACGAAGCGGCGGCACCCCCGCACGGGGTGCCGTCGCTTCTCGGAGTTCCGGAGCCGCCGTCGGGTCGGTGAGGGTACGAGTGAGCCGACGACAGCTCCGGAGTCAGGGGGTGGGGTGCCGGGTCAGCGGCTGTCGCTGCCCTTCGATTCCGCCGCCGCACGGCCCGCCTCCAGGCGGGCGACGGGGATGCGGAACGGGGAGCAGGACACGTAGTCCAGACCCGCCTCGTGGAAGAAGTGCACCGACTCCGGGTCGCCGCCGTGCTCGCCGCAGACACCGAGCTTCAGGTCCGGGCGGGTGGCCCGGCCGGCCGCGACGGCGCTGCGGACCAGCGAGCCGACGCCGTCCTTGTCGATCGTCTCGAACGGCGACACCCCGAAGATGCCCTTCTCCAGGTACGCGGTGAAGAACGAGGCCTCCACGTCGTCGCGGGAGAAGCCCCACACCGTCTGGGTCAGGTCGTTCGTGCCGAAGGAGAAGAACTGCGCGGCCTCGGCGATCTGACCGGCGGTCAGCGCGGCGCGCGGCAGCTCGATCATCGTGCCGATGGTCAGCTTCAGCGCGGTGCCGGTGGCGGCCTCGACCTCGGCGATGACCCGGTCGGCCTCCTCGCGGACGATCTCCAGCTCCTGGACCGTGCCGACGAGCGGAATCATGATCTCGGCGCGCGGGTCGCCCTTGGCGTTCTTGCGGTGCGCGGCCGCCTCGGCGATCGCCCGGACCTGCATCGCGAACAGGCCGGGGATGACCAGACCGAGCCGTACGCCGCGCAGACCGAGCATCGGGTTCTGCTCGTGCAGCTTGTGCACGGCCTGGAGCAGGCGCAGGTCGTTCTCGTTGGCGTCCTTGCGGGACTCGGCGAGCGCGACACGCACCGAGAGCTCGGTGATGTCCGGCAGGAACTCGTGCAGCGGCGGGTCGAGCAGCCGTACGGTGACGGGCAGTCCGTCCATCGCCTCGAACAGCTCGATGAAGTCGGCCTTCTGGAGCGGAAGCAGCGCGGCCAGCGCGGTCTCGCGCTCGGTGTCGGTGTCCGCGAGGATCAGCTTCTCGACCATCTCGCGGCGCTCGCCGAGGAACATGTGCTCGGTACGGCACAGGCCGATGCCCTGGGCACCGAAGCGGCGGGCCCGCAGCGCGTCCTCGGCGTTGTCGGCGTTGGCCCGCACCCGCAGCCGGCGCACCCGGTCCGCGTACGCCATGATCCGGTGCACGGCGGCCACCAGTTCGTCGGCGTCGTCGGCGCCCGCGTGCATCCGGCCCTCGAAGTACTCGACGACCGGGGACGGCACGACGGGGACCTCACCGAGGTACACCTTGCCGGTGGAGCCGTCGATGGAGACGACGTCGCCCTCCTCGACGACCCGGCCGCCCACCGTCATCCGGCGGCGCTTGGTGTCGACTTCGAGGTCCTCGGCGCCGCAGACACAGGTCTTGCCCATGCCGCGGGCGACGACGGCGGCGTGCGAGGTCTTGCCGCCGCGCGAGGTCAGGATGCCCTCGGCCGCGATCATGCCGTCGAGGTCGTCGGGGTTGGTCTCACGGCGGATGAGGATGACCTTCTCGCCGGACCGGGACCACTTCACCGCGGTGTACGAGTCGAAGACGGCCTTGCCGACCGCGGCGCCCGGGGAGGCGGCGATGCCGCGGCCCAGCAGCTCGGGCCCCTTCCCGTCGGCGACTCCCGCGTCGTCGAAGCGCGGGAACATCAGCTGTGCGAGCTGCGCCCCGTTGACCCGCTGGAGCGCCTCGGCCTCGTCGATCAGGCCCTGGTCGACGAGCTGCGTCGCGATCCGGAAGGCGGCACCGGCGGTGCGCTTGCCGACCCGGGTCTGGAGCATCCACAGCTGGCCGCGCTCGATGGTGAACTCGATGTCGCACAGGTCCTTGTAGTGCGTTTCGAGCGTCTTCATGATCTGCATCAGCTGGTCGTACGACTTCTTGTCGATCGACTCCAGCTCGGCGAGCGGCACGGTGTTGCGGATACCGGCGACGACGTCCTCGCCCTGCGCGTTCTGCAGGTAGTCGCCGTAGACGCCCTGGTGGCCGCTGGCCGGGTCGCGGGTGAACGCGACGCCCGTACCGGAGTCGGGGCCGAGGTTCCCGAAGACCATCGAACAGATGTTGACGGCCGTGCCTAGGTCGCCGGGGATGCGCTCCTGGCGGCGGTAGAGCTTGGCCCGGTCGGTGTTCCACGAGTCGAAGACGGCCTTTATAGCCAGGTCCATCTGCTCGCGCGGGTCCTGCGGGAAGTCACGTCCGGCGTCCCGCGAGACGATCTTCTTGAACTGCTTGACCAGCTTCTTCAGGTCGGCCGCGTCGAGATCCACGTCGACCGTGACGCCCTTGGCCTCCTTCGCCGCCTCCAGCGCCTCCTCGAAGAGGTCGCCGTCGACGCCGAGGACGGTCTTGCCGAACATCTGGATGAGGCGGCGGTAGGAGTCCCACGCGAACCGCTCGTCGCCGGCCTGGGCGGTGAGACCGACCACGGACGCGTCGGAGAGGCCGATGTTGAGAACCGTGTCCATCATGCCGGGCATCGAGAACTTCGCGCCGGAGCGGACCGAGACCAGCAGCGGGTCGTCCGCCTGGCCGAGCTTCTTGCCCATCCGCGCCTCAAGGGCGTCGAGATGCGCGCTGACCTCGGCCCGCAGCTCCGTCGGCTCCTCGCCACTGTCGAGGTAGACCTTGCAGGCCTCGGTGGTGATGGTGAAGCCCGGAGGGACGGGGAGCCCGAGATTGGTCATCTCGGCGAGGTTGGCACCCTTCCCGCCGAGCAGGTCCTTCAGATCCTTGTTGCCCTCGGTGAAGTCGTAGACGAACTTCTGGCCCTGGGGCTCCCGGGATTCCGGGGTGGGTACGTGGGGATCTTTGTTTTCCGACACGGGTCTCGACTCCTCGAGGACGCGGTGGCTGCCCTGACGGCGAGGAACATACCCAGATCGAAGGTGTCTGGGTACGTCCACTTGCGCGTCATGAGGCCTCAACCACCCATCCGCCAGCAGATCGAAAGTGACACGGCCTGTCCCTCGAACGAGGGAGTATCTTCACTTCTTGAATGAATAAATACTCACCGCGATCAGATTCCCTCGATCCGGTCACTCAGCGCACAGGGAGCGTCGATCGATCAAAATGGAGTCGCCTGGCACCGAGTGCCATCCTTTGAGAAGTGCAGTCCCGAAAATTGTGCTCATCTGAGCGTCTAGGCTCTCAGGGTGGCGAGAATCACTCTACGATCGGCGCTCAGATGTCACCATCCGGACCGGCGAAGGGCGGCCGATCGTCACCCGTTGATCACCTGGTCGCAGCCGAACGTGAGCGAATGGGGTGCGCGACACCCGATGTGGGCGCACAGAGGCTCCCTCTTGGCCGAATATCGACGAACCCGGCTGGATATATCGCTCAGATGAGCGAGGTAACGGAAGAGGCACGCGGTGCCTGTGACGCCGCGTGCCTCCGGAAGAGCCCGCGCAGGGCCCGCGCTCAGCCGCCCGAGGTGTCCAGCTCCGCGTCCGCGCTCACGCCCGCGCAGTCGTACGGGTCCTTCAGCCAGCCGTCCGGCAGGACCACCCGGTTGTTGCCCGAGGTGCGCCCCCGCGGCCCGTCCGCGCCGTCCGGCCACGGCTGGTCCAGGTCCAGCTCCCGCAGCTGCCCGCCCAGCTCCTGAAGCGACGAGGTGACCGCCAGCTTCTTGCGCATCTCGGAGCCGACCGAGAAGCCCTTGAGGTACCAGGCGACGTGCTTGCGGAAGTCGATCACGCCACGGGTCTCGTCGCCGATCCACTCCCCCAGCAGCGTCGCGTGGCGCACCATGACGTCGGCGACCTCGCGCAGGCCCGGCGCACGCCTCGTCCCCGTACCCTCGAACGCGCTCACCAGGTCGCCGAAGAGCCACGGGCGGCCCAGGCAGCCGCGGCCCACGACCACGCCGTCGCAGCCGGTCTCGCGCATCATCCGCAGGGCGTCGTCCGCGCACCAGATGTCGCCGTTGCCGAGGACGGGGATCTCCGGGACGTGCTCCTTGAGGCGGGCGATCGCGTCCCAGTCGGCGGTACCGCCGTAGTGCTGGGCGGCGGTCCTGCCGTGCAGGGCGACGGCCGTGACGCCCTCCTCGACCGCTATCCGGCCCGCGTCGAGATACGTGGTGTGGTCGTCGTCGATGCCCTTGCGCATCTTGATGGTGACCGGCAGATCGCCCGCGTTGGAGACCGCCTGATTGAGGATCGCCCGCAGCAGGGGCCGCTTGTACGGGAGCGCCGAGCCGCCGCCCTTGCGGGTCACCTTGGGGACCGGGCAGCCGAAGTTCAGATCGATGTGGTCGGCGAGGTTCTCGTCGACGATCATGCGGACGGCCTTGCCGACGGTGACCGGGTCCACTCCGTACAGCTGGATCGAGCGCGGGGTCTCGCTCGCGTCGAAGTGGATGAGCTGCATGGTCTTCTCGTTGCGCTCGACCAGCGCCCGCGTGGTGATCATCTCGCTGACGAACAGCCCCTTGCCGCCGGAGAACCCCCGGCACAGGGTGCGGAACGGGGCGTTGGTGATGCCGGCCATGGGGGCGAGCACCACCGGTGGCTGCACCGTGTGGGGGCCGATCCGGAGCAGCGGGGGCGCGGGGGCGAGCGTGGTCATTGCTCCATTGTCGCGTACGCAGCGGTGCGGCCCGACGGCGGAGTTTGTTAGTTAGCCGTACTATCCATGTATGTACGACCTGAGCCACCGCCGACGGCAGCTGGTGCTCGCGATCTGCTGCATGAGCCTGCTGATCGTCAGCCTCGACAACACCGTCCTCAACGTCGCCCTCCCCTCCATGCAGAAAGAACTGCACGCCACCGTCGCGGGCATGCAGTGGACGATCGACGCCTACACCCTCGTCCTCGCCTCGCTGCTGATGCTCGCGGGCTCCACCGCCGACCGGATCGGGCGCCGGAAGATCTTCAAGATCGGGCTCGTCCTCTTCACCCTCGGCTCGGTGCTCTGTTCCCTGGCGCCGAACCTGGAATCGCTGGTGGCGTTCCGCATGGTGCAGGCGGTGGGCGGCTCGATGCTCAACCCCGTCGCGATGTCGATCATCACCAATGTCTTCACCGACCCGCGTGAGCGGGCCCGGGCCATCGGGGTGTGGGGCGCTGTCGTCGGCATCTCCATGGCGGCGGGACCGGTGGTCGGCGGGCTGCTGGTGGACTCGGTCGGCTGGCGGTCCATCTTCTGGATCAATCTTCCCGTCGGTGTCCTCGCGCTGCTGCTCACCTGGCGGTACGTCCCCGAGTCCCGCGCCCCCAGGCCGCGTCGCCCCGATCCGGTGGGGCAGCTGCTGGTGATCGGGCTGCTCGGTTCGCTGACGTACGCGATCATCGAAGCGCCCTCGGCGGGCTGGGCCTCACCGCGCATCCTGGTGTTCGTCGCGCTCGCCGTGTGCTCGCTCGTCGGGCTGCTGCTGTACGAGCCCCGGCGCGCCGAGCCCCTGATCGATCTGCGGTTCTTCCGCAGCGCCCCGTTCAGCGGTGCCACCGTCATCGCGGTCAGCGCCTTCGCCGCGCTGAGTGGCTTCCTCTTCCTCAACACGCTGTATCTGCAGAACGTGCGCGGTCTGAACGCGCTGCACGCCGGTCTGTACATGCTGCCGATGGCGGCCCTGACCTTTGTCTGCGCACCGCTGTCGGGGCGGCTCGTCGGCAGCCGGGGGCCGCGGCTGCCGTTGCTGGTGGCGGGCCTGGCCATAACGGCGTGCGGGGTGCTGTTCGCCGCGTTCGACGCGGAGACGGACACCGTCCTGCTGTTCACCGGCTATGTGCTGTTCGGCCTCGGCTTCGGCATGGTCAACGCGCCGATCACCAATACGGCCGTGTCCGGGATGCCGCGCGCGCAGGCCGGTGTGGCAGCGGCGATCGCCTCGACCAGCCGGCAGACCGGCGGGACGCTCGGGGTCGCCGTGATCGGGGCGGTGCTGGCGGCGGGCGTGGCCGGTACCGGGTCGCCGCGCGGCGCCTCGTACGCGGCCGCGTTCGTGGACGCGAGCAAGCCCGCCTGGTGGATCCTCGCCGGGTGCGGGCTGTGCGTCCTGGTGGTGGGGGCACTGACCAGCGGGCCGTGGGCGCGCGGGACCGCGCGCCGTACCGCGGAGCGGCTGGAGGCGGCGGGTGCCCCGGCCGGGGATCAGGCGTCGGCGGGATCCAGGGCCTGAAGGCGCCGCAGCCGCTGCCTGGTCTCCTCGTCGGCGGGGGCGTACGTCACCATGCGCGGCCCGGAGGACGGGCCGAGCCACAGGTCGGTGTGGTCGAGGCGGAGCAGTCCGACATGGGCGTTGCGGAAGATCTTCGTCCGGCCGCCGGGGCCCACCACCTCGTGCCGCGCCCAGATCTCCCGGAATTCCGGCGAGGCTGCCTCCAGCCGCCGCAGGAGTGCCTTCCAGGCGGGCTCGGCCAGATGCTCGGCCATCGCGCGGCGGAATTTGGC
Organism: Streptomyces sp. NBC_01217; assembly: GCF_035994185.1. NCBI lineage: Bacteria > Bacillati > Actinomycetota > Actinomycetes > Kitasatosporales > Streptomycetaceae > Streptomyces > Streptomyces sp. NBC_01217. The sequence continues at coordinate 2,934,885 of NZ_CP108538.1, forward strand.
GGCCATCACCCGGTTCATCTCGGGGAGCCTGCTGTGGCTGAACTCGCTGCGACGCGGTCTGGCGCTGGTGGTACCGATCTCGATCGGCTTCGGCGGCTTCATGTTCTTGACTGCTCCCCTCCCCGGGGAGGGGATTCGATTCCCCGCCCTCCGCAGGACCTGCGGGGATTCACAACTCACGCTGCCTCTTGTCCCGGCGGGGCAGGAGGTCTTCTGCGATCAGCGCTGTCCGGGTTCAGACCCACCCGGGTAAGCATGACGCGTGCGGAGTTCTTGTCCCGGGGAGACGTGGTTCCGCAGGCGGTGCAGGTGTAGGTGCGTTCACCCAGCGGCAGTGCGTGCTTGGCTCTCGCTCCGCAGTGCGCGCAGTCCATGGTGGTGTACGCGGGGTGGACGAGACGGATGTCCCGTCCGTGCTTACGGCCCATCTCGATCAGGGCAGCCTTCGTCGCGCCGATGGCGGCGTCGGCGGCTTTGCGAGCCATGGTCGTCCTGGCGAGGAACTTCGGCCTGAAGTCCTCGACGGCCAGGGCGTCGTGGTCGGTTACGGCCTTCTTGGCCCACTTGCGGCCGTAGTCCTGGCGTTGCCGGGCGACCTTTTTGTGAAGTTTCGCAACCTGCCTGCGCGCTGTCCGGTAGCCCCTGGAAGGCCTCTGCTCGCGCCTCGGTTTCCGGCGGGCCATCTGCCGCTGGCAGCGTGCCAGCTTCACGGCGGCCTTCTTCCCGAACTCCGCGTGCGGGAGGTCGTGCTGGTCGCTGGTGGTGGTCGCGGTCTCTTTGACGCCCCAGTCGATGCCGAGGACGTTGCCGGTCTCCGAAAGGGGCTGAGTCCGGGTGGGGACGACGAACGAGGCGTACCAGTGGCCGAGGGAGTCCTGGTAGACGCGGACGCTGGTCGGGTCGGCACGCAGATCTCGGGACCCAACGACGGTCAGGGTGATGCCGCCCGACAGGTGCAGGCGGCCGTCCTTCAACCGGAAGCCGCGCCGGGAGTAGTTCAGCGTCGGGAGGGCTTCGTCCTTCTTCTTGAAGTGGGGCATCCCTGCGCGGCGCTGCGTGGGTAGGCGTTCCTTGATGTCCTGGAGTGCCTTCGCGCGGGACTTCCCGAAGTCGCGGATGGTCTGCTGCTGCGGGACCGAGGACCGCCTGCCGAGCCAGGCATGTTCGGTGCGCCAGCCGGTGAGCTTCTTGTCGAGGCCGGCGGGGCCGCACTTCTCTCGGGCCCTGGATGCGGTCCTGGATGCCTCGACGCACATGTTCCAGACCCACCGGCAGCAGTCCCACTCCCTGAGGAGGAGGGCGAGCGCGTTGGACGACACGCGAAGGCGGTACGTGTACCGGGCGCTCCCGGCTTCGCCCTCGCACTTATTCGATGTCGCCATGGTGTCAATCCAACATTAACTGTCCGAAGTTTTGCAACTACGCTGAGGTCATGCACGAGAAGCGCTTCACCCTCCGCCTCCCCGACGACCTCCATGCCCGTCTCACCGAGCACGCACGCATCGACCGACGGTCCCTCAACTCGGAAATCGTCCACCTCCTGGAGGTCACCCTCAGTACTCCCCAGGGAAGCGCCGGTTCGTCCGGCAGTGAATCGGCTTAACCTGCCCCGCCACGCGGGAAACCGCATTCCCCCGCCGTAGAGGACAGGGCACCTTCCCAGGCCGTCAATGATCGCGGTGGCGTTGCAGCAGGGCCTGAAGCTGGGGCCTGCGGCGGCAGGTCTCTCGATGGCCCCGATGGCGGTGGCCTTCTTCGCCGCGTCGCTGGCGGGTCCGCGGCTGATCCTGCGGTACGGCAGCCGGGTCGTGACGGCGGGTGGGCTGATCCAGGCGGTGGGCGTGCTGGTGCTCGCGTTCACCGTGTGGCGCGAGTGGTCCGGCCTCGGGCTGCTGGGGCTGATGCCGGGGGTCGCTGTCGCGGGGTTCGGGCAGGGGCTGCAACTGCCCGTCCTGTTCCGCATCGTGCTCTCCGACGTACCGCCCGCGCGTGCCGGTGTGGGCGGCGGAGTGATGACGACGACCCAGCAGGCCGCGCTGGCGCTGGGCGTGGCCACGCTCGGCACGCTGTTCCTCTCCCTGGTCCCCGGCGCGGGGATGCGGGACGCACTGACGGTGACTTTGCTGGCGCAGTTGGCCGCGGTGGTGCTGACGGTGCTGCTGAGTCTGCGGCTGCCGCGCACGGTGACGTGAGCGCGGGCGACGACGGGGCACGGACAGGGGCGTGGGCCCGGATCACTTCAGGTGATCCGGGCCCACGGTCGTACGGGTGAGGAGGCGTCAGCTCCGGGCCGGGGCGTCCTGCCCGGACGGGCCCGGCTCGGCGGAACCGTCCGCGGAGTCGGCCGGGGACGGCTCGGCCTGCGCGGCGGCAGGTCCCGACTGCGCACGCTCCCGCATCTTGCGCAGCAGCTCCTGCTTCTTCTCGGCGGCCGTCCTGCGGTCGGCATCGCGGGCAGGGCCCGCGCCCTGCTGCTCGGCGCGGGACAGCTTCTTGCGCTGTCCGCCCACACCGAGGAGGTTGTTGCGGCTCTTGGCCACGGTGTTCTCCCATTCATGGTGAGAAGTGAGGTCTGGTCCGAAGCGACCTGGAATCGATCCATTGGGCGGCGGGTGGTCGAGCCCGCCGCGCTCTCACTCGTAGATCTGGAAGAACGAAGACATACCCGAACCGTACCCCGGCCGGAACGGGCTCAGCACCCGATTTCTGTCCGGCCCGGGGCCGCTCGGGCCATCGGGTCGGCCGTCGCCCGGTCAGGCCGTCGGGTCGACCGTCGCCTGGTGGGCCTCGGCGAGATGCTCCTCGGCCTTGAGCCAGGGCAGGAACTGCACGCCCTTGTGCCAACCGCAGGTGTCGCAGTTCAGCTGCCGCTGGATCCCCGACTTGCGTACGTGGACTACATGTTCACGGCCGTGCTGATCCCATCTGCTGACCTTGCTCGTGGTCATGGACGGCATCCGAGCCTCCTGTTGACGCGTGGTCGCGGGTGCCCAGTGTGCAACGGAGCCCCCGGTTCCGTACAAGGAACCGGGGGCTCCGCCGTGGAACCGTGATGCGTCAGCAGCCCAGCAGACGGGCGCCGAGGTAGGCCTGGATCTGGTCCAGGGAGACACGCTCCTGCTTCATGGTGTCGCGCTCGCGCACGGTCACCGCGTTGTCGTCGAGGGTGTCGAAGTCGACGGTGACGCAGAACGGCGTACCGATCTCGTCCTGACGGCGGTAGCGACGGCCGATGGCGCCCGCGTCGTCGAACTCGATGTTCCAGTTCTTCCGCAGGTCGGTCGCCAGGCCCTTGGCCTTCGGCGACAGCTGCGGGTTGCGGGAGAGCGGGAGCACCGCGACCTTGACCGGCGCGAGGCGCGGGTCGAGGCGCATCACGGTGCGCTTCTCCATGACGCCCTTGGCGTTGGGCGCCTCGTCCTCGATGTAGGCGTCGAGGAGGAAGGCGAGCATCGAACGGCCGACACCGGCCGCGGGCTCGATGACGTACGGAGTCCAGCGCTCGCCGGCCTCCTGGTCGAAGAACGACAGGTCCGTGCCGGAAGCGGCGGAGTGGGCCTTGAGGTCGTAGTCCGTGCGGTTGGCGACGCCCTCCAGCTCGCCCCACTCGCTGCCGCCGAAGCGGAAGCGGTACTCGATGTCAGCGGTGCGCTTGGAGTAGTGGGAGAGCTTCTCCTTCGGGTGCTCGAACCACCGCATGTTCTCCTCGCGCAGGCCCAGGTCCGTGTACCAGTTCCAGCGCTGCTCCATCCAGTACTCCTGCCACTGCTCGTCCTCGCCCGGCTTGACGAAGAACTCCATCTCCATCTGCTCGAACTCGCGGGTGCGGAAGATGAAGTTGCCCGGAGTGATCTCGTTCCGGAAGGACTTGCCCATCTGCGCGATGCCGAACGGCGGCTTCTTGCGCGAGGTCTGCTGCACCTGGCCGAAGTTGGTGAAGATGCCCTGGGCGGTCTCGGGGCGCAGGTAGGCGACCGAACCGGAGTCCTGGGTCGGGCCGAGGTGGGTGGAGAGCAGGCCCGAGAACTGCTTGGGCTCGGTGAAGGTGCCCTTGTTGCCGCAGTTGGGGCAGTTGAGCTCGGTCAGGCCGTTCGCGGGCGCGTGGCCGTGCTTCTCCTCGTACGCCTCCTCCAGGTGGTCGGCGCGGAAGCGCTTGTGGCAGGAGGTGCACTCGGTCAGCGGGTCGGTGAACGTGGCGACGTGACCGGAGGCGACCCACACCTCGGGGGCCAGGATGACCGACGAGTCGAGTCCGACCACGTCCTCGCGCGAGGTGACCATGTAGCGCCACCACTGGCGCTTGAGGTTCTCCTTCATCTCGACGCCCAGCGGTCCGTAGTCCCAGGCGGCTCGCTGGCCGCCGTAGATCTCACTGCAGGGATAGACGAAGCCACGGCGCTTGCTCAGGCTGACGATGGAGTCGATCTTGTCGGCGGCCACGGTGCTCTCTTCATTACGACGACGAAATTGGACAGGGATGGCGCGAAGCGCCTCGGTGGGGGGGTGGTGGTCGGAAGACGGGCGAGCGAATGCCTCAGATTACCGGCGGGCACGCCCCCTGGATCAAATCGGTACCGGCACAGATGGCCGAGGGGTCATCTCATCAGGCTTGTTGACAATCGTTTCCAGTTTTGTTGAAAATGACTGTCATGAACGTAAGCCGCCTCATACCCACCGCCGCCGTCGCCGGAGCAGCCGTCCTCGGCCTCACGGCGCTCACCGCCTGCTCCACCTCTGATGCCGCCGATCACAAGAACGGCGACAAGCTCGACGTGGTGGCCTCGTTCTATCCGATGCAGTTCCTGGCCGAGCAGATCGGCGGGAAGCACGTCTCCGTCACCACGCTGACCAAGCCGGGCGTCGAGCCGCACGATCTGGAACTCACCCCGCGCCAGACCGGCGGACTCGGTGACGCCGACTACATCCTCTACCTCAAGGGCATCCAGCCCGCCGTCGACGACGCCATCAAGGAGTCCGGCTCGAAGCACGTCCTGGACACCTCCACGCTCACCACGCTGGAGGACCACGGCACCGAGACCGGCGGCGACGAGCACGGCCATGAGCACCACGGCGACGAGGCCGGAGCCGACCCCCACATCTGGCTGGACCCGGTGAAGTACGCCGAGGTCGCCAAGGGCGTCGGGAAGTCCCTGGAGAAGACCGACCCCGCCCACGCCGCGGACTACCGCAAGAACACGGACGCGCTGGTCACCGAGCTCGAAGGTCTGGACACGGCGTACCGGAACGGTCTGAAGGACGTCACGACCAAGACCTTCATCACCACCCACTCCGCCTTCGGGTACCTCGCCGAGCGCTACGGCCTGACCCAGGAGGGCATCGCCGGCATCGACCCCGAGGCCGAGCCGAGCCCCGCCCGGATCAGCGAGATCCACACCATCGCGAAGAAGAACAAGGCCACCACCGTATTCTTCGAGACGCTCGCCAGCGACAAGACCGCGAAGACCCTCGCCAAGGACACCGGCCTGAAGACCGACGTCCTGGACCCACTGGAGGGAATCACGGACAGGTCCAAGGGCGATGACTACATCGAGGTCATGCAGTCCAACCTCGCGGCCCTGCAGAAGGCGCTCGGCGCGAAGTGACCTTCGTAACACCCGCCACAGCAGCATCGGAGGCGCTCATGTCCGAGCCCGGGAGCACCACCACCGAACCCGTGATAGCCCTGCGCGGGGCCACGGCCACGCTCGGCGCGCGTCCGGTGCTGCGCGGCATCGACCTGACCGTCCGCCGCGGCGAGGTCGTCGCCCTGCTCGGCGCCAACGGCTCGGGCAAGTCGACCGCCGTACGCTCCGTCATCGGCCAGGTCCCGCTCACCGGCGGCTCCATCGAGCTGTTCGGCACCCCGCTGCGCCGCTTCCGCAGCTGGGCGCGCATCGGTTACGTACCCCAGCGCACCACGGCGGCCGGCGGCGTCCCCGCCACGGTCCGTGAGGTCGTCTCCTCCGGGCGCCTGTCCCGTACGAAACTGGGCCTGCTCCGCAAGGCCGACCGGGCCGCCGTCGACCGGGCCGTCGGCCTCGTCGGCCTCGCCGACCGGGCCAAGGACTCGGTGAACGCGCTCTCCGGCGGGCAGCACCAGCGGGTGCTGATCGCCAGGGCGCTGGCCGCCGAACCCGAGCTGCTGATCATGGACGAGCCGATGGCCGGCGTCGACCTGGCGAGCCAGGAGATCCTCGCCACGACGCTGCGCGAGCAGGTCGCGGCCGGCACCACCGTGCTGCTCGTGCTGCATGAGCTCGGCCCGCTGGAGCCGCTGATCGACCGCGCGATCGTGCTGCGCGACGGCTGTGTGATGCACGACGGGCCGCCCCCGAAGGCGCTGGGCCAGCACGCGCTGCCCGGCCACGACCACGTACACCCCCACGCGGCCTCCGAGCCCGTCCGGACGGGACTGCTGAGCTGATCATGGAATTCCTCGACCCTCCGTTCATGCAGCGGGCCCTGATCGCCGCCGTACTGGTCGGCGTCATCGCCCCCGCCGTCGGCATCTACCTCGTCCAGCGCCGCCAGGCCCTGATGGGCGACGGCATCGGCCATATCGCGATGACCGGTGTCGGCCTCGGCTTCCTGCTCTCCACCAGCCCGGTGTGGATGGCCACGGCGGTCGCCGTCGTCGGCGCCGTCGTGATGGAGCTGATCCGCTGGTACGGACGCACCCGCGGCGACATCGCGCTGGCCATGCTGTTCTACGGCGGCATGGCGGGCGGCGTCCTGCTGATCAACCTCTCCGACACCGGCTCCAACGCCAACCTCACCTCGTACCTCTTCGGCTCCCTGTCCACGGTCTCCGACGAGGACATCACCGCGATCTGGCTGCTGGCCGCCTTCGTGCTGCTGGTGACGCTGGGGCTGCGCAGGCAGCTGTTCGCGGTCAGCCAGGACGAGGAGTTCGCCCGGGTCACCGGGCTGCCGGTGCGCGCGCTGAACCTGCTGGTCGCGGTGACGGCGGCGGTGACGGTCACCGTGGCGATGCGGGTGGTCGGGCTGCTGCTGGTCAGCGCGCTGATGGTGGTGCCGGTCGCGGCCGCGCAGCAGATCTCCAGGTCCTTCAAGGTGACGTTCGTGCTGTCGGTCGTCATCGGTACGGCGGTGACCCTGGCCGGCACCGTGACCTCGTACTACCAGGACGTCCCGCCCGGCGCGACGATCGTGCTGCTGGCCATCGCGGTCTTCGTCGCCCTGACGCTGCTCGCGACCCCGCTGGCCAAAAGGCGCGCCCGCCGCACCGAAGCGACGTCCGGGGAGTGCACTCTTGAAGTACCGGCATCCCGCCCGGCCGCAGACGAACTCCGGGTTTGACCGTGACACCGGGACGGGCTGGCACAATGGCCCGACACAGGTACGGGCGACACGAGGAGGCCGCTGTGGCGACGGCGCCGATCAGTGGAACGAACGCGGCCCCGGTACGCGGCCGGTCGACCCGGCAGCGGGCGGCGGTGGCCGCCGCGCTCGACGAGGTGGACGAGTTCCGCAGCGCCCAGGAGCTGCACGATGTGCTCAAGCACCGCGGTGACTCGGTCGGACTGACCACCGTCTACCGCACCCTGCAGTCCCTCGCCGACGCGGGCGAGGTCGACGTGCTGCGCACCACGGACGGCGAGTCCGTGTACCGGCGCTGCTCGACCGGCGACCACCACCACCATCTGGTGTGCCGGGTGTGCGGCAAGGCCGTGGAGGTCGAGGGGCCCGCGGTGGAGCAGTGGGCGGAGACGATCGCCGCACAGCACGGCTATGTGAACGTGGCCCACACGGTGGAGATCTTCGGGACGTGCGCCGAGTGCGCCCAGTGCGCGAGCACGAAGAGGTGACGGTCCGGGGGCGGCGCCCCCGGGACCCCGCCGCCCCTCGCCGGAGAGGCTGGGAGGTGCCGGGCTTCGACTGTCAGGCCTTTGTCAGGTGCCGGTCGAAGATCTCGCGCAGGCGATCCACGTCGGACCGGTCCTGGGCGCCGCGCTTGGCTATCACGGTCAGGGCGGTGGCGTTCTTGTCGTCGCTGAGCAGCACGAAGAGATCCGCTGTCTCCACGTACCGCGGCTGCGCCTGCCACCTGACGACCGCACTGGAGTTGTCTGTGTCGACGCTGACGCCGGACTCTTCGACCCGCACCCGGAACTCGCCCTGCCGCCCCACGAACCGAAACAGCTGGCGTGCCATCAGCCGCGGGCTCAGGAGCAGCAGCGGGCCGGAGAACAGCAGCGCCACCAGCAGCGCCACCGGCACATCGGTGCCTCTCGCCAGGGACAGTGAGGTGGCCACGACGGCACAACCCGTCGCGGCCACCCCCAGAATCCGCTGCCGCCGACCCGCCGCACTGACGCGGTTGCGGGCGCCGAGCGCCGCCGAATAGTCCCGCAGCACCGGACGGTATCTCAGCTCGACCGCACCGTGCACGGCCCCCTGCTGCTCACTCATGGACCCCCCTGAAGTGTGAAGAGGCATGATCGTAGCGGCAACGGCTCAGGCCGTGGGTTCGGCCTTCCGCACCGCCTCCACCGCACCGCCGAAGCGCCGGTCGCGCTGGGCGAACTCCAGGCAGGCCCGCCACAAGTCGCGGCGGTCGAAGTCCGGCCACAGCACGTCCTGGAAGACCATCTCGGCGTACGCGCTCTGCCAGATCAGGTAGTTGGACGTGCGCTGCTCGCCACTGGGGCGGACGAAGAGGTCGACGTCCGGCATGTCCGGGTAGTAGATGTACTTCGCGAACGTCTTCTCGTTGACCTTCGACGGGTCGAGCTTCCCGGCCGCGACGTCCTGGGCGATCCGCTGCGCGGCGTCCGCGATCTCGGCCCGGCCGCCGTAGTTGACGCAGAAGTACAGCGTCATCTTGTCGTTGTCCTTGGTCTGCTCCTGGGCGACCTGGAGCTCCTCGACGACGGACTTCCACAGCTTCGGCATGCGGCCGACCCAGCGGATCCGGATACCGAGCTCGTTCATCTCGTCGCGGCGGCGGCGGATGACGTCCCGGTTGAAGTTCATCAGGAACTTCACCTCCTCCGGGGACCGCTTCCAGTTCTCGGTGGAGAACGCGTACAGCGAGAGGTTCTTGACTCCCATCTCGATGCAGCCCTTGAGGACGTCCATGACGACGCCCTCGCCGACCTTGTGGCCCTCGGTGCGCGGGAGGCCGCGTTCCTTGGCCCAGCGGCCGTTACCGTCCATCACGACGGCGATGTGCTTGGGCACCAGCTCGCCGGGGATCTTCGGGGGCGTGGCACCTGAGGGGTGCGGCTCCGGGGTCTTGTAGTCGCGCCGGTTACGGCCGCCGAGCATCCCGCGTACTGCCATGAACTGTCTCGCTCCCTGTGCCTGATCTGCCTGTGTCAATTCTCTACGTACCGCAGTGAGCGCAGTCCGCGCTCCAGATGCCAGTGCAGATAGGCGGACACCAGTCCGCTCCCCTCCCTGACATGACGCGCCTCGCACGCGTCCGCCGTCCCCCAGTCGCCGGTGAGCAGTGCGCTCAGCAGGGTGACGGCCTCAGCCGAGGGTACGACGCTGCCGGGTACCCGGCAGTCACCGCATATGACGCCGCCCGCCGCGACGGAGAAGAACCGGTTCGGTCCGGGCATTCCGCACTTCGCGCAGTCGTCGAAGCTGGGTGCGTAGCCGTTGACGGCGAGCGAGCGCAGCAGGAAGGCGTCGAGGATGAGATGCGGCTCGTGTTCGCCGCGGGCGAGGGTGCGCAGCCCGCCGACGAGCAGGAGGTACTGCTGGACCGCGGGTTCGCCCTCGTGGTCGGTGAACCGCTCGGCGGTCTCCAGCATCGCGGTGCCCGCGGTGTAGCGGGCGTAGTCGGTGACGATGGCGCCGCCGTACGGGGCGATCGTCTCGCTCTGGGTGCACAGCGGCAGACCGCGGCCGATCAGCTCGCTGCCCCGGGCGAAGAACTGCACGTCGACATGGGAGAAAGGTTCCAGCCGCGCGCCGAACTTGGACTTCGTGCGCCGCACCCCGCGGGCGACGGCCCTGACCCGGCCGTGGCCGCGGGTCAGGATCGTGATGATCCGGTCGGCCTCGCCCAGCTTCTGCGTGCGCAGCACCACGCCGTCGTCCCGGAACAAGCTCATGCGTCCATTGTCGGGTACGGGGACGGCTCGGCGGGCCCGCCCCCGAAACCGGGGCCGCTCACTTTCCGTCCGTCCCGCCCGCGGCCGGTACGACCAGCCCCGACTCGTACGCGACGATCACCAGCTGGGCCCGGTCGCGGGCGCCGACCTTGCCCATGATCCGGCTGACGTGGGTCTTCGCGGTGAGCGGGCTGAGGCCGAGGGCCGCGGCGATCTCGGTGTTGTTCAGCCCGCGCCCGACCAGGCACAGGACCTGGCGCTCCCGTTGGGACAGGCGGTCCGGGCCGCCCGGCGCTCCGGCAGGCGGGGTCCGGGGGCTGCTGAGCACCCGGGCGATGAGCCGGGCGGTCGGGCCGGGCGAGAGCAGGGCCTCGCCCGCCGCCACGGTCCTGATGGCGGCCAGGAGTTCGGCGGGCCTGGTGTCCTTGACCAGAAAGCCGGATGCGCCCGCGCGCAGTGCGTCGACGATGTGCTCGTCGGTGTCGTACGTGGTCAGGACCAGTACCTTCACTCCGGCGAGGTCCTCGTCGGCGGCGATGCGGCGGGTCGCCCCGATGCCGTCGAGCTCGGGCATCCGGATGTCCATGACGACGAGGTCGGGCCGGTGCGCGCGGGTCAGTTCGACGGCTTCGAGGCCGGTGCCGGCCTGGCCGACGACCTCCATCTCCCGGTCGGACTCGATGAGCATCGTGAAGGCCGCCCGTACCAGTGTCTGGTCGTCGGCGAGCAGTACCCGGATCATGGTGCGGCCTCCCCCTCCTGGAACGGCAGCAGCGCCGAGACCTCGAAGCCGCCGCCGGGGCGGGGTCCCGCGTCCAGTGTGCCGCCGGTGCTGCGGGCCCGTTCCCGCATGCCCACGATGCCGAACCCGGGTACGGAGCCTTCCTTCGGGGGTCCTGTGCCGTCGTCGGTGACGGTGACCCGCAGCGCGCCTCCGCTGCCGCTGTCCGGTGCCACGGCGACCCTGACCCGTACACCGGCCCCGGCGTGCCGTACGGCGTTGGTCAGCGACTCCTGCACGATGCGGTACGCGGCGGCGCCGGTCGCCGGGGCCAGCCGCCCGGCCGGTGCGCGTACCGCGAGGTCGACGTGTGCCCCGGCCGCCTCGGCAGCCCGTACGAGAGAGGGCAGCGCCGCCAGATCGGGCAGCGGGCCCTCGGCGTCGTGCCGGTCGTGGCTGTCGTGCCTGCCGTCGCGCAGCACCTCCAGGGTGGTGCGCAGCTCGGCCCTGGCCTCCCGGCAGGTACCGGCGATGTCCTCCAGTGCCGCGGCGATCGCGTGCCGGTCGAGCCGGTCCGGGTCGACCGTCAGGATGTGCGAGGCCACCGAGGTCTGGACGCCGATGAGGGTGATGCTGTGGGCCAGCAGATCGTGCAGATCGCGGGCGATCCGCAGCCGTTCCTCGGCGACCCGCCGCCGGGCCTCCTCCTCGCGGGTGCGCTCCGCGCGTTCGGCGCGCTCCAGCACGGAGGCCATGTACTGGCGGTAGACGCGCATGTCGACGCCGCAGAACAGGATGGCGACGATCCAGCCGGAGATGCGCAGCAGCTGGATGCCCTCGTGGGCGTTGATGGTGAGCACCACCGTGACCACGACGGACAGGACGCCGAGACCGGTCAGCACCGTACGCAGCGGCCTGCCGGTCACCGCGACCGTGTAGAGCGCGATCCAGGCCTGCGGCATCACGGCCGCGTGCGCGTTGTCGAGCGCGTGGTACGGGGCGATGAACGGGATCATCGCGAGCAGGGCGAGCAGCGGGTTGCGCCGCCGCCAGACGATCGGCACGGCGCTCGCGACGAGCAGCACCCAGCCGAGCGCGTCGGGCGACCGGGCCGGGTCGGTGAGCAGGGCGAGTACGGCGGAGAGCGCACCGGCGCCCCCGGCTATGAGGGCGTCGGTGCGCGTCTTGTGCGGAGCCTCCATGGGGTCGCGGTTGACGACGGCCATGATGCGCTCGCGTCGGCGCGTGGTCGGGGACACGCTTGCCATCCTCCGGTACGGGTGGGGAAACCGTCAGGGGGTCGTGACGAGTTCGGGCTCGCGGGGGCCTTCGGATGCGGTGGGGATCCGGCTGAGCGCGCCCGGCCACCAGATCCTGCGCTGGAGCGCCACGCTCGCCGAGGTCACCAGATAGGTGCGGACGAGGAAGGTGTCCAGGAGTACGCCGACGGCGATGACGAAGCCCATCTGGACCAGGCTCACCATCGGCATGTTCAGCAGGACCCCGAAGGTGGCGGCGAGCACCAGGCCCGCCGAGGCGATCACACCGCCCGTGGTGCGCAGTGCGGTGAGGGCGGCGGCCGTCGGTGCGGCGCCGGAGAGGGCCTCCTCGCGGACGCGGTGCATCAGGAAGATGCCGTAGTCGACGCCGAGTGCCACCAGGAAGACGAAGGACAGCAGCGGGAGCCCGGGGTCGGTGCCCTTCATCCCGAAGAGCGGTTCGAAGACGAGTCCCCCGATGCCGAGCGAGGCGCCCCACACCGCGACGACGGCGGCGACCAGCAGCAGTGGTGCGACGAGGCTGCGCAGCAGGGCGATCAGGATCAGCAGGACGGAGATCAGGACGAGCGGTACGACTGTCCTGAGGTCCCGGGCGTTGGCCGTCTTCGCGTCCATCTGCTGGGCACTGGGCCCGCCGACATGGCTGCCGTCCAGGGAGTCGCGCAGTGCCTCGATGGTCGCCCGCTCCCCCGCGGACTCGGGACGGTCGGCGGCGACGACGGACAGTTCGGTCCAGCCGCCGCCGCTGCGGCCGCGCTCGACGGCGGTGACACCCTCGGTGGCACGGGCCTTCGCCAGGGTCGCCCCGGCCCGTTCGGTCGGGGTCATCACGGTGATCGGCTGGGTGGAGCGTCCGGGATAGGCGTCGGCGAGGGTCTCCATCGCCACGATCGATTCCGGCTTGCTGGAGAAGGAGTCCTCCTGCTTGAGATCGCCGGGCAGGTTGAACGCACCGAGCGCCAGCGCCCCCAGCAGCACACCCCCGCAGGCGAGCACGGCCACCGGCCTGCGCCCGGCCGTGCCGCCCATCGCGGCGAAGACCGATCGACGCTGTACGGGCACGCTGCCGTACCCGGGAACGAGCGGCCAGAACACCCGGCGGCCGAGCAGCACCAGCAGCGCCGGGAGCAGCGTCGTCATGGCGAGCAGCGCGCAGAGCACCCCGACGGCGGCGATGGGGCCCATGCCCCGGCTGCTGGTGAGGTCGGCGGCCAGCAGGCACAGCAGACCGGCGGCGACGGTGCCCGAGGAGGCGACGACGGCGGGTCCGCAGCCGCGCAGGGCGGCCACCATGGCGTCGTACGGCCGGGCGAAGCGGCCGAGTTCCTCCCGGTAGCGGGAGACGAGCAGCAGCGCGTAGTCGGTGCCCGCGCCGAAGACGAGGATGGTCATCACGGCGGAGCTCTGGCCGGTGACGGTGATGTCGAAGCCACGGTTGAGTCCGTACACGACGGCCATGGACAGGGCGTCGGCGACGCCCGCGACGACGAGCGGCACCAGCCACAGCAGCGGGCTGCGGTAGATGAGGATCAGCAGGATCGCCACGACGGCGACGGTCGTGTAGAGCAGCGGTCCGCCGAGGGACTCGTAGACCTTCTTCGCATCCGTGTTCAGCGCCCCGGGGCCGCCGACGTCGACGCTCAGTCCGCCGCCGCCCCCGGCGACCGCGCGCACATCGTCGACGAAGGCGTTCCTGGCGTCGTCGTCCTGTCCCGGCTCGGTGGAGGAGACCGGGTACATCAGGGTTGTGCCGTCCTTCGACGGGACGGCTCGCGGGGCCGCGGTGAGGGTGTGGGCGCGGGCGACCTCGGCGGCCTGCCCGGCGGCCAGAGCCCGGTCGGCGGCGGTCAGTCCGCCGTCGCGGTGGTAAACGAGGACGAGTTCGGTGGCCTCACCGCCGGGCAGCGCGTCCTGGATCTTCGCCACCTGGGTGGAGTCGGCGTTTGCGGGAAGGTAGTCGACGGCGCGGTTGGTCTGTACGTCGCCTAGCTTGCCGGCCGGCGGCCCCGCGAGCGCGATCACGGCGACCCACAGCGCGAGGATCGCCCAGGGCAGCACACGCCGCATCGTGCGTGGTCGCGTACCGCTCGGTTCCACTTCGGCCCTCATGACGGGCCCCCCTTCCGCCGGGTGTCTGGATTCCTCTCCAGAATCCCGGCGGAACGGGGCCGGTACGTCGCGCCCTGGGCCGACTTCGCGGCTACTGCCGCGGTGGACGCGCGGGCCCGATTACTCCCGAGGGAGTACGCGCCCGGTGCGGACGGGGCCGCTCAGGAGGGGGTACGCGCCGCCGCGGCGAGCAGCCGGGCCGTGTCCTCGGCGCGGAGCCGCAGCGCCCCGCCGACGGTCGCCAGCACCTCGCGCTCCGCCTGCCCGTACGGGCCGTCGGCGAGCGCGATCCTGGCGCCCTGGAGCAGGATCGATTCGCGTCCTGCGGGGGCCAGATGCGGGGCGAGGGGTTCCAGCGCCTCGTGCAGTTCGATGGCGAGGGCCGCGCCGCAGGCCTCGGCCGCCGGACCGAAGGCGGAGCCGTGGCCGATGTCGGCGGAGAGGACCTCGACGACGGTGCAGAGCTGTTCCTCCGTGCAGTCGTCGAATCCGGCGTCGCGCACGATGGCGGCCGCGGCCTCCAGGACCGTACGGGAGGTGGTGCCGCCGGCCGCGAGGACGCCGAGCGCGACCGTGTGCACGGCGTCGCGGAGCATGGCGGAGAACCGGGTGGTGGTGGGGTGGTCGAGCACATCGGTGGCGAAGTGGGTCCGGCAGGCGGCGCATTCGACGACGGGGCCCGTGGTGCCGCGCCGAAGCATCGGCACGCCGAGCACCGCGAAGCGGCGACGGCCGGTGAGACGGCGGTAGTTGCGGTCGCCGCCGCAGCCGGGGCAGAAGAACTCGCCGTCACCGACGGTGTCCCAGATGGTGCGGATGCCGCAGATACGCAGCTTCATGGCGCGTTGTCCCAGGGCTGACCGCACGTCGCACACCTCCGTAACGCTCCGGCAACATTGCCGTGTGGACGTGATGTTAACCACAGTCATGATGTGACGTCAGCACCCCGGTCGTCACAACCGCAGGAGATGGCCGAACCCCGCCCCCCTGATACGGGTGGACGGGGTCTTCGGCCGTGCGGCTTCATGCCCTTTCGGGCGTCGGGTCAGCGGGTCGCGCGGTTGACCGCGGAGACGACCGCCTTCAGCGAGGCCCGCGTGGTGTTGGCGTCGATGCCGATGCCCCACAGGACCTTTCCGTCGATCGCGCACTCGATGTACGAGGCGGCCTGAGCGCTGGCGCCCTCGCTCATCGTGTGCTCGGTGTAGTCCAGCAGACGGGCGTCGATGCCGATGGCCTGCAGCGCTTCGAAGAAAGCGGAGATCGGACCGTTGCCGGAACCGGTCAGCACGGTGTCCGCGCCGTCCACGGTCGCGTCGACGGTGATGGTGTCCTGGCCGTCGGAGCCGGTCGTGGTCTGGCCGGAGCGGATCTGTACGCGCCCCCAGGCGTTCTCGGGGTTGGGCAGGTACTCGTCCTGGAACGCGGACCAGATCTGCTTCGGCGTGACCTCGCCGCCCTCGGCATCGGTCTTGGCCTGAATGATCCGGGAGAACTCGATCTGCATCCGGCGCGGCAGGTCCAGCTTGTGGTCGTTCTTCAGGACGTAGGCGATTCCGCCCTTGCCGGACTGCGAGTTGACCCGGATGACGGCCTCGTAGCTGCGGCCGACGTCCTTCGGGTCGATCGGCAGGTACGGCACCGCCCACTCGATCTCGTCGACCGTCCTGCCCTGGGCGGCCGCGTCGGCCTCCATGGCGTCGAAGCCCTTCTTGATGGCGTCCTGGTGGGAGCCGGAGAAGGCGGTGTAGACCAGGTCGCCCGCGTAGGGGTGGCGCGGGTGGACCTCCATCTGGTTGCAGTACTCGCTGGTGCGGCGGATCTCGTCGATCTGCGAGAAGTCGATCTGCGGGTCGACGCCCTGCGAGAACAGGTTCATGCCCAGCGTCACCAGGTCGACGTTGCCGGTGCGCTCGCCCTGACCGAACAGGCAGCCCTCGATCCGGTCCGCACCGGCCATGATGGCCAGTTCGGCGGCGGCGACGGCGGTGCCGCGGTCGTTGTGCGGGTGGACCGACAGACAGACGAACTCGCGGCGCGAGAGATTGCGCGACATCCACTCGAACCGGTCCGCGTGCGTGGACGGCGTCGAACGCTCCACGGTGGCGGGCAGATTGAGAATGATCTCGCGGCCCTCCTCGGGCTGCCAGACGTCACAGACCGCCTCGCAGACCTCCAGGGCGAAGTCCAGCTCGGTGTCGGTGAAGATCTCGGGGCTGTACTGGTAGCCGAAGGTCGTCTCCGGGCCCAGCAGCTTCTCCGCGTACTCCATGACCAGCCGGGTGCCGTCCACGGCGATCTGCTTGATGTCGTCCTTGGAGCCGCGGAAGACTACCCGGCGGAAGGTGGGCGCCGTCGCGTTGTACAGGTGCACGGTCGCACGGTGGGCGCCGACGATGGACTCGACGGTCCGCTCGATCAGGTCCTCGCGGGCCTGCGTCAGCACGGAGATCGTGACGTCCTCGGGGATCGCACCCTCTTCGATGATGGAGCGGACGAACGCGAAGTCGGTCTCGCCGGAGGACGGGAAGCCGACCTCGATCTCCTTGTAGCCCATGCGTACCAGCAGATCGAACATCTCACGCTTGCGGGCCGGCGACATCGGGTCGATCAGGGCCTGGTTGCCGTCGCGCAGATCGGTGGACAGCCAGCGGGGTGCGACGGTGATCCGGTTGTCCGGCCAGGTGCGGTCGGGAATCTCGACGGCCTCGTACCGGCCGTACTTGTGGATCGGCATCCCGGACGGCTTCTGCAGCCGGGTCGCGTTCGTGATCGGCGTCGGACGGCCGACAGCGGTCTCAGCGGGCGTCCGAGCGGGATTTGCGGCGGTCATGGCGTAGGGCTCCTCGGGATCCAACCAACGGGACGGCCGACTGTGTCGCTGCAACACCAGACTCCGCGGGGAGGGGGTCGGCCTACGACTACAGGCCCTCGCCGCGGCAGCTAAGAAGAAGCAGCCCGAAACGCATGATGCGACGAGAGTAGCCGAGAGGCGTCTGATGCGTCCGTCCCGTATCAGTATGCGGGACCGGGCACCGGAAACGCCCAGAGGTGATCGATCACTCCATTTCATCAATCATGGTCACAACCGGTGACATCTCGATTACCCGGTGCCACAGTCGACTCCATGCAGCCTCACTCCCAGCACGGGTTCCACCCCGTCTTCTGCACCATCGTGCCGCCCCATGTCCTCGACAAGCTGTCGCAGTCGGACGACCCCGATCTCGCGGGCCCCGCCCGCCGCACCCTGGAGAGCGACGCCGCCCGCCGTACCCGCCGCCAGATGGCAACGGTCGTCACCGTGCCCGTCGCCCCCGCGACCGGGGGTGAGGCGTCCGACAAACCCGACCGGACGCTGTACGACTGCCGTCACGGCACGCAGCTGCCCGGCACCGAGGTCCGCGCCGAGGGGCAGGAGCCGACAAAGGACGCGAGCGTCAACCGCGCGTACGCGGGGCTCGGCGCCACCTTCGAACTGCTGCTCAAGGCGTACGGCCGCCGTTCGATCGACGGCAACGGGCTGCCGCTGATCGGCTCCGTGCACTACGACGAGAAGTACAACAACGCCTTCTTCGACGGCGAGCAGATGGTCTTCGGCGACGGGGACGGCGAGATCTTCCTGGACTTCACCGTCGCGATCGACGTGATCGCCCACGAGCTGGCGCACGGCCTGACCCAGTACACCGCCAATCTGAGCTACTACGGCCAGTCCGGCGCGCTCAACGAATCGATGTCCGATGTCTTCGGCTCCCTGGTCAAGCAGTACTCGCTGGGCCAGAGCGCGGACCGGGCCGACTGGCTGATCGGCGCCGGGCTGCTGGCACCCCGGGTCCAGGGCGTCGCCCTGCGCTCGATGAAGGAGCCCGGCACCGCGTACGACGACGACGTGCTCGGCAAGGACCCGCAGCCCGCGTCGATGCAGGACTACATCCACACCGGCGAGGACAACGGCGGGGTGCACCTCAACTCCGGTATCCCGAACCGCGCGTTCTGTCTGCTGGCGACGGCGCTCGGCGGCAATGCGTGGGAGCGGGCCGGGCAGCTCTGGTTCGATGTGCTCACCGGTGGTCAACTGGCGGTGGACGCGGACTTCGCGTCCTTCGCCCGGCTGACGGTGGCCGCGGCCCGCAGCCGCTTCGGGGATGGCGACGAGGTCGAGGCGGTCCTCAAGGCCTGGTCGGAGGTGGGCGTACCGACCGCGTAGAGCAGCCCCGGGCCCATCCGGCGATGGAGGAGAACACCGCATGCGGATTCAGGTCAGCAGGACCGGCGGCTTCGCCGGCATCGCACGCCACCGCGAGGTCGACACCGCCGGACGGGCCGACGCGGCGGAGTGGGAGGCCCTGGCCGCATCGGCACTCGCCGAGGGCCACGGCACCCCGCCCGCGGGCGTACCGGACGGCTTCCGGTACCGGATCACGGTCGACGCCCGCACGGTCCACTGCGCGGACCCGAAGCTGACCGAGGCCCAGCGCGCACTGGTCTCACGCGTCCTGAAGGAGGGCGCGTGAGACTTGCGTACACGCGAGCCGTCCACACGTGACCAGGGTCAGAATCCGAGCTTACGCAGCTGCTTCGGGACCCATCTCCACGGCTGTCCTCGCACCCCTCGGCCCGGGGGGCCTCAGCGGCGTCGGGCAGCTGCGCCGGCCTCCGGCCGCCGGGCTCGGCGCCGGTCAGAAACCGAGCTTCCGCAGCTGCTTCGGGTCGCGCTGCCAGTCCTTGGCGACCTTCACGTGCAGGTCCAGGAAGACCGGGGTGCCGAGCAGGGCCTCGATGTGCTTGCGTGACTTCGTGCCGACGTCCTTCAGCCGCTTGCCCTTCGGGCCGATGATGATGCCCTTCTGGCTGGGGCGCTCGATGTAGACGTTGGCGTGGATGTCGAGCAGCGGCTTGTCCGCCGGGCGGTCCTCGCGCGGGAGCATCTCCTCGACGACCACCGCGATGGAGTGCGGCAGCTCGTCCCGTACGCCTTCGAGCGCGGCCTCGCGGATCAGCTCCGCGACCATGACCATCTCGGGCTCGTCGGTGAGGTCGCCCTCCGGGTAGAGCGGCGGGCTCTCCGGGAGCAGCGGGGCGATCAGGTCGGCCAGCAGGTCCACCTGCGTGTCCTTGACCGCGGAGACCGGGATGATCTCCGCCCACTCGAAGCCGAGCTCGTCGCCGAGGCGGGAGACGGCGAGCAGCTGTTCGGCGAGTTGCTTGGAGTCGACCAGGTCGGTCTTGGTGATGACGGCGATCTTCGGGGTCTTCTTGATGCCCGCGAGTTCCTTGACGATGTACTTGTCGCCGGGGCCGAGCTTCTGGTCGGCGGGCAGGCAGAAGCCGATGACGTCGACCTCGGCCCAGGTGGTGCGTACGACGTCGTTGAGGCGCTCGCCCAGCAGCGTGCGCGGCTTGTGGAGGCCGGGGGTGTCGACCAGGATCAGCTGCGCGTCCTCGCGGTGCACGATGCCGCGCACGGTGTGCCGGGTCGTCTGGGGCCGGTTGGAGGTGATCGCCACCTTCTGGCCGACCAGAGCGTTCGTGAGGGTGGACTTGCCCGCGTTGGGGCGGCCCACGAAGCAGGCGAAGCCGGCCCGGTGGGGGGCGTTGCTCGCGCCCTGCTGTGCAGCGGCTTCTGTGTCAGGTCGAACGCTCATGGCGCCCATTGTCCCCGATCCTGGCGGCCCCGCCGTACCAAAGGCGGCGCCGGGGCCTGTCACGCACCCTCTCAGGCCCTGCGGACGCGGCTCCGACGGGCCCGTATCCACAGTCCCGTGCCCCCGCCGACGATCACCAGCAGGACCCCGGCCACCAGCCAGGGCAGTGCGAAGCAGGAGACGGCGGCGGACTCGCGGGGGTCGCGGGCGCTCGCGGTCACCCTGATCTCGCCCCATTCCAGCTGGGGGCGCGTCGGCCCGCTTTTCGGTCAGCCGGACCCGCTGGCGGGGCAGCAGCTCGGAGGGGATGTTCTTGAGGTCGCGGGCGAGCAGGGTGCGGCCGAAGAGGCCCTCGGCCCTGAGGGCGACCCTGGGGTCGAGGGTGACGTTGCCCCGGTTGTGGAGCGTGTACGAGATGACGGCCCGGCTCTTCCCGGTGCCGGGGACCAGCGGCTGGGTGTGCTCGACCCTGATGTCGTCCACGGAGAGCGCGGGCATGGTCGGTCCGTTGACCCGCAGATGGATCCGGGCGACGGCTCCCGCGTCGCCGGGGTCGGCGAAGACGTGGAAGTACGGGCGCTGAGCGGAGTGCGTGGTGGCGGTGGCCGGGTAGACCGACCGGCTGCCGTTGTCCGCGGCGTGGACGGTGGGGGCGCCGAGCAGCGCCGCCGGTGAAGGTCCCGTTCGGCGTGGACGCCGGCGTGGCGCCCGCGCTGCCCACCGGTCCTTCGGGACCGGCCGCGCAGGTGCTGGGGCTGCCGGGCTTCGTCGCGCAGACCGGGGTCCAGCCGAGTGCGGATGCGCCGATCGTCGCGCCGCCGGGGCCCTTGAAGTCGGTGACCTTTGCGGTCAGGGACCAGCCGGCGGGGCCGCCGCGGTAGTCCTCGACGGTCACCGTCCGCGGTGAGCCGCGGGAGGCGCCGCCCCTGCCGAAGTCGACCGCCGACATCTCGACGGTGTCCCCGGCCCGGGCCATGGAGAGCGTGCCCGCCTCGACGGACGAGTTGAGCTGCCGGCTGTCGGCTGCCGTCCGGGATCTCGCCACCGCCGCCGCCACCGGTGACGGTGTAGGCCCGCGCCCAGCGCGGCGGCCCAGCGGTGCCGGCGTCAGCCCGCCGTCACGCTGACCCGCAGAGTGCCGTCGGGACCGGCGAGCAGGACCGGTGTGTCCGGGCCGCCCAGGTCGCGTACGGCGGCGCGGTCCGCGTCCGAGGGGGTCTGCGCCTCGGAGACGACCGCGGCCGCCTCCAGCGAGGTGGCACCGCTGGCCACGGCCATCGCCACGGCGGTCTGCAACGCGCTGAGCTGAAGCGACTCCAGGCGCACTGTGCCGGCGACATAGGTGCGTCCGGTCTCGTCCCGCACGGCGGCGCCCTCCGGGACGCCGTTGCGGGCGCGGGCGCTGCGGGCCAGCGTGACGATCTTGCGGTCCTCGGGGCCGAGGTCGGTGCTCTCAGTCATGTGCCGAGCATACGAAGCGGGGGGCCTGTTCCCCGCCCCGCCCCTTCCCGTGACCGGGGCTCCGCCCCGGACCCCGCGCCTCAAACGCCGGCGAGGCTGGATTTTGCCCCGTCGCGGAGCCCCCGGACTACGCCCGGTCCAGCCGTAGGCGTGCCGACTTCGGAAGTCCCGCCACCACCAGGTCGTAGGAGTCCTCGATCAGCTCACGGAGCACCCGGTCCGGCACCCCGGACGCCGTCACCGTGTTCCAGTGCCGCTTGTTCATGTGCCAGCCCGGGACCACCGCGTCGTACTCCTCCCGCAGCCGCACCGCCTCGTCCGGATCGCACTTGAGGTTCACCGTCAGCGGGCGCGCGTCCAGCGTGCTGAGGGCGAACATCTTGCCGAGCACCTTGAAAACGGATGTCTCCGGCCCGAACGGGAACTCCTCGACGCTCGCGTTGAAGTCCAGACAGAACGCCCTCAGTTGCTGCGGAGTCACCCCGCGCCCACCCCCTCCGGTCCCACGGGCTCCACCAGCACCGTGACGATCTTGTTCCGGCGTCCCGCCGGGGATTCCGCCGTCAGCCGCAGGCGTCGGCCGTCGGGCAGGTCGACGGTCGAGGACGCCCCGGCGATCGGCACCCGGCCCAACGCCTTCGCGAGCAGTCCGCCGACCGTTTCCACGTCCTCGTCGTCGTACTCGTCGAGGCCGAACAGTTCCCCGAGGTCGCCGATGTCCAGGCGCGCGGTCACCCGGAAGCAGCCGTTCTCCAGCGCCTGGACGGGCGGGAGTTCGCGGTCGTACTCGTCGGTGATCTCGCCGACGATCTCTTCGAGGATGTCCTCGATGGTGACGATGCCCGCCGTGCCGCCGTACTCGTCGATCACGACGGCGACATGGCTGCGGTCCTGCTGCATCTCGCGCAGCAGATCACCGGCGTTCTTCGTGTCGGGCACGAACGCCGCGGGCCGCATCGCCGTGGAGACCAGATCGGCCTCCGACTCGCGGTTGATGTGCGTCTTGCGGACCAGGTCCTTGAGATACACGATGCCGACGATGTCGTCCTCGTTCTCCCCCGTGACGGGGATGCGCGAGAAGCCGGAGCGCAACGCCAGGGTCAGCGCCTGCCGGATCGTCTTGTAGCGCTCGATGCAGACCAGGTCGGTCCGCGGCACCATGACCTCGCGCACGAGCGTGTCACCGAGCTCGAAGACGGAGTGCACCATGCGGCGCTCCTCGTCCTCGATCAGCGACTCCTGCTCGGCGAGGTCGACCATCGCCCGCAGTTCGGCCTCGCTGGCGAACGGTCCCTTGCGAAACCCCTTGCCCGGGGTCAGCGCGTTGCCGATGAGGATCAGCAGCTGCGGGATCGGGCCCATGATCCTGGCCAGCGGCAGCAGGACGTACGCCGCTGCCGTGGCCGTGTTCAGCGGGTGCTGGCGGCCGATGGTCCGCGGCGACACACCGATGGCGACGTAGGAGACGAGGACCATCACGGCCATGGCGACGGCCAGTGCCTCCCAGGTCTCCGGAATCTCCTTGAGGCAGGCGTACGTGACGAGTACACCGGCCGACATCTCGCAGGCGACCCGCACCAGCAGGGCGACATTGAGGTAGCGGGTCGGATCCGCCGCGACCTGTGCCAGTTTCTGGCTGCCGCGCCGCCCGGAGCGGACCGCCTCGGCGGCCCGGAAGCTCGACGTACGGGCGATGCCCGCTTCCGCACAGGCCGCCAGCCAGCCGACGACGACCAGCAGGACGGCGCCCAGGACGAGGGGGACGCTCACGACACGGTGGGGGCGGGCGACGGACCGGTCAGGCCGCGCTCGGCGCGCCAGCCGTCGACGATCGCGGCCTGGAGGCCGAACATCTCGGCCTTCTCGTCCGGCTCCTCGTGGTCGTAGCCGAGGAGATGCAGCACTCCGTGGACGGTGAGGAGCTGGAGCTCCTCGTCCATGGAGTGCTGGGTCTCCGCGTCCTCGCCCTGCTTCTTGGCGACCTCAGGGCAGAGCACGATGTCACCGAGGAGCCCCTGCGGGGGCTCCTCGTCGTCCTTGGACGGCGGACGGAGTTCGTCCATCGGGAAGGACATGACATCCGTCGGCCCCGGCAGGTCCATCCACTGGATGTGGAGCTGCTCCATGGCGTCGGTGTCCACCACGATCACCGAGAGTTCGGAGAGGGGGTGGATCCGCATCCGCGCGAGCGCGTAGCGGGCGATGTCGAGGATCGCCTGCTCGTCGACCTCGGTTCCGGACTCGTTGTTGACGTCGATCGACATGGTGCGCTGCGACTACTTCCCTTTGTGGCCGTCCCGGCTGCCGTGGCTGTCCCGGCCGCTGTGACCGTCCCGGCCGCCGTGACCGTCCTGGCTGTCGTACTTCTCGTACGCGTCGACGATACGGCCGACCAGCTTGTGCCGGACGACATCCGTTGACGTGAGCCGGGAGAAGTGCACGTCCTCGACGCCGTCCAGGATGTCCTGGACCTGGCGCAGACCGCTCTTGGTCCCGTTCGGCAGGTCGACCTGGGTGACGTCACCGGTGATGACGATCTTCGACTCGAAGCCGAGTCGGGTCAGGAACATCTTCATCTGCTCGGCGCTGGTGTTCTGCGCCTCGTCGAGAATGATGAACGCGTCGTTGAGCGTGCGGCCGCGCATGTACGCCAGGGGCGCCACCTCGATCGTGCCCGCCGCCATCAGCCGTGGGATCGAGTCGGGGTCGAGCATGTCGTGCAGCGCGTCGTAGAGCGGGCGCAGATAGGGGTCGATCTTCTCGTAGAGCGTGCCGGGCAGGAAGCCGAGCCGCTCGCCCGCCTCGACGGCGGGACGGGTCAGGATGATCCGGTTGACCTGCTTGGACTGCAGGGCCTGGACCGCCTTCGCCATGGCGAGATAGGTCTTTCCGGTGCCGGCGGGGCCGATGCCGAAGACCACCGTGTGCTTGTCGATGGCGTCGACGTACCGCTTCTGGTTGAGCGTCTTGGGGCGGATCGTGCGACCGCGGCTGGAGAGGATGTTCTGGGTGAGCACCTCGGCCGGGGTCTCCGGGCCGTCCCCCTCGCCGCTCTCACTCGCCCTGAGCATCGCGATCGAACGTTCCACTGCGTCCTCCGTCATCGGCTGACCGGTGCGGAGCACCAGCATCATCTCGTCGAACAGGCGCTGGATCAGAGCGACTTCCGTCGCATCACCGGCGGCGCTGACCTCGTTTCCCCGGACATGGATGTCGGCCCCCGGGAAGGCCGTCTCGATCACACGCAGCAGGGCGTCACCTGAGCCCAGAACGGTCACCATCGGATGCTTGGCCGGAACGGTGAAGTGGGCTCGCGCCTGCCCCGGCGCGGGGGTCTGGGCTGTGGGTGTCTGAGTCATGGGCCGGCTCTGTGGCCTGCACATACCTCCCGTTGCAAGGTTCTCGCCAATCGACAACCTCTGGATTACCAAGCGTACGACTCCGCACCGACAACGCCGAGGGCTTTTCCGTACGCATTGCGAACACCCGTGCGCAGGGCTTACTCCGGGCGGCGGAACCCGATCGTCGGAACGGCCCTGCGCAGCGGCCACGGCCGGGCGGCCGCGGGCAGCAGCTCCTCCAGGAACGCGTACCGCTGCAGCGCCGCCGGATCCTGGTCGGCGAGGGTGCGGATCTGCTGCCACCAGGCGGCGATCTCGTCCCAGTCCGGCGCCGACAGCGATCCGCCGAACTCCTGCACCGAGAGCGCCGCGGTGAGTCCGGCGAAGGCCAGCCGGTCGGCCAGCGGCCAGTCCGCCAGGGTGCCGGTGACGAATCCGGCGACGAAGACATCGCCCGCCCCGGTCGGGTCCAGGGCCTCGACCTCGATCGCGGGCACCACGGCGCTCGCCCCGGTCGCCGCGTCCACCGCGTACGCGCCCTCCGCGCCCAGGGTGACCACGGCGAGCGGCACCCGCTCGGCCAGCGCATGGGCGGCGGCGCGCGGGCAGTCGGTACGGGTGTAGCGCATCGCCTCCTCGGCGTTGGGGAGGAATGCCTGGCAGTGCTCCAGGTCGGTCAGGGCGTCCAGGTCCCAGCGGCCCGTCTCGTCCCAGCCGACGTCGGCGAAGATCCGGGCGCCGTTCCTGGCCGCCTTGGCGACCCAGGGCTCGCTGCGGCCGGGTGCGAGCGAGGCGATGGCGGCCCGGGCGCGCGGCGGGCACCTCGGGAACGCGGCGTCCTCGGCGGAGACCGCGGCGCCGGGGCGGCCCACCGGGCCCGGGGCCTCGTGGCCGTGCGAGACCATCGTCCGCTCGCCCTCGTACGCCATGGAGACGGTCACCGGCGAGTGCCAGCCGGGGACGGTGTGCGACATGGACAGGTCGATGCCCTCGCCCTGTTCCAGGGCGTCCCAGCAGTACTCCCCGTAGTGGTCGTCGCCGAACGCCGCGGCCAGTGAGGTGTGCAGTCCCAGCCGGGCCAGCGCGGTGGCCATGTTGGCGACCCCGCCGGGGCTTGACCCCATGCCGCGCGCCCAGGACTCGGTGCCGCGCACCGGGGCGCTGTCCAGGCCGGTGAAGATGATGTCGAGGAAGACCGTGCCGGTGAGGAAGACGTCGCAGTCCGGGTCCTGCGGGGCCCGCAGCCCGTCCAGTGGGTCGATGGGGTCGATGCCTGGAATGTCCGTGCTCACCTTGCACTCCCCGGTCGTGGCAGATCTGGCCAGTGTGCCCGATTCGCCCCCGTAACCGGAGGGTCGGCGCCGTCACTCCCAAAGGGCCAGCGGCGACCCTGCACATGCAGACCCTGACCTGCGCGAACGCCCGCTACTACCCGCACGGCCAGAGAGCAAACATATACGTGTCCCAGATCACATGGGGGCGGGTTTCGGCCAACTGGAAGCAGTTGATACAAATTGGCCCGGCGAGCCCGTGGGCATCAGTTGCCGACGCGTGCCCCGTCTCCCGCATCACCCTCCCCCTGCCTTGCCCTCCCCTGCCTTCTTCGCCTCCTTCGGCATGTCTTCAGGAACGCCCATGTCCTCGCGCCCTCGCGCCGCGTGGCCCCTGGTCGCCGTGTTCACCGCCGGTTACCTCGCCGCCTATCTGCTCCCCACCGTCGTCGGGCGGCTCTCCGTCCATCTGGGCCTCAGTACGGCCCAGGCCGGTCTCGTGGGCAGCGCCCTCCTGCTGTGCTCGGCGAGCGCCGGGTTCACGCTGGCGGGCCGGATCGAGACGTACGGGCCGCGAAGGCCGGCCCGGATCGGACTGGTGCTGATCGTGGCGGGGTACGGCTGCGCCGCACTGGCGGGCTCCGTGCCGCTGGTGGTCCTGGGCGCGATGACCGGCGGCTTCGGCTCCGGTACGGCGACCGCGGTGGCCGCGGCGGGCATCGCCGCCCAGCGCGATCCGCACCGGACCTCCTCGCTCGGGCTGCTCAGCGTCTCCGCGACGGCGGGCGCCCTCTATCTGACGATCCCGCACCTCGGCGGCGGCCACCGGCTGCCGTTCGCCTCGATCGCCCTGGTCGCGCTGCTCGTCTGGCCCGCCACCGCGCGGCTCGGCGGCTCCGTGCCGGGCAGCCTCGCGTCCTCCGTCGCGGGCCGGCTGCCGCACCGCCGTTCCGGACTGGTGCTGGCGGGCGGCATGCTCGTCTGGTCCATGGCGCAGAACGCGCTGTGGGGCGTCAGCGGCCGGATCGGTGTGGTCCAGGCCGGTCTCTCCGAGGTCACCGTCGGCGCGGTGTTCGCCGTCGCGCTCGGTGCGGGCCTGCTCGGGGTGACGGGTGCCGGGGTGCTGGGCGCACGGCTCGGCCGGGCGGTGCCGATCGGCCTGGGCACCGTGATCATCGCGGTGAGCATCGTGCTCAGCTCGTCGGCCGGGAATCTCGGTACGTTCGCGACCGGCGAGATCCTGTGGAACACCGTCTACCCGGTGGTCCTGTCGTATCTGATCGGCCTGGCCGCCTCCCTGGACGTACGCGGCCGCTGGGCGGTCCTCGCGGGCTCCGCCTCCTCCGTCGGGGTGGCCTGCGGACCGGTCCTCGGCAGTGTGCTGTCCGAGCAGGCCGGTTACCCGGTCATGGGCCTGGTCCTGGGCGCCGTCACGCTGCTGGTCGCGGCCCCCGTCACGGCCGTCGCCCTGCACACCGGTGGCCGTCCGCTGGTGCCGGGCTCGGTGCGCCGCAGAGGTGGCGCACCGGCCGCGCTGCTCGCCGTGACCACCGCAGCGGTGCCCGGCGCCGTGCCCGAGGTCGGCGCGCCCGAGCAGGCCGTCACGGAGATCAGACCGCCCGCGCTGCGCCGCAGGCGCCCGGTCCGGAACGCGTTCCGGACGGCCGGCCCGCCGGGCGGTGCCGGTCAGTCGAACGCGTACGCCTCGACCTCGGCCAGATAGCGCGCCCTGCGCTCCTCTTCGTGGTCGAGGAAGGCCGCCTCGAAGGAGTTGCGGGCCAGTGTCCGAAGCTGCTCGCGGTCCAGGCCGAGCGCCTCGTGGACGGCGTGGAAGGTGTCCCCGACGTATCCGCCGAAGTAGGCGGGGTCGTCGGAGTTCACCGTGCAGAGCAGCCCGGCGGCCATCATGTCCCGCAGCGGGTGCTGCTCCAGGGTGTCGATGGCGCGCAGCCGTACGTTGGACAGCGGGCAGAGCGTGAGCGGCACCCGGTCGGCGACGAGCCGCTTCACCAGGTCCGGGTCCTCCATGCAGCGCAGCCCGTGGTCGATGCGCTCGGCCCCGAGCACGTCGAGCGCCTCCCGGATGTACTCGGCAGGGCCCTCCTCGCCCGCGTGGGCGACCTTGCGCAGCCCGAGCGCCCCGGCCGCCTCGTACACCTCACGGAACTTGACGGGCGGATGCCCGACCTCCGCCGAGTCGAGGCCGACCGCGCTGATCCGGTGCAGATACGGCTTCGCGGCCTCCAGGGTCGAAAGCGCCGACTCGGCCGACCGGTCGCGCAGGAAGCACATGATCAGCTGGGTGGAGATGCCGTGCTTCTCCTCGCTGCGGTCCAGCGCCCGGCCGAGCCCCTCGACGACGGTGCCGATCGGGACGCCGCGGGCGGTGTGCGCCTGCGGGTCGAAGAAGATCTCCGCGTGCCGTACGCCCTGCGCGGCGGCGCGGGTGAGGTACGCGTCGGCCAGTTCCTCGAAGTCCTCCTCGGTCCGGAGCACCGCCATCAGGGCGTAGTACAGATCGAGGAAGCTCTGCAGATCGTCGAAGAGGTAGGCGGTACGCAACTCTTCGGTGTTCGCGTACGGCAGCTCCACGCCGTTGCGTGCGGCGAGCGCGAAGGCCAGCTCGGGTTCGAGGGTTCCTTCGATGTGGAGGTGGAGTTCGGCTTTGGGGAGGTGCACGGGTCTTTCACGCTCACAAGTGGTGGTGCTGATGTGTGGTGCTGATCTGTTTCAGAGGTGCCGGGTGGGCACGGGCACGCGGCCGAGGTCGCGGGCGACGGTCAGTTCGCCCTCGAACCCCGCGGCGCGGGCCTGGCTCTCGAAGACGGCCGGGTCGTCGTACCGCTGCGAGAAGTGCGTCAGCACGAGATGCCGTACGCCCGCGTCCCGGGCCACCCGGGCCGCCTGGCCGGCGGTCAGATGGCCGTGGTCGGCGGCGAGTCGTTCGTCCTCGTCGAGGAAGGTCGACTCGATGACCAGCAGGTCGCAACCCTCGGCGAGCACGTGCACGCCGTCGCAGAGCCTTGTGTCCATGATGAACGCGAACCGCTGGCCGCGCCTGCGCTCGGAGACGTCGTCGAGCGTGACGCCGCCGAGGGCGCCCTCGCGCTGGATCCGGCCGACGTCCGGCCCCTTGATGCCGTGCTCGGCCAGCTTCGCGGGCAGCATGCGGCGCCCGTCGGGCTCGACGAGCCGGTAGCCGTACGACTCGACGGGGTGCGAGAGCCGGTGGCTGCTGAGCGTGTACGCGTCCGTGGTGGCGAGGACCCCGTCGGCGGCGACCGGGGCCTCGGTCAGCTCGACGGACTCGCGGTAGGCGGTCGCGTACCGCAGCCGCTCGAAGAAGTGCTGTCCGCTCGCCGGGTAGTGCGCGGTGACCGGGTGCGGGACCTGGTCGAGGTTGATCCGCTGGATCACCCCGGCCAGGCCCAGCGAGTGGTCGCCATGGAAGTGCGTGACGCAGATCCGGTCGATGTCGTGCGCGGCGACACCGGCCCGCAGCATCTGGCGCTGGGTGCCCTCGCCCGGGTCGAAGAGGATGCCATCGCCGTCCCAGCGGAGCAGATAGCCGTTGTGATTGCGGTGCCTGGTCGGGACCTGGCTGGCGGTGCCGAGGACCACGAGTTCACGTACGGACACGGTGTGCGATCGCCTGTTTCTAGCCGGGGGGCCACTGCAGTCCGCGGCCGCCCAGGACATGGGCGTGCGCGTGGAAGACGGTCTGGCCGGCGCCGGAGCCGGTGTTGAAGACGACCCGGTAGCCGCTGTCCACGATCTTCTCCTCGGCGGCGACGTGCCCGGCCTCGCGCAGTATGTCGGCGGCGATCCCCGGCTCGGCGGCGGCGAGGGAGGCGGCGTCGGGGTGGTGGACGCGGGGGATCACGAGCACATGGGTGGGGGCCTGGGGGTTTATGTCCCGGAAGGCGACGGTGGTTTCGGTCTCCCGGACGATGGTCGCCGGGATCTCACCCGAGACGATCTTGCAGAACAGGCAGTCGGGCTGCGGTTCTCCCGCCATGGGCTGGCTCCTCGGTCGGTGGTGATCGTTGTACGGCATGCTATCGGGGCGCCTGTGCGGGGCTCCGCGCCCGGCACGATCGAGCCCCTCCGGCGACTGAGAAGCGGGGGTCCGGGGCAGCAGAGCCCCCGAACCCCCGGCACCCGCCTCCTACGCCCCCGGCCGCTCCGGCGCCCGCTTGGCCGGGGTCTCCGCCAGCGCCGCTAGCGCGATCCGGATCGCCTCGTCCAGCTGCGGATCCCGCCCCGCCACATGGTCCTGCGGCGCCATCACGACCTCGACATCGGGATCGACCCCGTGGTTCTCCACGCCCCAGCCGTATCCCTCCAGCCAGAACGCGTACTTGGGCTGGGTGACCGACGTACCGTCGACGAGCTTGTACCGGCTGTCGATGCCGACCACCCCGCCCCAGGTGCGCGTACCGACCACGGGACCGATGCGCAGCGCCTTGATCGCGGCGTTCACGATGTCGCCGTCCGAGCCGGAGAACTCGTTGGCGACGGCCACCACCGGGCCGCGCGGCGCGTCATCCGGGTAGCTGTACGGCTGCATGCCGCGCGGCAGGTCCCAGCCGACGATGCGCCGGGCGAGCTTCTCCACGATCAGCTGCGAGGTGTGGCCGCCCCGGTTCTCCCGGACGTCCACGACCAGGCCCTCGCGGGCCACTTCGATCCGCAGATCGCGGTGGAGCTGCGCCCAGCCCGAGCCGACCATGTCGGGGACATGGAGATAGCCGAGGCGTCCGCCGGAGTGCTCGTGGACGTAGGCCCGCCGGTCGGCGACCCATGCGTGGTAGCGCAGCGCCTCCTCGTCGGCGACCGGTACGACGACGACATGGCGCGAGTCGCCGCCGTCCACCGGGGAGACCGTCAGCTCGACCGGTTTGCCGGCCGAGCCGGTGAGCAGCGGGCCGGGCCCGGCCACCGGGTCGACCGGGCTCCCGTCGACGGCGAGGATCGCGTCCCCGACGCGCACCGCGACCCCGGGTGCGGCCAGCGGCGAGCGGGCCTCCGGGTCGGAGGTCTCCGAGGGCAGGATGCGGTCGATGCGCCAACTTCCCTCGTCCGTACGGGAGATGTCCGCGCCGAGCAGCCCCTGCCGGGCCGAGTCGTCGCGCCAGCCGCCGGGCGGCGTCACATAGGCGTGCGAGGTGCCGAGCTCCCCCTGCACCTCCCACAGCAGGTCCATCAGGTCGTCATGGGTGGCGACGCGCTCCAGCACCGGGCGGTAGCGGTCCAGGACCCCGTCCCAGTCGATGCCGCTCATGTCGGGGCGCCAGAAGTTGTCCCGCATGATGCGCCCGGCCTCGTCGTACATCTGGCGCCACTCGGCGGCCGGGTCAAGGGTCCGGCGGATCCGGGAGAGGTCGACGGTGACGTTGCCGTCGCTGCCGCCGTCGTGGTCGTCGTCACCGGCCGGGACACGGCTGTCGGACGGTGCGACACGCAGCTTGCCCCGGGTGTGCAGGACGATCCGCTTGCCGTCGCCGCTGACCGCGAAGCCACCGACGTCCGAGGCGAGTTCCTCGCAGCGCAGCTTTTCCAGGTCGTACCGTTCGAGGACGGTCTCGGGCCGCCGCGCGTCGGGCGTGGCGCCGCTCGTGCCGAGCACCCCGGTCACCGGGTGGTTCAGCCACAGCAGCCCGTCCTTCGCGGCGCGCAGCGAGGAGTAGCTGGCGGCCTCGACCGGCATCGGCACGATCCGGTCGGCGAGTCCGTCGAGGTCGATCCGGGTGACGGGCAGTGCGGTCGGGTTGTCCTCGCCATCGCCGGCGCCCTTCTCCTTCTCGGTCGGGCGGCCGTGGAGCTGCGGTCCGAACGGGGAGGGTGTGGTGGCCGCGAGCGTCAGCAGATGCGGGCGGCAGGCGCCGATGAACGCGAGGTCGAAGACATGGGCGTCGTAGACCGGGTCGAAGGCCCGCTCGGAGAGGAACGCGAGGTGCTTGCCGTCGGTGGTGAACGCGGGGGCGAAGTCCCGGAAGCGCAGCGGGGTGGCCTCGGCGACGGAGAGATCGGCGAGGTGCGCGAGCTTGAGCTGCCTGAGCGGCTCGGGGCCGGGGTGCGACCAGGCGAGCCAGGAGGAGTCGGGCGAGAAGACGAGGCCGGAGGCGTCGCCGTGCTCGCTGCGGTCCACCTCGTGGACCTCGCCGCTCTCCCGCTCGACGATCAGGACCCGCCCGTCGTGCGCGGCGACGGCGAACCGGCTGCCGTCCGGGGCCGCTTCCAGGTCGAGGACCCTGCCGATACGGCCCGCGGCGAGGCGGCGCGGCACGGCGCCCGGTGCGGTGCCGGTGGCGGGTGCGCACTCCAGGGCGTCGTCGCCCTCGGCGTCGGTGACCCAGACGACGTGCTGGTCGCCGTCGGCCTGGAAGGTGCGGGGCATCCTGGCCCGTACGCCGGGTTCGACGGCGAGTGCGCGGGCCGGGCCCTCGCGGTGGGTGACCCAGTGGACGGCGCCGCGCGTCCCGACGGCGCTGCCGCGGCCCGTGCGGTCCGGGGACGCGGAGTCGAGGTGACTGCCGGCGTGCACGGAGTGCGGCTGGAGGTCTGCGCGCTGGCCGCCGAGCCGGATGGCGACGCGGCGCGGCTCGGCGCCTTCGAGGTCCTCCAGCAGCCAGAGCTCACCGGCCGAGGCGTAGCCGACGCGGGTGCCGTCGGTGGTCGCGTGGCGGGCGTAGAACCCTTCGACGCCGGTGTGGCGGCGCAGGTCCGAGCCGTCGGGCAGCGAGGAGTAGAGCGCGCCGACGCCTTCGTGGTCGGAGAGGAAGGCCACTCGGTCGCCCACCCACATCGGCGCCTCGATGTTCCCGTCGAGGTCCTCGTGCAGCCGTACGAACTCCGCCGGGCCGTCGGTCGCGCCCTCTTCCGCGATCCACAGCTTGCCCGCGGTGCCGCCCCGGTAGCGCTTCCAGGCGGCGGCCTCGCGCCCCATGGTGGCCGAGAGCAGCAGGACCCGTCCGCCGGGTCCGTACGCGAGGGAGCCGACCGGCCCGTACGGCAGGGTCCGCGCGGGACCGCCGTCGACCGGGACGGCCCTGGCCCAGCTGCGCCGCAGCGATGCCTGCCCCTGGGTGCTGATGACCAGTACGTCGCCCTCGGGCGTCCAGCCGCGTACGGAGGTCCGTGCGTCGCCCCAGTAGGTGAGCCGCCTGGAGGGGCCGCCGTCGACCGGTGCGACGTGCACTTCGGGCATTCCGTCCCGGGTGGACGTCCAGGCCACCCAGGTTCCGTCGGGAGATATCCGCGGATTGGTGACAGGTCGGTTGTCGGCGCTGACGCGCCAGGCCCGGCCGCCGTCCAGCGGCGCCAGCCAGACATCGTCCTCGGCGGTGAAGGCGATCAAATCGCCTTGGACATGGGGGTATCGGAGGTAGGCAGGCTGTGTCACATCGATCACCCTAGGCCGCGGAAGTGCTCTGCGTAACTGGGTTGGCCGGAGTACGCCGGGTGGTTGCGTGCCGGACGCACTCATTTGTCCCGGGGCGATTCGGTCACCGTGACCGTCACGGTGACCGCCGGACGGGCGCCGCCGGCGCCGTCCAGGGGCGGATCGGCCGCGGTGGTCGACGGGGCGGCGTCGCAGTCGCCGAGCACATCGGCCCGGAACACGTCCTTCCCGCCGGTCCTGGCGGTCAGGTCCCCGCGCACGCACCGCCCGTCGAGCGCCTGAGTCACCTTGCCGTTGAGCGTGATGTCCTTGCCGTTCCCGGTCTTTCCGGTGCAGGCGACGTCCGCGATCCGGCGCGGGGAGGCGGTGGGCGAGGCACCCCGGACCCGGTCCCCGTCGACGTCGGCCGTGCAGTTCAGCCACCGCACATCGACCCCGTTGCGTTCCAGGTCGCTGGTGCCGGCCAGGTCGGTGGTCACGGCGATGGATGCGGAGTTCAGACTGCCCGTCGGCTCACAGGCCACGACACCCGCGACCGCCGCGACCGCGAGTGCGGACGCGGCCAGAAAGCGACGGGTCCTTCCCTGACTCCATGCCCTTGATGTCCCCATAAGGGCAGCTTCCCACCGTTACCCCCCGGGAGGGTAGACGGCTTGCGGCCACAAAGGGGCGGCTCCGGCGCGCCGGTGGGGGCTTGCACCCGGCCGGCCGGTGCGCCCCCACCGAAGCGGCTTACGACCAGCGGCCGGTGCGCCCCAGCAGCAGTGCCGTCGCCGCCGTGCCGGCCGTCGAGGTGCGCAGGACGGACGTTCCGAGCCGGCAGGTCCGGGCGCCCGCCGCGGCGAAGGCCGCCAGTTCGTCCGGCGACACCCCGCCCTCGGGGCCGACGACCAGCACGATCTCGCCCTGGGTGGGGAGTTGGACGGTGGCCAGCGGCTCACTGTCGTGGCCCCGGTCCTCGTGCAGGACGGCGGCGAAGTCCGCCGCGGCCAGAAGCGCGGCAACCTGCTTGGTCGTCAGCGCGTCCGCCACCTCGGGGAAGCGCACCCGGCGCGACTGCTTGCCCGCCTCCCGGGCGGTGTTGCGCCATTTCGCGAGGGACTTGAGGCCGCGGTCGCCCTTCCACTGCGTGATGCAGCGCGCCGCCTGCCAAGGCACGATCGCGTCGACACCGGTCTCCGTCATAGTCTCGACGGCGACCTCGCCGCGGTCGCCCTTGGGCAGGGCCTGGACGACGGTGACACGGGGCGTGGGCCACGGCTCCTCCTGGACCGCCGTCAGATCGGTGACGACGAGCCGGTCCTTGCCCTCGGCGGCCCTGACGACGCCTTCCGTCCAGCGGCCGAGGCCGTCCGTCAGCACGACGTCCTCACCGGCGTGCAGCCGCTTCACCGATACGGCGTGCCGTCCCTCGGGTCCTTCCAGGACGAACTCGGGCCCCTCGGGGACCTGTTCGACGACGAAGACCGGTGCGGTCACTGCGTACTCCCTGTGCTCACTGCCGCGCGCGCGGCGTCCAGTTCTTCGGCGAGCAGCTCGATCAGCCGGCCGGCGGGCAGCTCGCGTGCCATCCGGTGCCCCTGCCCCGCCCACAGTGCCATGCCCTGCGCGTCCCCGGCCCTGGCCGCCGCCCGGCGCAGCCCGGCGGTCAGATAGTGGACCTGCGGGTACGCGGCGGGGGCGTACGGGCCGTGCTCACGCATGAAGCGGTTGACCAGACCGCGGGCCGGGCGGCCGGAGAACGCCCGGGTCAGGGCGGTCCGTACGAACAGCGGATTGGTCAGCGCCTGCTTGTGCAGCAGATGCGCCCCGGACTCGGGACAGACTAGGAATGCCGTGCCGAGCTGCGCCGCCTCCGCGCCCGCGGCGAGCACCGCGGCGATCTGGGATCCGCGCATCAGCCCGCCCGCGGCGATGAGCGGCACCTGCACGGTCTCGCGGACCTGGGACACCAGGGAGAGCAGCCCGATCCCGGTGCCGTCGGTCTGCGGGTCGTCGCGGTGGGTGGACTGGTGGCCGCCCGCCTCTATGCCCTGGACACAGACCGCGTCGGCACCCGCCCACTGGGCGGCCTGGGCCTCCTCGGGCGTGGTGACCGTCACGACGGTGTACGTGCCGACGCCGGCGAACGCGTCGAGAGTCTCGCGGGTCGGGCAGCCGAAGGTGAACGAGACGGCTGGGACCGGGTCGTCCAGGAGGATGGCGAGCTTGGCCTCGTAGCCGTCGTCGCCGCCGCTGGAGTCCGGGTCGTCGAGCGGGGTCTCGTACCAGGCCGCCTCACCGGCGAGCTGATGCCGGTACACCTCGACGGCGCTCGGGTCGGCGAGACCCGGTTGCGGCATGAAGAGATTTACGCCGAAGGGCTGACCGGTCAGCCCGCGCAGCTGTTTGATCTCGTTGTACATGCCGTCCGCCGTCTTGTACCCGGCGGCGAGAAAGCCCAGCCCGCCCGCTTCGGCGACGGCCGAGACGAGCTGCGGACAGGATGTTCCACCGGCCATCGGGGCCTGCACGATCGGATACCGGCAGAGATCGGTCAACACGGATGACATGACCGCATCGTGCCACGTCCCGTGCGCCATGGCGTGCGCGGCCTGCGGTCCGCTTTGCCCGCAAACACCGGGCGGTCCGCTTTGCCCGCAAACACCGGGCGGGCCGGTCCGCCCTCACACCCCGGACGGGCTCGGCAGGCGAGCCCGTCCGGCGGAAGTGAGCAGGGTGCCGGGGCCGTCAGCGGCCGTTGAAGGCGTCCTTCAGACGGGAGAACAGCCCCTGCTGCCCGGGCTGGAACTGCCCGGTGGGCCGCTCCTCGCCACGCATCTTCGACAGCTCCCGCAGCAGTCGCTCCTGCTCCGGGTCCAGCTTCGTCGGGGTCATCACCTCGACGTGCACGATCAGGTCGCCGCGCCCGCCGCCCCGCAGATGCGTGATGCCGCGTCCGTGCAGCGGGACGGACTGGCCGGACTGGGTGCCGGGCCGGATGTCGACCTCCTCCAGGCCGTCGAGCGTCTCCAGCGGCACCTTCGTGCCGAGCGCGCCCGCCGTCATGGGGATGGTGACCGTGCAGTGCAGGTCGTCGCCCCGGCGCTGGAACACCGCGTGCGACAGCTCGTGGATCTCCACGTACAGATCGCCGGCCGGGCCGCCGCCGGGGCCGACCTCGCCCTCGCCCGCGAGCTGGATGCGGGTGCCGTTGTCGACACCGGCGGGGATCTTCACGGTGAGCGTGCGCCGCGACCGGATGCGGCCGTCACCGGCGCACTCCGGACACGGGGTCGGCACGACCGTACCGAAGCCCTGGCACTGCGGGCAGGGCCGCGAGGTCATGACCTGGCCGAGGAAGGACCGGGTGACCTGGGAGACCTCGCCGCGGCCGCGGCACATGTCACAGGTCTGGGCGGAGGTGCCGGGTGCGGCGCCCTCGCCGTTGCAGGTCGCACAGACGACGGCCGTGTCGACCTGGATGTCCTTGGTGGTGCCGAACGCGGCCTCGGAGAGATCGATCTCCAGACGGATCATCGCGTCCTGGCCGCGCCGGGTGCGCGAACGGGGTCCGCGCTGCGACGACGTACCGAAGAACGCGTCCATGATGTCGGAGAAGTTGCCGAAGCCGCCCTGTCCGAATCCGCCCGCGCCACCGCCGCCGGAGGCGGACAGCGGGTCGCCGCCGAGGTCGTAGACCTGCTTCTTCTGCGGGTCCGACAGCACCTCGTAGGCGGCGTTGATCTCCTTGAACCGCTCCTGGGTCTTCGGATCGGGGTTCACATCCGGATGCAGCTCGCGGGCGAGCCTCCGGAAGGCCTTCTTGATCTCGTCCTGAGATGCGTCGCGGCGCACGCCGAGTACGGCGTAGTAGTCCGTGGCCACTTACGACTCCGCCAGGATCTGTCCGACGTAACGTGCCACTGCGCGTACCGCTCCCATCGTTCCGGGGTAGTCCATGCGGGTCGGTCCGACCACGCCGAGTTTGGCGACTGCCTCGTCGCCCGAACCGTAGCCGACCGCGACGACGGACGTGGAGTTGAGCCCCTCGTAGGCGTTCTCGTGCCCGATACGTACGGTCATGCCCGAGTCCTTGGCCTCGCCGAGCAGCTTCAGCAGCACGACCTGCTCCTCCAATGCCTCCAGCACCGGCCGGATCATCACAGGGAAGTCGTGCCCGAAGCGGGTGAGGTTGGAGGTGCCGCCGATCAACAGCCGCTCCTCCGTCTCCTCGACGAGGGTTTCGAGCAGGGTGGAGAGCACGGTGGACACGGTTCCCCGGTCCTCGCTCTCGAAGGATTCCGGCAGATCCTGCACCAGTTGCGGAACGTCCGCGAAACGGCGTCCCACGACCCGGCTGTTGAGCCGGGCCCGCAGATCGGCGAGAGAACTCTCACCGAACGGGGCGGGGCAGTCGATCATGCGCTGTTCGACCCGGCCGGTGTCCGTGATCAGCACGAGCATCAGCCGGGCCGCCGCCAGCGACAGCAGTTCCACATGCCGGACCGTCGACCGGGTCAGCGAGGGGTACTGCACGATGGCGACCTGCCGGGTCAGCTGCGCGAGCAGCCGTACGGTGCGGCCCACGACATCGTCGAGGTCGACCGCGCCGTCGAGGAAATTGTGAATGGCACGGCGCTCCGGCGACGAGAGGGGCTTGACGCCCGCGAGCTTGTCGACGAAGAGCCGGTAGCCCTTGTCCGTCGGGATGCGGCCCGCGCTGGTGTGCGGCTGGGCGATGAAGCCCTCGTCCTCCAGCACCGCCATGTCGTTGCGGACGGTGGCCGGGGAGACCCCCAGCTTGTGCCGCTCGGTGAGCGCCTTGGAACCCACGGGCTCCTCGGTGCCGACGTAGTCCTGGACGATGGCGCGCAGCACTTCGAGTCTGCGTTCGCTGAGCATCGCGCACACCTCCAGCTGTGTTCCTCGGTGGTTCTCGGGCCGTTCCTGCTTCATTCCCAGGAATCCGCCTGGCACTCTGTCCGTACGAGTGCCAGCAACCCCCCGGCCAGTGTACGGCGGTCGAGTGGGGGCCTAGCAAGAGCGACCGGCCACGCTACCGCGAGACTGCGCAGGTCGTTGCCGATAGCGTCGCGGTATGGACGCCTCTTGGGAAGAGTTCGGCTGGGAGCGACTCGGTCACGGAGTGGGCCGGCGGCGCCTTCCCGGTTGGGATGCGACGGTCGCACTGGTGGTCGGAGCGGATGGAGTGCTGCTGCACGACACCGGATCGACACTGCGCGAAGGCGCGGAAGTACGCACCCAGGCACAGGCCCTGCTCGGCCGGAGGGTGACGCATATCGCACTCAGCCACCCCCACTTCGACCATGTGCTGGGCACCGCCGCGTTCTCCGGCGCCCAGGTGTACGGAGCGGTCGGCATGGCCGCGCTGCTGAAGCTCGGGGCCGACGATCTGCGCGCCTCCGCGATCCGCCACGGGGTGTCCGAACACGAGGCGACCGAGGCCACCGACGCACTGGTGGCACCGCAGCACGAGGTGCGCGGCGAGTGGACGCTCGATCTGGGCGGCGGCCGTCAGGTGCTGCTGGCGAATGTGGGCCCCGCCCACAGCGGCCACGATCTGGCGGTACTCGTCCCCGGCTCCCCCGCCGTGGTGCTCTGCGGCGACCTGGTCGAGGAGTCCGGCGAACCGCAGGCGGGCCGGGACGCGGTCCCGTCCCGCTGGCCGGCCGCGCTGGACCGGCTGCTGGCGCTGGGCGGCGAGGACGCGGTGTACGTTCCGGGGCACGGGGCGGTGGTGGACGCGGCGTTCGTACGGGACCAGCGCGACCGGCTGGCCGCCCTCTTCGGCGTGTCGTGATGTGTGGTCGTCCTATCGTCATCCGATGCGCAGTTACCAGCCGGACCTGACCCCGCCGTGGAAGAAGTCCGCCCCCGTTCCCGAGGTCCCCGCCGAGCCCGATCTGGTCGTGGAGGAGGTCTCCACCGGCTTCTGCGGTGCGGTGATCCGCTGCGAGAAGACGGCCCAGGGTCCGACGGTGACCCTGGAGGACCGCTTCGGCAAGCACCGGGTGTTCCCGATGGAGCCGCGCGGATTCCTGCTGGAGGGCCGGGTGGTCACGCTCGTACGCCCGTCGGCGGCCGCTCCCACGCGCCCCGCACGCACGGCCTCGGGCTCGGTCGCGGTACCCGGGGCGCGCGCCCGGGTGGCGCGGGCCGGCCGGATCTATGTGGAGGGCCGCCACGACGCGGAGCTGGTCGAGCGCGTCTGGGGTGACGATCTGCGGATCGAGGGCGTGGTCGTCGAGTACCTGGAGGGCATCGACGACCTCCCGGCCATCGTGCGCGCCTTCTCCCCCGGTCCGGACGCCAGACTGGGCGTCCTGGTCGACCACCTGGTCCCCGGCTCCAAGGAGTCCCGCATCGCCGAGCAGGTCTCGGACGGATACGTACTGGTGGTGGGCCACCCGTACATCGACGTCTGGGAGGCGGTGAAGCCGTCGTCCGTCGGCATCCCCGCCTGGCCGGTGATCCCGCGCGGCCAGGACTGGAAGACGGGCGTGTGCCGCGCACTGGCCTGGCCGGAGAACACGGGCGCGGCCTGGCAGCGCATCCTGTCCACGGTCCACTCCTACCGCGACCTGGAGCCGTCGCTGCTGGGTTCGATGGAACACCTGATCGACTTCGTGACAGCGCCCGGATCCAGCCCTTCCGACTGACCTTTCAGCCCCTTTGGCGTTTGAGGAGCGGGGGTCCGGGGGCAGCGCCCCCGCCCCCTCAGTCCACCAGGTCCCGCACCACCGCATCCGCCAACAAGCGCCCCCGCAAGGTAAGCACCGCCCGCCCCTGCTCGTACGGACCAGGCTCCAGCAGCCCGTCCGCCAGAGCGCGCCGGGAGGCGGCCAGCCCCGCCGGTTCCAGCAGTGACAACGGGCACCCGTCCGCGAGCCGCAGCTCCAGCAGGATCCGCTCGACCCGCCGGTCCTCGGCGGAGAGGATCTCGCGTCCGGCCCCCGGCGACCGCCCCTCGGCCAGCGCCTGCGCGTACGCCCCCGGATGCTTCACATTCCACCAGCGCACCCCGCCGACGTGGCTGTGCGCCCCCGGCCCGGCGCCCCACCAGTCGGCGCCACGCCAGTACAGCTCGTTGTGCAGGCACCGGCCCTCGGGCGTACGGGCCCAGTTCGACACCTCGTACCAGGAGAAGCCCGCAGCGGCCATCGCCTCGTCCGCGATCAGATACCGGTCGGCGTGGGCGTCGTCATCGGTCATCGGGATCTCGCCGCGCCGGATCCGCCGCGCCAGCTGCGTGCCCTCCTCGACGATCAGCGCGTACGCCGACACATGGTCCGGCCCCGCCCCGATCGCCGCGTCCAGCGAGGCACGCCAGTCGTCGTCGGACTCCCCGGGAGTGCCGTAGATCAGATCGAGATTGACGTGCTCGAAGCCCGCTGCCCTCGCCTCCGCGACGCATGCCTCGGGCCGCCCCGGCGTATGCGTACGGTCCAGGATCTTCAGTACGTGCTGCCGCGCGCTCTGCATCCCGAACGAGATCCGGTTGAACCCACCCTCCCGCAGCTCGGCCAGATAGGCCGGACCGACGGACTCCGGATTGGCCTCGGTGGTGATCTCGGCATCGTCCGCGAGCCCGAACTCCTCGCGGATCGCCCCCAGCATCCGTACGAGATCCCCGGCGGCCAGCAGGGTCGGCGTACCGCCGCCGACGAAGACCGTACGGACCGTACGCGGATCATCGCCGAGGACCTTCCGGGCCTGGCGGACCTCGCCGATCAGATGGGCGGCGTAGTTGTCCCTGGAGGCCAGCGCACCGCCGGAGCCGCGCAGCTCGGTGGCGGTGTAGGTGTTGAAGTCGCAGTAGCCGCAGCGGGTCGCGCAGTAGGGCACATGCAGGTAGAAGCCGAGCGGCCGGTCGGCGGCGCCTTCCAGGGCATGGCGGGGCAGCGCCCCGTCGTCGGGTACGGGTTCACCATCGGGCAGTACGGAAGGCATACCGCCCATTGTGACTCGCCGCCGCGGATCCCCGGGCCATGCCCATGATCACGCAGACCGCCCGCCCCGTCCTCCCCTGGGAGGGCGCCTCCAGAAGGGCGCCTCACCCGGCCTGCAACACCAGCAACGCCAGATCGTCATCCGGCGGCCGCTCGGCGAATTCGTGCACGGCCCGCTTGATCCGGTCCGCGATCCCGTCCGCCGACAGACCGGTGCAGTCGGCCAGCGCCATGGCCAGACCGTCCCCGTCGTCGAACATCAGCGCCCCGGAGCGCCGCTCCGTCACCCCGTCCGTGACGCACAGCAGGCTGTCGCCCGGCGCCAGCTCGAAGCTCTGGCTCTCGTACGCGACGTCGTCGAAGATCCCGAGCAGCATCTGCGGCTCGGCGGCCGGGCGCACCTCGCCGCCGGGCCGCAGCAGCAGCGGCAGCGGGTGGCCGGCGCTGGCCAGGGTGCAGCGAACACCGCCGCCGGGCAGCGGCACCAGTTCTCCGTACAGCAGGGAGAGGAAGCGTGACTGCCCGGTGTCCGCCGTCTGCTGGCCGCCCGCCGCGGCCACCATGAGCGCGGCCGCCTCGGCGGCCTCCATCGCGTCGTCGAGGAGCAGCCGGTTGAGCCGGTCCAGCACCTCGCCTACGCCGAAGCCCTCGCGGGCCAGCAGCCGCAGCCAGGGCCGGGCGAGACCGGTGACGACGGCCGCCTCGGGGCCGCTGCCCTGCACATCGCCGAGGACGAAGCACCAGCGGTCGCCGGGGCACGGGAAGATGTCGTAGAAGTCACCGCCGACGACTCCGTCGTCGCTGGGTTCGTACACCAGCGAGCTGGTGACGCCGGGTATGTCGGCGACCTTGCTGGGCAGCAGTGCCCGCTGCAGGATGCGGCTGATGGTGGCCTGCCGGGTGTACGCGCGGGCGGCGCCGACGGCCAGGCCGACACGGCGTACGAAGTCCTCGATCAGGGCGGTCACTTCGTCGGGTACGCGTGCCGTGCCCTCCCTGGCGAGGAGTACGGCGCCGAGTGTGCGGCCTCCCGAGGTGATCCGGTAGGCGAGGGCGGACCCGGTGCGCCCGTCGGATTCCGCTTCCGTGCCGTCCTCCTCGCCACCGGGCCAGGGCATGGAGACGGGGCCCGTACCCACCCGCTCGGGCAGCCGGATCGGGCCCTGCTCCAGCACCGTGCGCAGCTGCCCGGTCTCGGCCTCGTCCCGGTGCCAGACGCTGGCGAGCCGGGGGACGGCCGAGGGGCCGCCGTTCTCGGGTTCCAGCCAGATCGCGCACCAGTCGGCGAGCCTGGGCACCAGTAACTGCCCGGCGAGCGCCGCGACGATGTCCTCGTCGAGCTGGCCGGCGAGCAGGTCCGACGCCTCGGCGAGGAACGAGAGCGCGCCGCGGCCCGCCCAGTCCGCGTCGTCGCGCAGGGCGCGCCGGGCGCTGGGGGCGAGCAGCTCGGCGGCGCGCAGCCCCTGCTGGAAGCCGGGCTCGGCCGACGGTTCGGGAAACGGGTTCCAGTCGTCGACCGGGAGCCGGGCCCAGACGGTCTTGAGGCCGGTGCGGTAGGTGATGCCCCAGCGCTCGGCGAGGGTGCCGACGAGCTGGAGCCCGCGACCGTACTCCGCGGGCTCCTCGGGGCCGGCGGGGGCCTCGCCCTCCGCCTCTTCCGCCGCGCCGCCCGCCTCCGGGCGTTCGCTGCGCACGGCGCGGGCCGGGTGGTGGTCGGAGACCTCCAGCACCAGGGCCGCGGCCTCGTCCTCGGCGGCCTCCTCCAGCCGGCAGAGCAGCTCGACATGGGTCCCGGCGTGCACGACCGCGTTGGTGACCAGTTCGCTGACGACGACCGAGGCGTCATCGGCGAGACGCTCG
Organism: Streptomyces sp. NBC_01217; assembly: GCF_035994185.1. Lineage (NCBI taxonomy): Bacteria > Bacillati > Actinomycetota > Actinomycetes > Kitasatosporales > Streptomycetaceae > Streptomyces > Streptomyces sp. NBC_01217. The sequence goes on from NZ_CP108538.1 coordinate 2,978,015, forward strand.
CTGAAGCCCACGGCCGTCGGCAGTCCGAGCCTGGTCCACTCGGTGAGCGCTGCGCGGACGAACCGGCGGGCCGCGGAGGGTGCGAGGAGATTGCCGGGCAGGGACGTACGGGCGACCGGCCGCGCATCCGCGTGGCCGACATTGATACCGGGACGCTGAACGATGTCCCGCTGCAAGGGAACGGACCCCACGGTGCAGCTCCTGACCTGTTCTCGCTCTGTCTGTCTGTTCTCGTTCTGTTCTCGTTCTGTTCTCGCTGGGCGCCGCTGACGACACCGACAGAGTGACAGATGGACCCTGCCCATAAGCGACGAGTTGCCGAAGTGGGCAGAGAAAATGAGCGGAGAAGAACAGCGGAAGCCGCACCGCGCGGCCCGTCCGCAAGGACCCGTACTACGCCTCGCGGGCCCCCGCGTACATGTCGTCGATGAGGCCCTTGTACTCGCGCTCGACGACCGGCCGCTTCAGCTTCAGACTGGGCGTCAGCTCGCCGTGCTCGATGTCGAGATCGCGAGGCAGCAGCCGGAACTTCTTGATGGTCTGCCAGCGCTGCAGCCCCTCGTTGAGCCGCCTCACATAGCCCTCGATGAGCTCGACGGTCTGCGGGGACGCCACCACTTCGGCGTACGGCTTCCCGCCCAGGCCGTTCTCGGCGGCCCAGCCGAGGATGGTCGGCTCGTCCAGTGCGATCAGGGCGGTGCAGAAGTTACGGTCCGCGCCGTGCACCAGGATGTTGGAGACGAACGGGCAGACCGCCTTGAACTGTCCCTCGACCTCCGCCGGGGCGATGTACTTGCCGCCGGACGTCTTGATCAGGTCCTTCTTGCGGTCGGTGATCCGGAGGTAGCCGTCCACGGACAGCTCGCCGATGTCGCCGGTGTGGAGCCAGCCGTCCGCCTCCAGCACCTCGGCGGTCTTCTCCGGCAGCCCCTGGTAGCCCTGCATCAGGCCGGGGCCGCGCAGCAGGATCTCGCCGTCGTCGGCGATCCGTACCTCGGTGCCGGGGAGCGGCTTGCCGACGGTTCCGGTGCGGTAGGCCTCGCCCGGGTTGACGAAGGAGGCGGCGCTGGTCTCGGTGAGGCCGTAGCCCTCCAGGATGTGGATGCCGGCGCCCGCGAAGAAGTAGCCGATGTCGGGGGCGAGCGCCGCGGAGCCGGAGACGCAGGCGCGCAGCCGGCCGCCGAAGGCCTCGCGGATCTTGGCGAAGACGAGCGCGTCGGCGACCTTGTGCTTGGCGCCGAGCGCGAACGGCACGGAGGCCGTGCCGGTGCGCCGGAAGTTGTCCTGCGAGACCGTCGCGTACTCGCGGGCGACCCCGGCCGCCCACTGGAAGATCTTGTACTTGGCCCCGCCACCGGCCCGCGCCTTGGCGGCGACACCGTTGTAGACCTTTTCGAAGATACGGGGGACGGCGGCCATGTACGTCGGCTGGACCACCGGCAGATTCTCGATGATCTTGTCGACCCGGCCGTCGACGGCGGTGACGTGGCCGACCTCGATCTGGCCGGAGGTGAGGACCTTGCCGAAGACGTGCGCGAGCGGCAGCCAGAGGTACTGGACGTCGTCCTTGGTGATCAGGCCGGTCGCCACGGTGGCTTTGGCCATGTACGACCAGTTGTCGTGCGGCAGGCGCACACCCTTGGGGCGGCCGGTGGTGCCCGAGGTGTAGATCAGGGTGGCCAGCTGGTCGGCCGTGATGGCGGCGACCCGCTCCTTGACAGCTTCGGGGGTCTTCGCGAGGTGCTCGGCGCCGCGGGCCTCCAGGTCGGCGAGGGTGAGCACCCAGCCCTCCGGGTCGCCCTCGGCGGGTTCGGCGCCCTCGGGGTCGATGACGACGACATGGGTGAGGTTCGGCAGCTCGGCGCGGCGCTCGCGGGCCTTGGCCAGCTGGCCCGCGTCCTCGGCGATCAGGACCCGGCTCTCGGAGTCGGAGAGGATGAACGCCGACTCCTCGGCGTTGGTCGACGGGTAGATCGTGGTCGTGGCGGCGCCCGCGCACATCACACCGAGGTCGACGAGGATCCACTCCACCCGAGTACCGGCGGCGAGCGCGATGCGCTCCTCCGGCCGCACACCCAGACCGATGAGCCCTGCCGCGATGGCGTACACCCGTTCGGCGGCCTGTGCCCAGCTCAGCGACTTCCACTCATCGGGCCCCTCGCCCGCGGCCGCGGGAACGGGGTAGCGATAGGCCTCCCCGTCCGGGGTGGCCGCCACGCGGTCGATGAAGAGGTTCGCCACGGAGGGCGGTCGGTTCTCGATCAAGGTCTGTGTGTCGCTCACGACATCCTCCGGGCCTGCGGCAGTGCTTCACGACCGGCTGCTGGTTGCTGCTTTGTCCTGTTGCTCGTTCTGTTGCTTGTCCTGTGGTGCTCGATCCCGCTTGTTTAACTGGCGAGTAACTACGAGGCCGTGATCAGGGTAGAGCGCCCGCGTCCGCCGCGTAAGGGGCAACGGGCCGCCGCTTCATAACGAACGGGCCCCTGCGTCGCAGCGCGCTGCGACGCAGGGGCCCGTCGGGCCGCCACCGGGCGGTGGCGGACGGAGCCGGTGTGGCGTCCGGGACAGAAGTGGTGTTGCGTCCCGGGCGAATCCGGTGGGCGTCCGGGGCGTGGGCTACTTCTTGGCCTTGCCCTCCCCGCCCGACTCGTCCGTCGACAGCACGGCGATGAAGGCCTCCTGCGGCACCTCCACATTGCCGACCATCTTCATCCGCTTCTTGCCTTCCTTCTGCTTCTCCAGCAGCTTCCGCTTACGGGAGATGTCACCGCCGTAGCACTTGGCGAGGACGTCCTTGCGGATGGCGCGGACGGTCTCACGGGCGATGACCCGGGAGCCGATGGCCGCCTGGATCGGTACCTCGAAGTTCTGCCGCGGGATCAGCTCACGCAGCTTGGCGACGAGCCGCACGCCGTACGCGTACGCCTTGTCCTTGTGCGTGACCGCGGAGAACGCGTCGACCTTGTCGCCGTGCAGCAGGATGTCGACCTTGACGAGCTGGGCGGACTGCTCGCCGGTGGGCTCGTAGTCGAGGGAGGCGTAACCACGGGTCTTGGACTTCAGCTGGTCGAAGAAGTCGAAGACGATCTCGGCGAGCGGCAGGGTGTAGCGGATCTCGACCCGGTCCTCTGAGAGATAGTCCATGCCGAGCAGGGTGCCGCGCCTGTTCTGGCAGAGCTCCATGATCGCGCCGATGAACTCGCTGGGAGCGAGGACGGTGGCACGTACGACCGGCTCGTGCACCTTGTCGATCTTGCCCTCGGGGAACTCGCTCGGGTTGGTGACGGTGTGCTCGGAGCCGTCCTCCATCTCGACGCGGTAGACCACGTTGGGGGCGGTGGCGATGAGTTCGAGGCCGAACTCGCGCTCCAGGCGCTCGCGGATCACATCGAGGTGGAGCAGGCCGAGGAAACCGACACGGAAGCCGAAGCCGAGGGCCGCGGAGGTCTCCGGCTCGTACACCAGGGCGGCGTCGTTGAGCTGGAGCTTGTCGAGCGCCTCGCGCAGGTCCGGGTAGTCCGAGCCGTCCAGCGGGTACAGGCCCGAGAACACCATCGGCTTGGGGTCCTTGTAGCCGCCCAGCGCCTCGGTCGCGCCCTTGTTCAGGGAGGTGATCGTGTCACCGACCTTGGACTGCCGGACGTCCTTCACGCCGGTGATGATGTAGCCCACCTCACCCACGCCGAGGCCGTCGGCCGGAGTCATCTCCGGGGAGGAGACCCCGATCTCCAGCAGCTCGTGGGTGGCGCCGGTGGACATCATCCTGATGCGCTCGCGCTTGTTGAGCTGACCGTCGACGACACGGACGTACGTGACGACGCCGCGGTACGAGTCGTAGACCGAGTCGAAGATCATCGCGCGGGCGGGGGCGTCGGCCTTGCCGACGGGCGCCGGAACGTCCCTGACCACCCGGTCCAGCAGCGCGTCCACGCCGACACCGGTCTTCGCGGAGACCTTGAGCACGTCCTCCGGCTGGCAGCCGATGAGGTTGGCCAGCTCCTCGGAGAACTTCTCGGGCTGCGCGGCCGGCAGGTCGATCTTGTTGAGCACCGGGACGATGGTGAGGTCGTTCTCCATCGCCAGATAGAGGTTGGCCAGCGTCTGGGCCTCGATGCCCTGTGCGGCGTCGACCAGCAGGACCGTGCCCTCACAGGCGGCGAGCGAGCGGGAGACCTCGTAGGTGAAGTCCACGTGGCCCGGGGTGTCGATCATGTTGAGGACATGGGTGCGGCCCTGGTCCTCGCCCGTGTTGGGTGCCCAGGGCAGACGTACCGCCTGGGACTTGATGGTGATGCCGCGCTCGCGCTCGATGTCCATACGGTCGAGGTACTGAGCGCGCATCTGCCGCTGGTCGACCACGCCCGTCAGCTGGAGCATCCGGTCGGCAAGGGTCGACTTGCCGTGGTCGATGTGCGCGATGATGCAGAAGTTGCGGATCAGCGCCGGGTCGGTACGGCTCGGCTCGGGCACGTTGGTAGGAGTCGCGGGCACGCAGGGTCCTGATTCTTGAGACGCCGAACGCCGTGTCTCGGGTCGATGTCGGTTCGGTCGGATCGATACGTAGCCTCCATCGTCCCATGGTTGTGGGGCGGAGACCGGTTTGGGCCGGTCGGAGCGGGGCTGGTACCGTTGACAGCTGTGCCTCGTGACTCTTTCGGGCCGTGAGGCGCACATCGAAGATCCATCGAACCTGAAAAGGCTCTTTCGTGGCGAACATCAAGTCCCAGATCAAGCGGAACAAGACGAACGAGAAGGCGCGCCTGCGCAACAAGGCCGTCAAGTCCTCGCTCAAGACCGCTATCCGCAAGGCCCGTGAGGCTGCCGTCGCCGGTGACGTCGAGAAGGCCACCACGGCCGCTCGCGACGCCTCCCGCGCGCTCGACAAGGCTGTCTCGAAGGGTGTCATCCACAAGAACGCCGCCGCCAACAAGAAGTCGGCGCTGGCCTCCAAGGTTGCCTCCCTCCAGGGCTGAGCTTCTCTGATGTAATCGCCGGAACGGACCAGCGGGCCCTCTCTCCCGCCCCTGCCCGGCCCCCGCGCCGCACACCGAACCTGCGTTCGCCACGCGGGTGCGGCGCACCAAGCGCGAACGAAGGCCCCGGGCCCCGCTCTCCCCAGAGCGAGCCCGGGGCCTTCGGCGTACCCCATCCGGTCCGTCCGGCAATATCAAGCCCGTCCGGCGATTGAGGACAGGGCCGGCTGCCGGACGACCTCGCACCCTCACCCCGCTCCGGGCTACCGCCCGGCCCGCGCTGCCCGCGCCACCGCGACCACCGCCTTCTCCAGCGCGTACTCCGGATCGTCGCCGCCCCCCTTGACGCCCGCGTCCGCGTCCGCGACCGCCCGCAGCGCCGCGGCCACCCCGTCCGGCGTCCACCCACGCATCTGCTGGCGCACCCGGTCGATCTTCCACGGCGGCATGCCCAGCTCACGGGCGAGGTCCGCGGGCCGCCCCCCGCGCGCCGAGGACAGCTTTCCGATCGCCCGTACGCCCTGCGCCAGCGCGCTGGTGATCAGCACGGGTGCCACCCCCGTCGACAGCGACCAGCGCAGGGCCTCAAGCGCCTCGGCGGCCCGGCCCTCCACTGCGCGGTCGGCGACCGTGAAACTCGATGCCTCCGCGCGGCCCGTGTAGTAGCGGGCGACGACCGCCTCGTCGATCGTGCCCTCGACATCCGCGACGAGCTGCGAGACCGCACTCGCCAGCTCGCGCAGATCGCTGCCGATGGAGTCGACCAGCGCCTGGCACGCCTCGGGGGTCGCCGAGCGCCCCAGCGCCCGGAACTCCGACCGTACGAACGAGAGCCGCTCGGCCGGCTTGGTCGTCTTCGGACACGCGACCTCCCGCGCACCGGCCTTGCGCGCCGCGTCCAGCAGGCCCTTGCCCTTGGCGCCGCCCGCATGCAGCAGCACCAGGGTGATCTCCTCGACCGGATCGCCGAGGTACGCCTTGACGTCCTTGATCGTGTCGGCGGAGAGATCCTGCGCGTTGCGCACGATCACCACCTTGCGCTCGGCGAAGAGCGACGGGCTCGTCAGCTCGGCGAGGGTGCCGGGCTGGAGCTGGTCGGAGGCGAGGTCGCGGACATCCGTGTCGGGGTCGGAGGCCCGGGCGGCCGCCACCACCTGCTGCACGGCGCGGTCGAGGAGCAGGTCCTCCTGTCCCACGGCGAGCGTGAGGGGGGCGAGCGGATCGTCGGTGGAATTCCTTCTGGTGGCCATCGCCGTCCAGCATCCCACGCGCCACTGACAACCCCGTCGGCGGAAGAACGGTGTACGCCGTACGGGAGAATGAGCAGGTGAGCGATGTGAGACATGTACTGGTGCTGCCCGACCGCGATGCCGCGGAGGAGGTGGCCGAAGAGCTCGGCGACCGTTTCGGGATCGCCGAAGAGCCCCAGCTCGTACGCGACGCGCTGGCCGGCGAGGACGACGCCGAGGACGCCCAGTGGCTGGTGATCGTGGAGGACCCGTCGGGGCGGCTGGACTCCGCGGCGCTCGACGCGTTCGCCGCGGAGCACGAGGGCTGGCTCGAAGCGCCCTAGATCCGCCGGAGGCGCCCGTGGGCTCAGTCCTTGGGGACGATCTGGATGTCCATGTCGATGGAGATGCTGGAGCCGACGGCCGCGATGCCGCGGGCCAGCATGGTCTGCCAGGTGAGGGTGAAGTCCTCACGGCGCAGTTCCGTGGTGGCCCGGCAGGCGGCGCGGGTCTCGCCCTCCAGGCCGTTGCCCAGGCCGAGGTACTGGGTGTCCAGCGTGACCGTACGGCTGACGCCGTGCAGGGTGAGCGCGCCGGTGACACCCCAGCGGGTACCACCCCGGTGGACGAAGCGGTCGCTGTAGAACTCCAGCGTCGGATAGCGCCCGACATCGAGGAAGTCGCTGGAGCGCAGATGGTCGTCGCGCATCTGGACGTTCGTGTCGATCGACGCGGCATCGATGATCACGTGCATGGCCGAGTCCTCCATGCGCTCGGCGATCCGTACAGCACCGGCGAAGCTGTTGAACCGGCCGTGGATGCGCGCCATGCCGATGTGCCGGGCCGTGAAGCCGATCTGCGAGTGCATCGGCTCGACCTCCCACTCCCCGGGGTCGGGCAGCTGCGGTGGCGCGGACAGTTGCAGCGTCACATCACCGAGGCTCGCGTGACCGCTCTCGACGACCGTGGCGGCGCCGTGGTACGGGGTGAAGCCCTCAGCAGTGACGGCCAGCCGGTACTCACCGGCCGGGACGGTGGCGAGGACGTTGCCGTACGGGTCCGTCTCACCGGCGACGACCTTGCGGCCCCCGCTGTCCATGACCACGAACTCGGCCTGCTGAACAGCCGCGTTGACCGGATCGAGCACCCGGCAGCTCAGCACTCCCGCGGTGCGCGGCAGCGCGAGCCCGGCGAGCGGGCTGCCACCGGCCGTGTGCGTCGCCTTCCTGCTTCCCAGCCAACGCCCGAACATCTTCAGTACCCCCGGGGGAGATTCACCATGGGGCCTGACGGCTGGACGTCGTTGTCGGAGCAGCGGCCCGCCGACGAGCATGCATTCGATCATCCTTGGGGCGTTCGAGGCAAACGGAAGGTCTGGTCGGAGCTTGGATGGAGGTGTTACCGAAGGTCCGAATTGCTCGTTCCGCTTGTGTGCGTCGGCTCGGAAGTCCGCGAGAGCCCGCGGCCGCGGATCACCCCGCGGGTCCATGGCCGTAGCCTGTCCCGGTGCAGTGCCCTGCGCCATGAGCCGGTGGCCCTAGGTCCTGTACGGAGTTCAGATCATGCTCGTCGGGTGATGCTGCGTAGCCACAGCATCGTGCCGCACAGGTGGAGTCCGGCCAGGTAGCTCTCGGGAGTCTTGTCGTAGCGGGTGGCGATCCCGCGCCAGTTGCGCAGCCGGTTGATGCACCGCTCGACCGTGTTGCGGTCCTTGTACAGCTCGGCGTCGTGACTGACGGGGCGGCCTCCGCGCGAGCCCTTCTTTTGCGGTTGGCCGTCTGGTCCGCCTTCTCCGGGATCACCGCCCGGATTTGGCGTTTGCGCAGGTAGGCGCGGTTGCGGCGGGAGGAGTACGCCTTGTCGCCGGCGACCGCGTCCGGGCGGGTGCGGGGCGGCCCCTCCTGCCACGGACCTTGATCTTGTCCACGACCCGCGCGAACTGCGGGCTGTCACCGGCCTGGCCGGGGGTGAGGACGAACGACAGTGGACGGCAGCGCCGTTCGGCTGACAAGTGCACCTTGCTGGTCAGCCCGCCCCGGGAACGACCGAGCTCAGCAGCCTTCAAACGGGCCCGGCGGCGTCGCCGCAACCGCTGCCGCTCGGCTCGTTCCGGGTCCCCGTCCTGATCGTATTGCGGCTCCCGTCCCTTCTTCCCGCCCCCTTTTCGGACTCTGCGGCCTCCACCAGCGCTTCCAACTGCTCTTCGTCCAGAACCATCCCGGCGGCGTGGTGGTGAGCGCGGGAGGTAGCAGAGTCCACGCTGACCAGCGACAGGTCTGCCTCACCGCGTTCTGCGGCATAACCGATGACCGTCTCCATCAGGTGCTGGAAGACGCCCTCGCGCGTCCAGATACGGAAGCGGTCGTAGACGCTCGACCACGGACCGTACTCGGCAGGCACGTCTCGCCAGGGGCTGCCGGTGCGGAACCGCCACATCGTCGCGTTGAAGTGTTTTCGCAGGTCAGGTATGGGTCCGGATACTCCCAGCGGGAGGTGGGGCTCAATCAGGGACCACTGCTCATCGGTCACATCGCCACGTGCCATACCTGATGGCCTATCAAGCGCACACGGTTCCGCGCTGCGGATTGCCCGAACCGTGATCTGAACTCCGTACAGGACCTAGGACCGTCGACCGAGGCACGCGGTTGCGCGCACTCGCTAGCGTGCGGAGGATGACGAATCCGGAGCCGGCGCGCAGCCGGGAACAGCGCAAGCAGGATGTCCTCGACCGTCTGGAGAAGGACAACGACGCCTGGGTGGCGACCGCTTCGGCGGACGGCGTGCCGACGCTGGTGCCGCTGTCGTTCGTGTGGGACGGGGGGACGCTGCTGATGGCCACCCGGCGCTCCAATCCGACCGCGCGCAATGTGACACCGACCGGACAGGCCAGGATCAGCCTGGGCCACACCCGCGATGTAGTGCTCATCGACGCGACAGCCGAGGTCGTGGAGGGCGCCGAACTCCCCGCGGAATCGGGCGACGCCTTCGCGACGAAACTCGACTGGGACCTGCGTGGCCGCACACCTTGGGTGTACCTCCGCTTCACGCCGTACGCCGTCAGGGCGTGGCGGGAGGAGAACGAACTGACCGGGCGTGAGCTGATGGCCGACGGCAGGTGGCTGATCTGAGACGGGCGCGGGCGGCCGGACTGAAGTCATGAGCGTCCGACCGCCCGCAACCCCGGCCCGGCACCCGTCACCGCGATCGCGCCGTCCAGGTCCGTGCGCAGCACCACCGCTCCCCCGGCCCTGAGCGCCTCGACGGTACGCGCCGCCGGGTGCCCGTACGGGTTGTCCCTGCCCACGCTCACCAACGCGAGTCGCGGGTGAGCGCTGCGCAGCAACGCGGGGTCCTGGTGGGCGGAACCGTGATGGGCGACCTTGAGTACATCCACTCGCGGCAGCGCCGGGTACTGCCGTAACAACCCTTGCTGGGACGGTGGTTCGAGATCTCCGAGGAGCAGTAGGGTCAGTCCGCCGGACCGGACGAACAATGTGACACTGGCGTCGTTGGGCTCCTCCGGTTGGGGTACTGCGGTCGCTCCGTCGGCGGGCCACAGGACCCGCCAGTCGAGCGGGCCGATGCGGCGGCGCTCTCCCGGGGCCGCCTTCATCACAGGAACCCGCGCGACGGCGGCCGTTCTCCGCACGAACGCGGCCTGTTCCGGCGGTTCGTCCAGGCTCGTCGTCTGGATCGCCCCCACTGCTCTGCCCCGCAGCACACCGGGCAGTCCCCGCACATGGTCCGCGTGGAAGTGTGTGAGGACCAGGAGCGGCACCTCGGTGATGCCCAGGTCGCGCAGGCACCGGTCGGCGAGCCGGGGATCGGGACCGGTGTCGACGACCACGCCGGTGCCGTCCCCCGCGGCCAGCACCAGCGCATCGCCCTGTCCGACGTCGCACATCGCGAACGCCCAGTCCGGCGGCGGCCATCCGGTCAGCACCCGGGTGAGCGGCACCGGGCGCAGCACCGCGAGGACCAGTAGCAGCGCGGCGGCCGAGCAGACCCAGGGATGGCGCACGATACGACGGGCAAAGAGCACCACCAGGGCCGTCAGCGCGGTGAGCAGCAGGGCGCCCTTCCCGCCGTCGGGCCAGTCGGTCTCCGCCCCGGGCAGGGCCGCCCCGGTGCGGGCCACCGAGGCGATCCACCCGGCCGGCCACCCCGCGATCCTGGCGAACAGCTCTGCCACCGGCATGGCGACCGGCGCCGTGGCCAGCGCGGCGAACCCGAGGACCGTGGCCGGCGCCACCGCGAACTCGGCCAGCAGATTGCACGGGACCGCCACCAGACTGACCCGGGAGGCGAGCAGCACGACGACCGGCGCACACACCGCCTGCGCCGCGGCGGCCGCGGCCAACGCCTCGGCGAGCCGGGGCGGGACCCGCCGCCGCTGCAGCGCCTCGCTCCATTTCGGGGCGATGGTGAGCAGGGCGCCGGTGGCCAGGACGGAGAGCGCGAAGCCGTAACTTCGCGCCATCCACGGGTCGTACAGCACCAGCAGCAGCACCGCGGCGGCCAAGGCCGGAATCAGTGATCTGCGGCGCCCCGTGCCGATGGCGAGCAGGGTGATCAGTCCGCAGGCCGCGGCCCGCAGCACGCTCGGTTCGGGGCGGCAGACGATGACGAAGGCGAGCGTGAGCCCGCCGCCGAGGAGCGCCGTCATCCGCAACGAGATCCCCAGCCGGGGTGCCAGGCCCCGGCGTTCGACCCGCAATGCCGCGCCCGGCGGTCCGATCAGCAGGACGAGCAGGATCGCCAGGTTGGCACCGGAGACCGCCATCAAGTGGGTGAGGTCGGTCGCCTGGAAGGCATCGTGCAGTTCCGGGGTGAGCCTTGAGGTGTCGCCGACCACCAGGCCCGGCAGCAGTGCCCGTGCATCGGGATCGAGCCGCTCGGTCGCCTGCCGCAGACCGCCGCGCAGATCACCCGCCGTGCGTTGGAGGAAGGAGGGCGGCCCGGTGATGCGGGGCGGGCCTTTGCCCTCGGGGCGAAGTACCGCGGCATTGCGCTCTCCTTCGCGCAGCGGTGGCGCCAGTCGGCCGCCGATGTGAAGTCGCGTGGAAGGGAGCAGCTGCTGCCACCGGGTCATCGATCCGCCGGGCGAGATGATCAGCAGCACTGGCGTGTGCAGCCGGACGACCGCATCGTCGGGCCCGGTCAGCCGCGTGATCTCGGCGTCCATGAGGAGCGAGGCGGGCGTGCTGTGGTCGCCACGCACCCGGGGCCGGGTCTGCCGGGCGTCCGACATCACCGTCACCTCCGCCTCGACCCTCTCGAACCGTTGGGCCAGCCCATGGACCGGCCCCTGCCGTACATCCGCACCGTGCAATCCGGCCGACGCGGCCCCTGCCGCCACACAGAGCAGCACGGCAGCAGTTGCGGTGACAGTGGCGGTGGCGGTGCCAGTGGCGGTGGCGTGCGGTCGTCGCCGGTCGCGTACGGCGCTCTCGTCATCCGCCGCCCCTCCCACGGTCCCGGCCGACAGCCTGCGCCTCGCACGGGCTGCCGATGCTCCCGACATCGCCAGGAGCACCATGGCCGCGCCGACGCAGAGCATCACGCCCGCCGCCGTCCATCGCCCCGGCGCGCTCAGCGCGAGCGCCGCTCCGGCCCAGGCCGCCATGGCCGGTGGGACCAGCCGGAGGTCGACCGGGCCCTCCTGCCGCGGATCCGAGGCACCCAGCCGCCTGCCCGACACCGCATGGACGTCCGGGATGTTCATGGCCCCACCAGCGGCTGGAGATCGGCGAACCGGCGGTCACCGATCCCGTTTACCTCACGGAGTTCGTCGACGGAACGGAAACCACCGTGCTGTGTGCGGTAGTCGACGATGTGCTGGGCGAGAACCGGGCCGACACCGGGCAAGGTGTCGAGTTGTTCGACGGTCGCGCGGTTGAGACTGACCGGTCCGGTCACGCCGCTGCCGCCCGTAGCGGCCCCTCCCGTACCGCTGACGGCAGGAGGGCCCGGCGGGGCGCCCACCACGATCTGCTCCCCGTCCACGAGCACCCGCGCCCGGTTGAGCCCGGTGAGGTCGACACCGGGACGGGCCCCGCCGGCCACGCGCAACGCATCGGCGACCCGCGCGCCGGAGGGCAGTTGATGGATTCCCGGCCTCCGCACCTTCCCGCTCACATCGACGACGACGTGCCCGCCCGGCTCCGTCGCGGATGGCGGCCCCGGTGGCAGTCCCGGGGACGGCTCGGGCACTGCGACGTCGTGCGGTGCCGGGGTCGATGTCCCGTCGTGCGCGGCCTCGTTGACCGAATCAGGAGCGCGTACGGAGTAGGGGCGCGCGGACCAGAAATGCATCGCGGCGAAGGCGGCAGCCGCGAACAGGACAACGGCCAGCGCGGCAAGGGTCTTTGGCTCCAAACCGCATCTGAGCTGCAGCCACACCGGAATCCGCTCCCGCAGAGCGGGAACCAGCCTCTCCCACCGCCTCGGCATCTCAGAAACCGGAGCCGGAGCCGTAGTAGAGGCCGAGGTCGGCGTAGCGGCCGGGGCTGGGGTCGGAGACAGAGGCAAAGGCGGAGGCAGAGACAACGTCGGGGTCGGCGCAGGAGCCGGAGCCGTTGCTGAGGCCGAGGCCGGCCCCGGTCCGGGCCGCGCGGCCGGTCCGCCGTACGCGGCGTCCATGAGGGCGTCCGCGCGACGGCGCGAGGCTGCCGCCACGACGTCCGCACGCCCACGCGACGACCGCCGCCGCCCGGGTCCCAGGCCGGGACCGCTACGGGCGCGGCCGGGACCGCTTCCGCTTCCGCTGGTTGCACGATGTGATCGGGATGCCATGCCTCACGACGGTAGGCACATCTGCCCGAATCCGCTGAGCAGGCACAATTCCGGTGGACAACCGACCAGTTGTGGATAACTCGGCCACCTCGAAGGGTGAAACCCGAGAAGCCGAGAAGCAAGGTCGGCGAACCGGATTCAGCGCGGCGAGACCACTGCCCCGAGCAGACCGGGCCCGGTGTGCGCGCCGATCACCGCGCCCACCTCGCTGACATGCAGATCGACCAGACCCGGTACCCGCTCGCGCAGCCGCTCGGCGAGCCGCTCGGCCCGCTCGGGTGCCGCCAGGTGATGCACGGCGATGTCCACCCGGCCGCTGCCCGCCCGTTCCGCGACGATCTCCTCCAGGCGCGCGATCGCCTTCGAGGCCGTCCGTACCTTCTCCAGCAGTTCGATGCGGCCGCCCTCCAGCTGGAGCAGCGGCTTCACGGCGAGTGCCGATCCCAGCAGCGCCTGCGCGGCACCGATACGACCGCCGCGGCGCAGGTAGTCCAGCGTGTCGACATAGAAGTAGGCGGACGTGTCCGCTGACCGCTTCTCCGCGGCTGCGACGGCCTCGTCCAGGGTTTCGCCCGCCTCCACCGACTCCGCCGCCGCCAGGGCGCAGAATCCGAGGGCCATGGCGACCATCCCGGTGTCCACCACCCGTACCGGAACCGGTGCGTCCCTCGCCGCGAGCACAGCGGCGTCGTACGTACCCGAGATCTCGGCCGAGAGGTGCAGCGAGACGATGCCCGTGGCTCCGGCCTCGGCAGCCGCCCGGTACGCGGCGGCGAAGACCTCGGGGCTGGGCCGGGAGGTCGTCACGGGGCGTCGCTTCTGGAGCGCCACCGCGAGGGAGCGGGCCGAGATCTCGGTGCCGTCCTCCAGGGCCTGATCACCGAGGACGACGGTCAGCGGCACCGCGGTGATGCCATGCCGCTCCATCGCTTCGGGCGGCAGGTAGGCCGTGGAATCGGTGACGATCGCGACATGGCGGGACATGAGCGGGAGGTTACCTGGCGAGTCCGCAGCTCGGCAGTCCGACCCCGACCGAATGATCGCTCCCGATCGCTTCGGACCGCATCCCGTCGCTGCTGGTCATCGAAACGTCTCAGTTCGTCGTTTCGGGCCGAGCGGCCTTCTGCCACGGGTATTCGGTCTGCCGTCGCGGGTCGGGCGCCGTGATCGCCTGCGCCACATCGTCGACCGGCCCACGCCCCGGCCCATGCCCCTGCCCCGGGTCGTGCCCGTCGCCCCGCGGCTGCGGTTTCCCCTGCCCGCCGACCGGCTCGTCCGGCTCCACCGTCCAGTGCCGCAGCGCCCCGGCCTCCACGTCGATCTGCGCGTTCAGCGCGTCCAGATCGTCCTCGATGAACTGCCGCGCCCGGTCACGCGCGGCCCAGCGCAGCGAATCCGCGGAGTGTGTGATCCGCTCCGTGCGCTGCTTCAGGCCCGGCAGCAGCGAGGCGACCGTCGCACGGTCGGGCTCGCGCTCCAGTCTCTTGAGTTCGTCGTCCAGCTCGCGCCCGTGCGCGCTGAGCCGCTGGAAGAGGCCGAGCGACTCCGAGAGCGAGGCATCCTCGACGGCTCCCGTCTCCAGCGCCTCCTGCGTGGCCCGCATGGAGGTGCGCAGCGCGAGCCGCAGCTGTGCCAGCTCTCCGCCCACGCCGACCTGGCCGTAACTCTTCGCCCGCAGCGCGGTGTCCTCGACGGTGCGGCGCGCCTGGGTGATCGTACGGTCCACGCCCCTCTTCGCCGCGCCGACGGCCTTGACGGTCGCGTACACGCCCAGGGCCACGAACGCGAAAAAGAGCAACCCCAGAATCAGGATCACGGCTTCCATGAGCGCCCCTCGGATGTCGTTTCGGCTGCCGGGTGCCGGCCCCCCTCCACCGTAAACGGAAAGGGCAGGCCGAGGGTTCCTTCGGAACCCCCAACCTGCCCGTAGGGGAACGCCCCCACACCGCCGTACAGCAAGCGGCGATCGGACGACGACCGTCACACGGGGACGATCAGCACCGTCACGCCGGGACGATATTGACCAGCTTCGGCGCGCGCACGATCACCTTGCGGATCCCCGCACCGCCCAGCGCCGCGACGACGGCCGGGTCGGCCAGGGCCAGCGCCTCCAGGTCCTCGTCCGTGATCGACGGGGAGATCTCCAGGCGTGCCTTGACCTTGCCCTTGATCTGGACGACGCAGGTCACGGTCTCGTCGACGACGTACGCCGGGTCGGCGACCGGGAAGTCCTGGTGGACGACCGACTCCGTGTGGCCCAGCCGGCGCCACAGCTCCTCAGCGATGTGCGGCGCCAGCGGCGCCACCAGCAGCACCAGCGACTCGGCGACGCTCCGGGACAGCGGGCCGCCGGCCTTGGTCAGGTGGTTGTTCAGCTCGGTGACCTTGGCGATGGCGGTGTTGAAGCGCATCCCGGCCATGTCCTGGCCGACCCCGTCGATCGCCTTGTGCAGCGCCCGCAGCGTCTCGTCGCCCGGCTCCGTGTCGACGACGGTGACCTCACCGGTCTCCTCGTCCACGACGTTGCGCCACAGCCGCTGCAGCAGCCGGTACTGGCCGACGACGGCACGGGTGTCCCACGGACGCGACACGTCCAGGGGGCCCATCGCCATCTCGTACAGGCGCAGCGTGTCCGCACCGTACTCGGCGCAGATCTCGTCCGGCGTGACGGCGTTCTTCAGGGACTTGCCCATCTTGCCCAGGACGCGGCTGACCTTCTCGCCCTGGTAGTAGAACTTCCCGTCCTGCTCCTCGACCTCGGCCGCCGGGACCGCGATGCCGCGGCTGTCCCGGTAGACGAACGCCTGGATCATGCCCTGGTTGTACAGCTTGTGGAACGGCTCGGCGGACGAGATGTGTCCCAGGTCGTGCAGCACCTTGGACCAGAAGCGGGCGTACAGCAGGTGCAGTACGGCGTGCTCGGCACCGCCGACGTACAGGTCGACGCCGCCGGTCGGCTGCCCCTCGCGCGGGCCCATCCAGTACTGCTCGATCGCCGGGTCGACCAGCTGCCGGTCGTTGTTCGGGTCCAGGTAGCGCAGCTCGTACCAGCAGGAGCCCGCCCAGTTGGGCATGGTGTTGGTCTCGCGGCGGTACTTCCTTGGGCCGTTGCCGTCGCCCAGGTCCAGGGTGACGTTGACCCAGTCGGCGTTGCGGGACAGCGGGGTCTCGGGCTGGGTGTCGGCGTCCTCGGGGTCGAAGGTGCGCGGCGAGTAGTCGTCGACCTCCGGCAGCTCCAGGGGCAGCATCGACTCGGGCAGCGGGTGGGCGATGCCGTCCTCGTCGTACACGATCGGGAAGGGCTCGCCCCAGTAGCGCTGGCGGCTGAACAGCCAGTCGCGCAGCCGGAAGTTGACGGTGCCCTCACCGACGCCGTGCTCCTTCAGCCACTCGGTGATCTTCGCCTTGGCATCGACGACGCCCAGGCCGTCCAGCGAGATCTCGTCATTGGCGGAGTTGACCAGCTTCGCTTCGTACGAGCCGAAGGCGTCGTCCCACGTCGAGGGGTCCGTACCGCGGTCGTCCGACGGCTCGACGACGCAGCGCATCGGCAGCTCGAAGGCGCGCGCGAAGGCGAAGTCGCGCGCGTCGTGCGCCGGTACGGCCATGATCGCGCCGGTGCCGTACCCCATCAGGACGTAGTCGGCGATGAAGACGGGCACCTTCTCGCCGCTGACCGGGTTGGTCGCGTACGCGCCGGTGAAGACACCGGTCTTGTCCTTGGCCTCGGCCTGCCGCTCCACGTCGGACTTGGCGGCGGCCAGCTTGCGGTACGCGGTGACGGCCTCGGCCGGGGACGCGTACCCGCCGGTCCACACCGGGTGGGTGCCCTCGGGCCAGGCGGCCGGAGTGATCCGCTCCACCAGCTCGTGCTCGGGCGCCAGCACCATGTAGGTGGCACCGAACAGGGTGTCCTGACGGGTGGTGAAGACGGTGATGGCGTCGGCGCCGTCGACCGGGAAGTCGACGCGGGCGCCCTCGGAGCGGCCGATCCAGTTGCGCTGCTGCAGCTTGATGGCCTCGGGCCAGTCCAGCCCGTCCAGGTCGTTCAGCAGCCGGTCGGCGTAGGCGGTGATGCGCATGTTCCACTGGCGCAGCTTGGCCTTGAAGACGGGGAAGTTCCCGCGCTCGGAGCGGCCGTCGGCCGTCACCTCTTCGTTGGCCAGTACGGTGCCCAGGCCCGGCGACCAGTTGACCGGCGCGTCGGAGGCGTACGCCAGGCGGTAATCGCTCAGGATGTCCGCGCGCTCCTGGGCGCTCAGCGCGCTCCAGTCACGGCCGTCCGGGGTGGGGCGCGCACCGCTCTCGAACTGTGCGACCAGCTCGGCGATCGGGCGGGCCCGGTCGGCCTCGGTGTCGTACCAGGAGTTGAAGATCTGCAGGAAGATCCACTGGGTCCACTTGTAGTACTCCGACTCGATCGTGGCGAACGAGCGGCGCTTGTCGTGGCCCAGGCCCAGCCGGCGCAGCTGGGCGGTCATGTTCTCGATGTTGGCCTCGGTGGAAACCCGCGGGTGCGTACCGGTCTGCACGGCGTACTGCTCAGCGGGCAGGCCGAAGGCGTCGAAGCCCAGGGTGTGCAGCACGTTGTGCCCGGTCATCCGCTGGTGGCGGGCGAAGACATCGGTGGCGATGTAGCCCAGCGGGTGACCGACGTGCAGGCCCGCACCCGAGGGGTACGGGAACATGTCCATGATGAACTTCTTCGGCTTGGCGGCCAGTTCCGTATCGCCCGCCAGGTCACCGCTCGGATTCGGCGCCTCGTACGTGCCGTCGGCGTCCCAGAAGTCCTGCCAGCGTGCCTCGATGTCGGCGGCCATCGCCGCCGTGTAGCGGTGCGGCGCGGCCGTCTCGGCTGCGGAATTCGTCTCGCTCATGATCCTCAAAGCTCCATCGATCGTCATCTGCCGGCGCCCATGTCTACGGACACGCGTCTACGGAAACGAAAAATCCCCTCGCACAGGAGGGGACGCCGCGCCGATTCCGACCAGGCATTCTCACCGGTCGGGACTGTTCAGCGCGGCTCGCTAAGCAGAAGGCGTACGGCACGCATGGCGTCAGGGTACCGCAAGGTCCCGGAGCCGGGCCGTGCGCGGCCGGTCCGTGGACAGGGCGGCGGGAGCGGCCGTACGACGGAAACGTCCGGGAAGCGGGGGTTACTCCGCGTACCGACCTGTACCGGGGCAACCGATCAAAGCCCGTACTGGCTGGTATGGAGCGACTTAGCATGCCGCAACGGGACCGCTTTGCCGAACTATTCGGAGTTGCCCCCATGAACCCTCATCGCAAGATCCGCTCATCCCCCACCATGAGCCCGGGCATGAGTCGCCCCATGCAGGGCGGGCTGACCGTCGCCGTGCTGGTTCTCATCCCGCTGCTCGCCGTCGCAGGGAGCGACGACTTGCGCGCCACGCTCGACTTCACGACCGGTGTCCTGTCGCTGGTCTCCCTCACCGCCGCGGTGGGCTGGGGCCTGCTCGCCACCGACCGGCTGTTCCTCTCCTCACGGCAGCGGCTGCTCGCCCAGGGCGTCCACCGGACAGCTGCCGCCGCCTCGCTCGGCTTCCTGCTGCTCCATGTCACCGTGAAGGTGGCGCTCGGACATGTGGCGCTGATCGGCGCGCTCATACCCTTCGGCCTGGGCGTACGCGGGACGGCGGGGCTGATCGGCTTCGGCTCGCTGGCCGGACTGCTGATGGTGGTCGCCGCCGCGACCGGCGCACTGCGCAGCGCCTTTGCCGCCCCCAGCAGGATCGCGGGCCGCTGGCGCGCCCTGCACGCGCTGTCCTACCCGGCATGGTGCGCGGCGCTGGTGCACGGCCTGTACGCGGGCCGGCCGCCGGCCGCCTGGGTCGTGGTGCTGTACAGCCTGTGTCTGCTCGCGGTGGCCGGCGTCCTGTGTCTGCGCCTGCTCCCACCCGTGGCCAAGCGCCGGATCACCGGCCTGATCACCGCTCTGATCAGGCCGGACGTCTCCTCGGCCGAACCCGAACCGACGGCACGTGCGGCCTCGCCACCCGATGCGGAGGGTGTACTTCCGCTCGGTTTCGGAACGGGCCGGGAAGCATCGGGCCACGACGTCTTCGACGAGGGGCTGCGCGCCACCCCGTTGCCGTCGTCCTTCGAGCGCCCCCGCACCGCCCTCTCCGCCCCTGCCCCGCCGTTGTACGAGGCCCCGCCACGCGGCTCCGACCGCCTGCGGACGGACCCGGCCACGGATACGGACATGGGCACGTTCGCGGCGGGCTCCGGCGCGTCCACCGCCCCCTGGGGCCCCGGCCCCGGGATCGCCGCCGCCTACCGCGCGGTCTCCCTGGCCGCCGGATCCTCGGTTCCGGCCCCCGGGCAGAGCTCGCAGCAAGCGGCGGGCCGGTGGCCCACACCGTCCCCCGCACCACCGGCACAGGCACTGCGCCCCCTGCCCGACCCCCCGACCACACCCGCTCCCGTGCAGCAATCGCACCCCTCCTACGAACCCACACCCCCGCCGGGGCCGCTCTATCCGCCCCCGGCCGGCGAACCCTGGCACGCACCCGCAGGAGACCGACCGTGAACATCCCCCTCCCCGACGTCCCCGAAGTCCGCGTCGTCGGCCTCCCCCAGCTCACCACCGGCTTCGACCTGGTCGAGCGGCTGGACCTCACCATGCACCTGAAGGTGCACGGGCCGCTGGAACCGATGACCGGCGAGCGCCTGGCCGAGCTCGCCGAGACCATCTCGCTGCGCGGCCGCGGCGGTGCCGGATTCCCGTTCGGGAGGAAACTGCGGGCGGTCGCAAAGGCCTCCATACGACGCGGTGTACGTCCCGTCGTCGTGATCAACGGCAGCGAGGGCGAGCCCGCCTGCCGCAAGGACACCGTGCTGCTCAACCGCGCCCCGCACCTCATCCTGGACGGCGCACTCCTGGCGGCCGAGGCGCTGGGCGCCCGTACGCTGATCGTGGCCGTCACCCGTAACTCCACGGAGATCTCCGTACGCGCCGCCCTCGCCGAGCGCGGTCTGTCCGACCGGCGTGGCCAGCAGTTGCGCGCCCGGGTGGTGCGCACCCCCGAGCGAATGGTCTCCGGCGAGGCCTCGGCGGTCATCCGGGCGGCGGGCGGCGGCCCCGCCCTGCCGCCCGGCCGCCGTGAGCGCGCCGCCGAGTCCGGGGTCTCGGGCGCCCCGACCCTGCTGTCGAACGCGGAGACGTACGCACAGCTCGCCGTCGCGGCCCGGATCGGCGCCCGCCGCTACGGGCACACCGGCCTGCCCAGCGAGCCCGGCACCGTACTGCTCACCCTCTCCGGAGCCGTCTCGCGCCCGATGGTCATCGAGGTGCCCACAGGTGTGCCGCTGCGGTACGTCCTCCAGCTGGCCGGTGCGCCGCCGTTGCCGCAGGGCGTGCTGACCGGCGGCTACCACGGCAACTGGATCGACGCGATGGCCTCGCACGACGCCGTGATCTCCCGGGAGTCCCTGGCCGCGGCCGGGGGCGCGCTGGGAGCGGGAGCGATCCTGCCGATCGGCCCCGAGAGCTGCCCGCTCGGCGAGTCCCTGCGGGTGGCGAACTGGCTCGCCGCCGAGACCGCGGGCCAGTGCGGCCCCTGCAAGCTGGGCCTGCCGGCGGCGGCGGGCGGGCTGTCCGACGTGTTGAACGGGGGCGGGCCCGCGGCCCTGGAGGCGCTGCGCGAGGTGACCCGGGCGGTGAAGGGCCGGGGTGCGTGCAAGCATCCGGACGGCTCGGCACGCTTTCTGGCCTCGACGCTGTCCGCCTTCACGGACGACCTGGCGGCCCATGTCCTGGACGGCGGCTGCGGCCGCGAGACGCTCGGCGTCCTGCCCCTTCCCGGACCCGGCCAAGAGGGCCTGGAGGAGTCCATTCCCAGTGGCGGACGGCTCGCGGTGGACTGGACGCTCTGCCAGGGCCACGGCCTGTGCGCGGACATCGCCCCCGAACTGATCAGACTGGGCCCGGACGGCTACCCGGCGCTCGCGGACGCAGAGGTTCCGATGCATCTGAGGGGGCGCGCGCAGCGCGCCGTGCGCCGGTGTCCCGCGCTGGCGCTGCGCATCGAGCAGGAGGCGGCGGAGCGCCCCGCGCTGCCGCCGGTCACCGGCCGGAAGGCTCTTGGCAGCGGCCGTAATTGACGTACGTACACAAGAAGCGGGTCATCCGGTGAGGATGACCCGCTTCTTGTTTCTTCACTGTGGAGCTAAGGAGAATTGAACTCCTGACCTCCTGCATGCCATGCAGGCGCTCTACCAACTGAGCTATAGCCCCGTGCTGTGCGCCGCCCGGTTCCCCGCGGCGACATCGAGAACATTACCGGTGACCCCGCCACTCCACCAAATCGTTTCCCGTCTGCACCGCTCTGACCGATTTTGCTGTATCTCGACCAGTGCCGATGGGGCGGTTCAAGAAGTGACGAAAGGGTTCACGCGGTGGCGAAGGAGTAGAAGCGCTTGAGCGTGCAGTGTTCCTCCAGCAGCCGCCCGTAGATCGGCTCCCCCTCGAGCTCCCGGTAGGTCTCGATCGGGTCGCCCTTTATGATCAGCGCCCGCGCACACTCCTCGCACCAGTACTGGTACTCCGGATTGATCGGATCCATGTCCCTGACGATCGGCGTACCACTGCCGCACCAGTCGCATTTCCGCCTGTGTGCACCCATGGGTCAGCTCCGGCTTTGGCCGCGGGCGGTACACACGCAGGGGACTGCGCCGTTCTCACCGAGCACTGGGGCCGCATGGGGTGGGCCATCGGCGGGATGACCGTCGCGGACAGGACATTCGGGAACAAGGGGCAGGTCCGGGACCTCGTGGCGGCTCGCAGGCATCGCGCGCTCCCTCCCGTTCGGTCCGTCGCCCCCTCCGGCGTTCCGATTCTGCCATGACCCCGCAAGGGGGTCAGCCCGCCGGACATCCGGCCGGTCACCGGCGCCGCATGAGACCCGCCGAAGCACCCGCCAGCGCGGCCACCGACAACGCCAGAGCGCATGCCCACAGGGCCTGCCCCGACCCCTGCGCCCCTGGCGAATCAAGGCGGTTGAGATAGAGCGTGCCGAATGCCGCGACACCGATCAGCTGGCCGAGCTGGGTGACGGTCACCAGCACACCGCTCGCATCAGCCGCGTCCTTGGGACGTACGTTCGCCAGTGCCCCGGTGAGAGTGGGACTGAAGCCCAGTGCCATGCCGCTGCCCATCACCGCGAAGACCGCGTAGAGCCAGGGCCCGCCGTCGCCGCCGCCCCGCATCAGCAGCCCGAGAGCCACGGAGCCGATGGCCACCAGGGCGAACCCGGCGGGAACCAGGACCCCTTGGAGCCGCGCGGGCCATCGGCGCCAGGTCAGCCCGATCGCACCGAATACCAGCGCGGTCGGTGCGAACATGAGCCCCGCGCGCAGCGCCGAGTAACCCAGACCGCCCTGGACGTGCAGCGTCATCGCGAAGAGAAAGCCCGCATTGATCGCCATCACCAGAAGAATCCGCAGCGCCGCCCGCGCGATTCCCGGGATGCGCAGCACTCGGAGCGCGATCAGGGGCGCACCACCGCGCGCGGCCAGCCGTGACTCGTACCCGGCGAACCCGGCGAAAAGCCCCGCGGACGCGATCAGGCAGACCCAGGACCAGACCGGCCAGTCCAACTCCTGCCCGAGCACCAGGGGGACGGTGAGCAGGGTGACCGCGGCGGCGAGCATCACCAGCCCCGGCAGGTCGAGCCCGCGGGCCCTCTCCCGAGCCCTGGCGGCCCCCGTGCGCGGCTCGCCGGGCAGTACGCGGATGCCGAGCGCCAGCAGAGCCAGCCCGATGGGTACGTTGACCAGGAAGACCGGCCGCCAGCCCGCGCCGAACAGATCGGCGCTGACCAGGACCCCGCCGGCCACCTGTCCGGCAGCCGCGCCGGTGGCGAG
Organism: Streptomyces sp. NBC_01217; assembly: GCF_035994185.1. Classification (NCBI taxonomy): domain Bacteria; kingdom Bacillati; phylum Actinomycetota; class Actinomycetes; order Kitasatosporales; family Streptomycetaceae; genus Streptomyces; species Streptomyces sp. NBC_01217. The sequence continues at coordinate 3,000,900 of NZ_CP108538.1, forward strand.
CACCGCGCTGTAGGCACCGAGCGCCCGCACCCGTGCCTCGCCGGTGAAGTGGTGCTGGATGAGGCTGAGTACCTGCGGAATCATCACCGCCGCGCCCGCCCCCTGGACCAGCCGGAAGGCGATCAACTGCCCGGTTCCCGCGGCGAGTCCGCAGGCCAGCGAGGCGGTGGTGAAGACGGCGAGTCCGGCCAGATGGGCCCGGCCGTGTCCGAGCAGAGCGCCGAGCCTGACGCCGGTGATGAGCAGCACGGCGTACGTGATGGTGTAGCCGGCCACGACGAGCTGCAACCCGGCCCCGGAGGCACCGAGTTCGCTCCGGATCGTCGGGGCGGCGACGTTGACGATGAAGATGTCGAGCAGTGCCATGAACTGGGCCGCGAGCACCAGGGCGAGCACTCTCCCGGGACGTTTGTCAGTGCCGGCGTCTTTACTGGTCGTGGAACGTGGAGCTGTCTCGGAGGTCGTCGTCATGGCATCGAGCCTGACTCCGGCCTGATACGGGTAACGAGAGCCCGTTGATGCTGGTACCGACAGCACCTGGCAACTCCCCTGCGAGGCGCGGACGATGGGGGTGTGACAACGGTGACGGCACATCACCAGCACCGGCGGCGTCCGGAGCTCGCGGCCTTTCTGCGCAACCGCCGCGCGCGGGTGACGCCCGCCGATGTGGGCATGGCGCCCGGACTGCGCCGCCGCACCCCGGGCCTGCGCCGCGAGGAGGTGGCACAGCTCTCCGGCGTCGGCGTCACCTGGTACACCTGGCTGGAACAGGGCCGTCCGATCAACGCGTCGCCGCAGGTCCTGGACGCCGTGGCGCGCACCCTCCGGCTGGACGCACCGGAGCGCGAACACCTCTACCACCTGGCGGAGGTCGCCTACGCCCCGGGCAGACAGGCCGACGCGATAGAGGTGGGGCCGGAGATCCAGGGCATCATCGACGCGCTCGATCCGCACCCCGCCGTGGTCTACAACACCCGGTACGACATCCTGGCCACCAACCCCGCCTACCGCGACCTGTTCGGCATCCGCGACACGGGGGAACCAGGCATACGCAATGTGCTGTGGACGCTGTTCACGGCGTCCGAGGAGGCCTGTCCCGTCGTCCACCCGGCCCAGGAGCTGCCGATCATGGTGGCGACGCTGCGGGGCGCTTATGGGCGCCATACGGGCGAGCCCACCTGGGAGTCGTTCGTCGAACAGCTCTCGGCCGCCAGTCCGTACTTCGCCGAGCTGTGGCGCAGCGGGGATGTCGCCCCGCCGGGGCCGCGGGTGAAGACCTTCCGGCACTGGGCGGCGACCGACGAGATACGGATGACCTCGGTGTCGCTGTCCGTCAATGGACTGCCGGAGTGCCGCATCGTGGTCTACACCCCGGCCGACGAGGCGAGCGGGAAACAGGTGGCGGCACTGCGCCGCCACCGCCGGAAAGAACGCCACCAGGGGGAGCGCCTCCCGGGGAAACGTCTCCCGGAGGAGCGCAAAGATCCCGCCCCCTGATGGGGACGGGATCTCGATTGTGGAGCTAAGGAGAATTGAACTCCTGACCTCCTGCATGCCATGCAGGCGCTCTACCAACTGAGCTATAGCCCCGCTGTTCGCCGTGTTTCCCTGCGTTTCCGCGCTGCGAACAAGAAGAACTTTAGCCTGTGACCAGCCGGAAAGTGAAATCCGGCCGACGCCGCCCGGAGGTCGCCTCCGGGCGTTCCCGGGCCCGGGCGCTCCTACGTGTCGTCGCCGAGCACCGGCTCCGGCAGCGTGCCGGCGTTGTGCTCCAGCAGGCGCCAGCCGCGCGCGCCCTCGCCCAGCACCGACCAGCAGCAGTTGGAGAGCCCACCGAGCCCTTCCCAGTGGTGCGCCTCCAGGCCCAGCAGCCGACCAATGGTGGTGCGGATGGTGCCGCCGTGGCTGACCACGACGAGCGTGCCGTTCTCGGGCAGCTTGTCGGCGTGTCCGAGTACGACCGGGGCGGCCCGGTCGGCGACTTCGGTCTCCAGCTCACCGCCGCCGCGGCGCACGGGCTCGCCGCGCTTCCACGCGGCGTACTGCTCGCCGTACTGCCCGACGATCTCCTCGTGGGTGAGGCCCTGCCAGGCACCCGCGTAGGTTTCACGCAGTCCCGCGTCGTGTCCGACTTCGAGGCCGGTGATCGCGGCGAGCTCGGCGGCCGTGGCCGCCGCCCGCTGCAGATCGGAGGCGACGATCGCATCCGGCTTCAGCGAGGCGAGCAGCCGGGCGGCCCGCTGGGCCTGCCCGACGCCGGCCTCGGTGAGCGCGATGTCCGTCGACCCCTGGAACCGGCGCTCCAGATTCCATGCCGTCTGGCCGTGCCGCCAGAGGACGATCCTGCGGCCTCTGCCGCTTTTGCTGCCGTTCAGCTCTGCTCACCTTCCGTGCTGCCGGTGAGCTGGGCGTGCTCCGCGGCCTTGCCCCGGGTCTTGACGGCGTCCTCGGGGAGTGCGATCTCGGGGCAGTCCTTCCAGAGGCGCTCAAGCGCGTAGAAGACCCGCTCCTCGCTGTGCTGGACGTGGATGACGATGTCGACGTAGTCGAGGAGGATCCAGCGCGCGTCGCGGTCGCCCTCACGGCGTACCGGCTTGGCGCCGAGCTCCTTCTGGAGCCGCTCCTCGATCTCGTCGACGATCGACTTGACCTGGCGGTCGTTGGGGGCCGAAGCCAGCAGGAAGGCGTCTGTGATCGACAGCACGTCGCTGACGTCGTACGCGATGATGTCGTGCGCGAGCCGGTCGGCGGCCGCCTGAGCGGCGGCGTTGATGAGCTCGATGGAGCGGTCCGTGGCGGTCACAAGCAGGCTTTCGTCGGCGGTCAGATCAACCTCTAGGGTCTCACGGACCGCCGACAGCCCACGCAGCGAACGTTCGAAGATCGAATCGGCACCGATCCACCGATCCGACCGGCGTCATCCGGGCGGTGCGGTTCCGGTCATCCGATCCCGTAGTCGATCCCGGTCATCCGATCCCGTAGTCGATCCCGGTCATCCGATCTCGTAGTTCTGGCCGAGTACGACGGACACATCAGCGTTCGCGGCGGGCTTGCCCTGCTTCAGCGCGCTCGTCGGCAGGCCCAGGGTCTTGGCGACCTGCGTCGCCTTGTCCTTGTCCGCCGCGGTCTTGTAGACGACCTCGGACAGCGTCACGGTCTCGGCCGTCCCGCCGCCGACGAAGGCATAGCCGCCGTTGACCAGCTTGATCCGGGCGGACTCCGTGCCGTCCTTGTCCCCGGTGGCGTTCTTGATCCCGACCCGCACCGCCGCGCCGGCGTCCGGAGCCTTCACCGTGCCGCCCAGGATGTCCTTGACGACGCTCTCGGTGGCCGCGTCGGTGAGGGTGCCGTCGGCCTGCACGGGCAGCAGTGCCGTCTTGTAGTCGCCGACCTTGGCGTGCTGGGCGAGCTTCGCCAGGGAGGCGCCGAGGTCCTTCTCCGGCAGCGACGGGTCGAGGATCTGCGCCAGCGTCTGCACGGTGACCGTGGCGGCCTTCGGGTCGTCCGAGATCTTCCGCAGAACGCCCCGCATGACCTCCCCGAACCGCATGAGCTGCTTCGCCTCGGCCTCACCGGGCGCCCGGTAGGTGGCGTACGCGACGGCCATCTGGCCGCTCAGGGTCTGTGCCTCGCCCTTCTTCACCAGGGGGGAGGCGCCCTTCTTCGTGTCGGGCACCTCGGTGTCGGTGTCGATCTCGATGTTGCCGACCAGGTCGACGAGCGTCTCCAGATAAGGGGTGTCGAGCCGCCATGTACCGCTGATCTCGGTGCCGAGCAGCGTGTCGATGGAATCGCGGGTGCCGGTGGTCCCGTCGTCCTCGACGGACTTGCCGAGGGTGGTGGTGACGCCCCCGTCGTCGGAGACCGCGAGCGAGTTGGGGAGCAGGACCGTGGTCCCCTGCTTGGTCGTCACGTTGTCGACGAGCAGCGCCGTGGAGGTGCCGCCCTTCTTGGTGTTGTGCAGATGGACCACGATGACGTCCCGCTCCTGCGGGCCCGTCGTCGCCGTGTTCTCCTTCTCCGGGCCGGAGAGGCCGGGGATCTTTCCGGCGGACCAGAGGTAGCCGACACCGCCGACCACGACCAGGACCACCACGACTATCAGCGCGACCATGCGGTTGCGGCCGCGACGCCGTGCCTCCTCGCGCCGCTCGCTGCGGCTCTCGGTGAACTTCAGCCAGTCGATGACGTCTTCGGAGTCCTCGTCGGGCTCCTCGATGAAGGAGAACTGCTCGGTGCGGTAGTCACGGTCGGCCCGGCGCTGTCCTGGAACGACCGGTTCCGGCCCGGCCCCGGCCTCGGGGTCCTGGCGGGGCGGCGCGGGTGCGGGCGGGGACGGCGGCGCGGCGGCCTGCTGCGGGATGTTCCACTGCTGCGTGGTGTCGACAGCGGCGGGCTGCTGACCCGTGTCGTAGCCATAGCCGTCGTAGCCGCCGTAAGCCTGCTGCTGAGGCTGCTGAGGCTGCTGAGGCTGTTGCGGCTGCCGGGGGGGCTGCTGCGAGCCGTACGGGTCGTACGACTGCGGCTGCGGCTGCGGCTGCGGCTGCGCAGGCTGCTGCTGGGGCTGTTGCGGCTGCTGAGGCTGGGCGTACGGGTCGTATCCGTACCCCTGGTCGGCCTGATGCGGCTGCTGGGCCTGCTGGGCCTGCTGAGGCGCATACGGGTCGTACGCCTGCTGTCCGGGCTGCTGATACACCGGCTGCCCGTACTCGTCGTAGCCGATGATCTGCGGCTGCTGGTAGTACGGGTCGTACGGGTTCTGTCGGTCGTTCACCGGTGCCCCTCTGCGTGGCTCATTCGCCGCGGTACAGCTGGCGCTTGTCGATGTAGCGGACCACACCGTCCGGCACCAAGTACCAGACCGGCTCGCCCTTCGCGACCCTCTCGCGGCAGTCCGTGGACGAGATGGCGAGCGCGGGCACCTCCACGAGGGAGACCCCGCCCTCCGGCAGACCGGGGTCCGTGAGCACATGCCCCGGCCGCGTCACACCGATGAAGTGGGAGAGCGAGAAAAGCTCCTCGGCGTCCCGCCAGGTGAGGATCTGGGCGAGCGCGTCGGCGCCGGTGATGAAGAAGAGGTCCGCGTCGCCGTGGTTCGCGCGCAGGTCCCGCAGCGTATCGATGGTGTACGTCGGCCCGCTGCGGTCGATGTCGCTCCGGCTGACCGAGAACTGCGGGTTGGACGCCGTCGCGATGACCGTCATCAGATAGCGGTCCTCGGCCGGGGAGACGTTCTTGTGGCTCTTCTGCCACGGCTGCCCAGTCGGAACGAAGATCACCTCGTCGAGGTGGAACTGGGCGGCCACTTCACTGGCCGCCACCAGGTGTCCATGATGAATCGGGTCGAACGTCCCGCCCATCACACCGATTCGGCGCTTTTTGCGGCCGGTAGGCACTTCCTGCTCTCCCATGCGTGCAGAGCCTACTGGCACAGCTGTACGCCTTCGCCTCAGCGGTCGCGGTTGAAGCGGGTGGTGATCCACAGCAGGAGCAGCAGCACGACGAACGCACCGCCCCCGGTGACATACGGGCTGAGGCTTTCGTGGTTGCCGCCGTGCTCGCCGCCCTCGGCAGCGAGAGTGACCAGCTGGTGCGCGGTGCTCGTGAGGCTCATCTTCGGCAGGACCTATCGATCGGGAGTCGGAAGGAAGACGTCGCGCACATCGTATGCGGGCGCCCCGGGCACGCTCACGCCGACTCAGTCGTTGTTGTCGTCGTTGCGGTATCCGCGGAGCAGGAACCAGCCGAGCAGGACGGCTCCGACGAGCGAGGCGAGCAGCACGATACGGAGCGTGTTGCCAGGCCCCTGGTCCTCGGATGCGGCGGCGAGCAGAGCAACGGTGTGCGGCATGTCGGGCGTCTCCTCAGATATCCACAGCCCCCCGCACACCGTAGCCCCAGCACCTACGCTGGGATTTGTCAGGGGGGCGAGCGACGTCTCGTACGAACAGGGGGCCCATTCATGACCGAACGCAGCCACGAGAGCCACGAGAACGTGCCGAGCAGGCAGCGCAGGCGTTTCGCGGGAATCTCGTCCCGGGCCTACGAACACCCGGCCGACCGATCGGCCCTGGTGGCCCTGCGCAAGCTGAGCGGTTTCGACACCGTGTTCAAGACCCTGAGCGGTCTGCTGCCCGAGCGCAGCCTGCGACTGCTCTTCCTCTCCGACTCCGTCCGGGTGAGCGACGCGCAGTTCACCCATCTCAACGACATGCTGCGCGACGCCTGTTACATCCTGGACCTGGAGAAGGTCCCGCCGATGTATGTCAGCCAGGATCCGCAGCCCAATGCCATGTGCATCGGTCTCGACGAGCCGATCATCGTGGTGACGACGGGGCTGGTGGAGTTGCTGGACGAGGAGGAGATGCGGGCCGTCATCGGCCACGAGGTGGGACACGCCCTCTCGGGCCATGCCGTGTACCGCACGATTTTGCTGTTCCTCACCAATATCGCGCTGAAGGTCGCCTGGATCCCGCTCGGCAATGTCGCGATCATGGCGATCGTGACGGCACTGCGCGAGTGGTTCCGCAAGTCGGAGCTGTCGGCCGACCGGGCGGGACTGCTCGTCGGCCAGGATCTGCAGGCGTCGATGCGCGGTCTGATGAAGATCGCGGGCGGCAACCATCTGCACGAGATGAATGTGGACGCCTTCCTCGCCCAGGCCGACGAGTACGAGAAGGGCGGCGATCTGCGCGACTCGGTGCTCAAGATCCTCAATCTGCTCCCCCGCTCGCACCCCTTCACCACGGTGCGCGCCGCCGAGCTGAAGAAGTGGTCCGAGACCCGCGACTACCAGCGGATCATGGACGGCCACTACCCGCGACGTGACGAGGACAAGGACACCTCGGTGACGGATTCCTTCCGGGAGTCCGCGGCCCACTACGCGGACACGGTGCGCACCAGCAAGGATCCGCTGATGAAGCTGGTCGGCGACATAGCGGGCGGCGCCGGGGACCTGGGCGGCAAGCTCCGTGACAAGTTCACCGGTCAGGGAGGCGGGGGCGCGGCCGGCAAGGGCGGCGCTACGAACGGCTCCGCTGGCTCTGCGCGGCCCCAGGAGCCTGGGAACCCTGATGAGGAGGAGCGGGGGACGGCGGGGAGCTGACCGCCAGCGTCCCGCAGAGCGCCGCGGTGGGCCGGTCCGTCGTGTACGGGTCGGTGCCCGCAGGGCCTCGGGAGGTGGCGCGCGCTCCGGCGAGCAGCGGCTGCAGTGCTCCGCTGGTGTCCGCCGGGCAGGCCTGCGGTCCGGCCTGTACGTAGCTGGTGCGCAGCTCCAGCCGGTGCAGCCGCAGGTCGTCCCGGTCGAAGCGGAAGTGCAGCTCGCGCCGTACGGTGAAGAGCGAGGCGCCGCCTGGCTCTTGGGGCCCCGAAACGGCCGGGCGGAGCGTGTAGGTGAAGGTGTGGTCCGAGACCACCTCCAGGGTGTCGGCCCCCGCCTCGGTGTAGCTCAGGGTGCCCCGGACCCGGACGTCCGGAGCGGCCAGTGCCACCTTCGCCGGGTCGAACCGCACCAACCAGCCGGTCGCGGTGTGCTGCCCGTCGTCGGCGGGGCGGCTCATGCTGCGGTCGAACTGGGCCATCTGGTCCGGGTCGAGGAGGAGTTTTACCGGCCGTACCGCGTCCCCGGTGAGGACGTCGGGGTCGAGCGAGGAGGCCACCAGGTAGTCCTTGGCCGTGGTCAGAGCCGTTGCCACCTGGCTGTCCGAGAAGTTGCCCGTGCCTCGGATCGCCGGGAAATTGATGCCTGCAGCACCTTTTTCGAACTGTGCGGCGGGGCTCCTGGCGAGGAGGTCGGCGGCGGTTCCGCCGGGTACGGCGCCCCGGGGAGCCAGGGGTACGACGGTCGACCGCAGCGGTTCGGCCCTTTTGCCGACGGGCGCCTGGTAGGGGTGGCGGAAGCCCATGTACACGGCCGTTCCGAAGGCCAGGGCGATCAGGAGGACCAGGGCGATGGCGGCCTTGGAGCCGGCGCGGAAGCCCCGGGCCGGAAGGCTGCTCACCGCACGGGCGTGGTCGCCCATGCGCTCCTGGGCGGAGAATTCCTTCAGCCGGGCAGCACGGACGAACGACTCGTCGAAGACGAGTGAGCGGTACTCGTCCTCGCCGCCGCCCGGGGCGTTCTCGGGCGGGCCTTCTGGTGGTTCTCCGCGGTCTGCCATGACTTCTCCCGACTCCACGTCACCGACCGGGGCCGAAACGCCTCGCTCTGCTTCGGCCGATCGGCTTCGGACAGGGCCTGCCCGTCATGGGTTGGCATGACGTCGCATGACTGCGCATGTACGGACGAGTGAGAAGCCCCCTCGTAGAGAGGGGTCATACCTTCAGGGTAGGTCGATTACGACCGGGGTAAACGCTCAGCCGCCGCAGAACCGGGCGAGAGCTGCCCCGGAGCTCCGGCAGCGGCCCCCTCGGCGCGGCCCTCAGGACGGGCGCGGGACCGCCGAGACCGTGGGGCGGAGATAGCCGGCCGAGGCCGGCGGGATGGCGCTTGGGACGGGGCCCGGAGTGCTGTCCACACCGGTGGTCGCGGGCGGCGGGACGGGGTCCTGGCGGTTGCCCGAAGTGTTGCGGTAGACGGCGCTGAAGGCCAGCGCGACCATTCCGATGCCCATCAGCACGGCCAGCAGCCAGGCCACCGGCCGGTGCCAGCGTGCCGTGCCCCGGTAGGGGCGCAGGGCGCCGCCGTGGCGCCCGTAGGGGCCGTTGTCGTACCAGTCGTCGTCATCAGGGTCCGCTGAGTCGCCGTAGGCGCTCCCGCGGCCGTATGCGCCGCCCGGCCCGTATCCCTCGTCATAGAGTTCGTCGTCCGACTGTCCGCCGCCCGCCCTCGCCCGGGATGCTTCGGCCTCGGCGCGCGCCTGTGCGGCCGCGAGCAGTCGCTCCACAGCGGTGGGTTCATGGATCTCGGCGGCCCGTACGAAGTCCTCGTCGAACACCACGGAGGCGAAGTCCTCGTCCGCGCCCCCGCGGTCGTCGTCGGGCTCCCAGCCGTCCGGGAACGGCCTGCCCCCCACGTCGTCCGGCACGGATCCAGACTAGCCCCGCGGGGTCGTTCTGGGCAGGGAGCCCGCAACATTCGCCGAACCCCGACGGTCACCGCACGTGACCGTCGCCCGTGACGATGTACTTCGTCGAGGTCAGTTCCGGCAGGCCCATCGGGCCCCTGGCGTGCAGCTTCTGGGTGGAGATGCCGATCTCGGCGCCGAAGCCGAACTGGCCGCCGTCGGTGAAACGCGTCGACGCGTTCACGGCCACCGTCGTGGAGTCCACCAACTGGGTGAAGCGGCGCGCCGCGGCCTGGGAGGTGGTCACGATCGCCTCGGTGTGGCCGGAGGACCAGAGCCGGATGTGCGCGACGGCCGCGTCCAGCGATTCCACGACGGCCGCGGCGATGTCGTACGAGAGGTACTCGGTCTCCCAGTCCTCCGGCGTCGCAGCCACGACGGTGGCCTTGGACCCCTCGGCGTATTCGAGGACCCGCTCGTCGCCGTGCACGGTCACCCCTGCGTCGGCCAGCGCGTCCAGGGCGCGCGGCAGGAACCGCGCGGCGACGTCCTTGTGGACCAGGAGCGTCTCGGCGGCGTTGCAGACGCTCGGGCGCTGTGCCTTGGAGTTGATCAGGATGTCGACGGCCATGTCGAGGTCGGTCTGCGCGTCCACGTACACATGGCAGTTGCCGGTGCCGGTCTCGATGACCGGCACGGTGGATTCCTCGACGACCGAGCGGATCAGGGAGGCGCCGCCGCGCGGGATGAGGACGTCGACGAGGCCGCGGGCCCGCATCAGTTCCCGTACGGAGTCGCGGTTCTCGCCCGGCACCAGTTGCACCGCGTCGGCCGGGAGGCCGGAGCCGCCCACCGCGTCGCGCACCACTCGTACGAGCGCGGTGTTGGAGGCGTACGCGGAGGACGAGCCGCGCAGCAGGACGGCGTTGCCCGACTTCAGGCAGAGGGCCGCGGCGTCGACCGTCACATTGGGCCGGGCCTCGTAGATGATGCCGACGACGCCGAGCGGCACCCGGACCTGTCGCAGGTCGATGCCGTTGGGCAGGGTCGAGCCGCGGACGACCTCGCCGACCGGGTCGGGCAGCGCGGCCACATCCCGCACATCGGCGGCGATGGCCCGGATCCGCCCCGGGGTGAGGGTGAGCCGGTCGACGATCGACTCGCTGGTCCCGGCCTCGCGGGCGCGGGCGACGTCCTCGGCGTTGGCCGCGACGATCTCGGCCGTCCGCACTTCCAGCGCGTCCGCGATCGCCAGCAGCGCGTCGTCCTTCGCTGCACGCGGCAGCGGCGCGATGTCGTCGGCGGCGGAGCGTGCCCGGTAGGCGGCCTGGGCGACCGGGGACATGTTGTCGTACGGCGAAAGCGTGGTCATGCCCGCAGGGTAGTGCGCACACTGCGGGCATCCCTCACGTATCCCGTGATGCGAGACGGCCGTCCCAGCCGGAGCCGGCCGGTCAGTACGGAGCCGGCCGGTCAGTACGGATGGACGCCGACCGGTGCCGCCGGGGGCGGCCCGTATCCCTCGGCGACGCGCTGGTGGTACGTCTCGCGGTCGATGACCTCCAGTCCGACGATCTCCCAGGGCGGAAGGCCGGCGGTGGAACGGTGCTCACCCCACAGCCGCAGTGCGACGGCAGCCGCGTCGTGCAGATCGCGGGCCTCTTCCCAGTAGCGGATCTCCGCGTGGTCGTTGGCGTAGCGGCTGGTCAGCAGGAAGGGGTGGTCGTGTGCGAGCTGTTCGAGGCCGCGTCTGACCTCCTTCAGCGGAATCGCGGTGCCCGAGACGCTGAGCGTGATGTGCCAGAGTCTCGACGGGGTGCGCTGCTCCTCCTTCGCCACCGTCGGCTCGGGTCCGGTGGTCCGGTCGTCCCCACGGTCCGTGGACCGTCTCCCGTCGAAGCCGACGCCTGCTCCGACGCTGGTCAGGGCCCTGCCACCCGTTCCTCGGGGTGGCGCCCCCGGGCGCGCTCGTCTCACCGGCGGCCTCCTGTGAATGCGTTTGCTGTGCTGTACCCCGCAGTGTCCCCGCTACAAAGTTGACCAGCCCGCGGCCGACGATGGGACGGTTTTGGTGAAGGTCTCTGCCTTGAGGCTGGACTTTCAGCCGTTTCAGGGGGTCTGTCGGGGGTGCAGGACGACGAGATCGTCCCTGTGTACGACCTCGCGCTCATATGCCGGACCGAGTTCCCGCGCCAGGTCGCGGGTGGAGCGGCCGAGCAGCTGCGGGATCTCCTTGGCGTCGAAGTTGACGAGTCCGCGGGCCACGGGGCGGCCTTCGAGGTCGCGCAGTTCGACCGGGTCGCCCGCGGTGAACTCGCCCTCGACCGAGGCGATCCCGGCCGGCAGCAGCGAGCTGTGCCGCTCGACGACCGCCTGTACGGCCCCGTCGTCGAGGGTCAGCGAGCCCTGCGGGGTGGAGGCGTGAGCCAGCCAGAGCAGCCGGTCCGCCGAGCGGCGTCCGGTGCGGTGGAAGTACGTACCGGTGTCGCGTCCGGCCAACGCGTCGGCGGCCCTGCTGGCGGAGGTGAGGACGACCGGGACTCCGGCAGCCGTGGCGATCCGGGCGGCCTCGACCTTGGTGACCATGCCACCGGTGCCGACGCCCGCCTTCCCCGCGCTGCCGATGGTGACACCCGCGAGATCCTCGGGGCCGGTCACCTCGGCGATCCGTGAGGTGCCGGGGGTGGCGGGGTCGCCGTCGTAGAGGCCGTCCACGTCGGAGAGGAGGACCAGCAGATCGGCGCGGACGAGATGGGCGACGAGCGCGGCCAGCCGGTCGTTGTCGCCGAACCGGATCTCGTCGGTGGCGACGGTGTCGTTCTCGTTGACGACCGGGAGGGCGCCCATGTCCAGGAGCTGGTCGAGGGTGCGGTAGGCGTTGCGGTAGTGCGCGCGGCGGCTGGTGTCGTTGCTGGTGAGCAGCACCTGGCCGACGCGTACGCCGTAGCGCGCGAAGGAGGCGGTGTAGCGGGCGACGAGCAGCCCCTGGCCGACACTGGCGGCGGCCTGCTGTCTGGCCAGGTCCTTGGGCCGGCGGTGCAGCCCGAGCGGGGCGAGCCCGGCGGCGATGGCCCCGCTGGAGACGAGCACGACCTCGCGCTCTCCGCCGCTTCTCACCTTGGCGAGCACGTCGACGAGCGCGTCGACACGGTCCGCGTCGAGGCCGCCCGCCGCGGTGGTGAGGGAGGAGGAACCGACCTTGACCACGATCCTGCGGGCCTCTGCGACGCCCTGCCTTGCCCCTGACACGTACATCCCCAATGATTCGGCCTCGCCCAGCTCTGGCAATCTACGGGAGCGGAGGAATCGGCGCCTGTGCGTTTCGGCCCGTGGACGCATGAGCGGCTCCGTGACCCGTGCGTCCGCCCGATGCGCCGCAGCGGGCGGACGGGCCCGGGAATTTCGACGCGCTCGACCCGGCAACCATTGGTAGGTCTCGCTCATCTAACAGCCGATAGGGTGCGTGGCAGCGACTCTCCCCCACTTTCGGCAGGGACAGTGCCGGCCCCGCACCCGCCGCCATCTCCAGGGACCTCTACCAGACATGGGACAGCAGCGATGCCCGTCAAAGTAAGTGTCGTCATTCCCGTATACAACCCGGGTAAGTACATCGACCCCTGCATCGACTCACTTCTGCGGCAGACCCTCCCTGCGGGGGAGTTCGAAGTTCTCTTCGTCAACGATGGATCCACGGACGACACTCCTGAACGGCTCGAAAAGCTGGCGGTGGATCACTCGCATTTCCGGGTGATCACCATTCCCAACTCCGGGTGGCCCGGAAAGCCGCGCAACGTCGGCGTGGCCGAAGCGAAGGGCGAGTACGTCCAGTTCGTCGACCAGGACGACCACCTCGCCTCCGACGCCCTGCGCCGACTGTACGAGATGGGGCACCGCAACGGCTCGGACATCGTCATCGGCAAGGTGGCCAGCAACTTCCGCGGTGTTCCGCACGGCGTGTTCAAGAAGAACCGTGAGAAGTGCACCCTGCGCGACGCGCCCCTGTACGACAGCCTCACACCGCACAAGATGTTCCGGACGGATTTCCTCCGTGAGAACGGCATCGCCTACCCCGAGGGGAAGCGTCGTCTGGAGGACCAGCTCTACATGATGCAGGCGTACTTCCCGGCCGAGGTCGTCTCCATCCTGGGCAACTACACCTGTTACTTCTACTCCCGGCGCGACGACGGCAAGAATGCCGGATCCACCAGGATCGTTCCGGCCCTCTACTACGGGAACCTCCGCGAGGTCCTGGACGTCGTCGTGGCCAACACCGAGCCGGGCGAGTTCCGGGATCTGCTGCTCCGCCGCTTCTACCGGGTCGAGATGCTGAGCCGCCTCAGCGAACCCGCGGTGGTCAAGTACCAGCCCGATTTCTTCGGCGAGATGGTCGATGCGATCAGGCCGCTGGCCGTCGACTTCATGGGCGACGGCGTGCGCGACGGCCTCGGCCCGCTGCTGCGGATCCGCTCCACACTCCTGCGCAGGGACGACCGGGAGGGGCTGCTGCGGATCGCCCGGTTCGCCGGGTCCGTCAAGGCGTCGGCCCGTCTGGAGGAGTTCGCCTGGCAGCCGGACGGCCGCGTCGCCGTCACCGTCACCGCACGGCTGGTCCAGGGCGACGACGAGACCCCGGTGAAGCTGCTGCGCCGGGACGGCCGCTACTTCCTGCACCCGGACAACGGGGGCGGGCTGCTGGCCGAGAACGAACTCCTCGATGTCACCGACGACTTCGACGGCTTCTCCGCCGAGCTGTCCCTGCGCAATCGCGAGACGGCCGTCGAGTGGCCCTGCCCCGCGACGTTCACCACCAAGACCGAGGAACTCGGCGACGGGGCCTGCGAGATCGTCCTGCGCGGCAGCGGTCACGTCTCCTCGGAGGCGGTGAAGGGCCGCGGCCGGGTCTCCCGCGGCTTCTGGGACATCTGGGTACCGCTGCGCGGCCTGGGCCTGGTCCGCAAGGCGAGGCTGGGTGCCGACCGCGCGCCCGAGGTGGACGCCGACTGTCTGCCCGCCTCGCTCGGCTCACCGGCCCGCGCCGTCATCCCGTACTTCACCGACCCGTACGGCAACCTCACGCTCGATGTCGCCCGTCGCGGCAAGAAGCTCGCCGACTATCTGGACGGCCGCCCCGTTCTGCGGACCCCGGGTCGCCGTCCCGAGCTCCGGCTGGACCTCTTCACCGCCACCACCACCGCCGCCTCCGACGCCCAGCTGGTCCTGAGCCCGGCCGACGGAACCGACTCGCCCGTGCACACGCTGCGCACCGTCCTGCAACCGACGCGGGGCCGCGCCCACCTCACCGTGCCCGGCCGCGCCCCCGGCGTCGCGGCGGGCGCCTGGAAGCTCTCCGTCCGGCTGGACGGCGAGAAGGGCCCCGCGCTCAGCCTCTGCGACGTCACCGTCGGCACGGGCGGCAGGATCCAGCTGGATCCTGAGCTGCCCGAGACCGCGGAAACGTTCATGGCCGGCGTGGCCGCGCAACGCCGGAAGGCAACGGTGCGTCGCGCGCTGCGCGCCGTCGGCGGCCCGATCGTGCGCAGGCTCCCGCCGCAGGGCCGCAAGCGCGCCCGTCGACTCGCCGCCCGGTTCGTCAGCTGATCCGCTGCCGAGGACGGCCCCCACAAGCACCGGACAACACAAACACCTCGGACAAGGACGTGATCGCATGCGGCAGCTCTCCATCGCAGGGGCCTGGGTGCATGAGCCCAAGGTCTTCCCGGACAGCCGCGGCAGCTTCCACGAGTGGTTCAAGGGATCGGAGCTGAGCGAGGCCGTCGGACACACGCTGGAGCTCGCGCAGGCCAACTTCTCCGTCTCCAGCCGGGGAACGCTGCGCGGCGTCCACTTCGCCGATGTGCCGCCGAGCCAGGCGAAGTACGTCAAGTGCGTACGCGGCGCGGTGCTCGACGTCATCGTGGACATCCGGGTCGGCTCCCCCACGTACAAGCGGTGGGAGGCCGTCCGGCTGGACGACGCGGACCATCACGCCGTCTATCTCGCCGAGGGTCTCGGCCATGCCTTCATGGCCCTGACGGACGACGCGTCGGTCGTCTATCTGTGCTCCGAGGGGTACGCGCCCGGCCGCGAGCACGGCATCGACCCGCTCGACCCCGAGCTGGGCATCGAGTGGCCGCAGGGGATCACCCCGCTGCTGTCCGACAAGGACGCCGCGGCCCCCTCGCTGGCCGAGGCGGAGGCGCAGGGCCTGCTGCCGTCGTACGAGGCGTGCCAGGCGTACTACGCGCGGCTGCGCGCCCGCGGCTGAGCCCGGCCCAGAACGCCGAAGCCCCCGTGGTCCGTACGGATCACGGGGGCTTCGTACTGCCTGGGGCCGGTCAGCCGGCGAGGGCCTCGATGCGCCCCCGCAAGGGTGCGAACGCCGAGCGCGGGCGGCGCAGGTTGCGGGCGCGGGTCAGGGCCGGCCAGAAGTCGGCACCGAGCAGTGCCTCGGGCTGAACGGCGTTCTTCCGCACCAGCACCTCCTCGGGCACGTCCTGCGGATCGGGTACGACGTACTCCTCGATGATCTTGTCGTACGCGTTCTTCAGGACGTCGCTCTCCGGGTCCGCGCCGAACACGGCGACCACGCCGGTCGGTGCCGTGTCCAGCTCCACGACGACCAGGTCGGGGCGGTAGCGGCGCAGCACCTGCACCACCTTGTACACATCACCGGTCCAGTACTTGGTGTGCCGGTCGCGGGCCGCCTCGTCGACATCGCGCGGCAGCATGTCGTCCAGCACGATCACACTCGACCAGCGGGCGTGCTTCTCGACGTTCATGAAGTCGCGCAGGGCGTACTCGAAGAGGTGCATGCCGTCGATGAAGGCGAGTTCCAGTTTCGGATCGCCGCCGAGCAGATTGAGCGGGTCGCGGCGGGCGAGGGCGCGGAACGGGTTGCGGCCGTTGCGCAGGTGCAGCAGCGGGTCCTTGCGGGCGAAGAAGTCGTCGCTCGTCGCCTTG
This sequence comes from Streptomyces sp. NBC_01217, assembly GCF_035994185.1. Classification (NCBI taxonomy): domain Bacteria; kingdom Bacillati; phylum Actinomycetota; class Actinomycetes; order Kitasatosporales; family Streptomycetaceae; genus Streptomyces; species Streptomyces sp. NBC_01217. The sequence continues at coordinate 3,016,865 of NZ_CP108538.1, forward strand.
ACCAGGTGGACGTCGCAGCTGATGTCCGTCACCACCCGGAAAGCGGGGTCGACGGCGACGGAGGGCACTCGCGAGAGCGCCAGGCTCCTGCCGTCGTTGACCCCGATCTCCAAATAGTTCCGAGGACGGTAGACGCGGTGCAATTGACGAAGAAAGTCATGGCGGTTCACGTGGAGCAGCCCTTCGGAGGAAACCAACTGGTCTGGTCCCCGGCGAAGTTACCCCATGAACGCACTGTGATGTAAGCGTTCACCCCTAGGTAAACCTCCATTGTTTACATCGTCGAAATTCGACGCGATTGACCGTCGATACGATCATTGGACGATCACGGTCGCTCTGCTGCGAGGAGTGCCGGGAATGCCTCTTCCAGGGCCGCGCGCCAGTCCCTGATCGGTTCGATTCCGGCTGTCGCCCAGCGGTCGTGTCCCAGCACGCTGTACGCGGGTCGGGGCGCGGGGCGCACGAAGGCCTCGCTGGTCGTGGGGCGGACGCGCGCCGGGTCCGTGTCCAGAAGCCGGAAGATCTCCCGGGTGAAGCCGAACCAGGTCGTCTCGCCGCCGCTGGTGCCGTGGTAGACACCTGCGGGGGCGGTGCCCGCGAGCGCGGCCCGGCCGAGCCGGACGAGCCGGTCGGCCAGGTCGACGGTCCAGGTGGGCTGTCCGCTCTGGTCGTCCACGACGTCGAGGGTGTCCTTGACTCCCTCCAGCCTGATCATCGTACGGACGAAGTTGCCGCCGCCCGCGCCGTACAGCCAGGCGGTACGGACCACGTAGCCCGTGTCCGGCAGGGTGTCCAACACCCCCCGCTCACCGGCCAGTTTGGTACGGCCGTAGGCGCTGCGCGGTCCGGTGGGGGCGTCCTCGGCGTAGGGCTTCTCGCCGTCCCCGGCGAAGACGTAGTCGGTGGAGACCTGGAGGAGGACGGCACCGTGTTCGCGGCAGGCGGCGGCAAGGACCTCGGGGCCCGTGCCGTTGACCCGCAGCGCGGCATCCTCCTGGGACTCGGCGTCGTCGACGGCGGTCCAGGCGGCGCAGTTCACCACGACGGCGGGGCGGTGCTTCTCGAAGCCCGCGCGCACCGATGCCGGGTCCGCGATGTCCATGGCCGCGCGGTCAGCGGCGACGACGGTGACGTCCTCGCCGGCGAGCCGGGCCAGGACGTCCCGGCCCAGCATCCCGGCGGCTCCGGTGACCAGCCAGACGGTGCTCACAGCGCGGCCCGGTCCTTCAGCGGCTCCCACCAGGCGCGGTTGTCGCGGTACCACTGCACGGTCTCGGCGAGACCGGTGCGAAAGTCCTTGCGGGGCTCGTAGCCGAGCTCCTCGCGGATCTTGGTGCAGTCGACCGAGTAGCGGCGGTCGTGGCCCTTGCGGTCCTCGACGTAGGTGACGCCGGTGTCCCAGTCGGCGCCGCAGGCGTCCAGCAGCAGGCCGGTGAGCTCCTTGTTGGAGAGCTCGGTGCCGCCGCCGATGTTGTAGACCTCGCCGGCCCGGCCCTTCGTACGGACCAGTTCGATCCCCTGGACGTGGTCGTCGATGTGCAGCCAGTCGCGGACGTTGGCGCCGTCGCCGTACAGCGGGACGGACTTGCCGTCCAGCAGGTTGGTGACGAAGAGCGGGATGACCTTCTCGGGGAAGTGGTGGTGCCCGTAGTTGTTGGAGCAGCGGGTCACCCGCACGTCGAGGCCGTGGGTGCGGTGGTAGGAGAGAGCGATCAGGTCGCTGGACGCCTTGGCCGCGGAGTAGGGCGAGTTGGGCGCGAGCGGGTCGGTCTCGGGCCAGGAGCCCTCGTCGATCGAGCCGTAGACCTCGTCGGTGGAGATGTGCACGAAGGTCTTGATGCCGGCCAGGTGCGCGGCGTGGACCAGGGTGTGGGTGCCCACGACGTTCGTACGGACGAATTCGGCGCCGCCGTCGATGGAGCGGTCCACATGGGACTCGGCGGCGAAGTGCACCACCTGGTCGTGCTCGGCCATCAGCTCGGCAACCAGCTCCGGGTCGCAGATGTCGCCCTGCACGAACCCGAAACCGGGGTGGTCGCGCACCTCGTCGAGGTTGGCCGGGTTGCCCGCGTAGGTGAGCTTGTCGAGCACGGTGACGGCGGTGTCGCCGGGTCCCCCGGGGCCGAGCACCGTACGGACATAGTGCGAGCCGATGAAGCCGGCACCGCCGGTCACCAGGATGTTCGTGGTCATGAGGAGATCTGCACCTTGCTGTGGTCGCCGAGTACGAGTCGGTGGGCGGACGGGGAACGGGGCGCGGGGGTCACCTCGACGTCGCGGCCGATGAGCGACGCCTCCACGCGGCGGACCCCGGAGATGGAGGCGCCCCGCAGAACGATGGAGTACTCGATCTCGCTGTCCTCGATCCGGCAGTCCTCCGAGACCGAGGTGAACGGGCCCACGTACGCGCCGCTGATCACCGACCGGGCTCCGATGATCGCGGGCCCGACGATGCGGCTGCCGCTGACCTTGGCGCCCGCCTCGATCCGGACCCGGCCGATGATCTCGCTGTCCTCGTCGACCTCGGCCTCCTCGTGGGTCGGCTCGATGCCCTCCAGGACGCTCCGGTTGACCTCCAGCATGTCGGTGACGTTGCCGGTGTCCTTCCAGTACCCGCGGATCGTGGTGGAGCGCACGTCGCGCTTCTGGTCGATCAGCCACTGGATGGCGTGCGTGATCTCCAGTTCACCGCGCCAGGACGGCTCGATCGAGCGGACGGCCTCGTGGACGGCGGGGGTGAAGAGGTAGACGCCGACGAGCGCCAGATCGCTCTTGGGCTCCTTCGGCTTCTCCTCCAGGGCCACCACCCGGCCGTCGGCGTCGAGCTCCGCGACACCGAAGGAGGTCGGGTTGGGCACCTGGGTCAGCAGGATCTGCGCATCGGGCCTGTCCGCGCGGAACTCCTCCACCAGACCGGTGATCCCGCCGACGATGAAGTTGTCGCCCAGGTACATGACGAAGTCGTCGTCCCCCAGGAAGTCACGCGCGATCAGCACCGCGTGGGCGAGGCCGAGCGGCTCGTCCTGCGGGATGTACGTGACCTCGATGCCGAGCCGGGAACCGTCACCGACCGCCTCGCGGATCTCCTCGGCGGTGTCGCCCACGATGATGCCGACCTCGGTGATGCCCGCTTCCGCAATGGCTTCCAGGCCGTAGAACAGCACGGGCTTGTTCGCCACGGGCACCAGTTGTTTGGCCGAGGTGTGTGTGATGGGACGCAGGCGGGTGCCCGCCCCTCCGGACAGTACGAGAGCCTTCACGTGACCAGTCCTCATGGTTGAGATATCGGTCTTGTCGCGGCTGCGACCTGCATGGCAACTTTACTGAGAATTGCTGCGCGATTCGTGGCGCGTCAACTCAGTGGTCGAGGTACGTGCACATGCCCGGAGCAGGGTGGGAGGGGGCGCGACTGCTCAGCCTGTGGTGATCCGCGACTTCCAGCGCCGTACGTCCCGTCGCACGCGCCGGACGACGCGCCGCGACAGTGACGCCCTACGGACCACGGCCTCGGGCTTCTCTATGCGCTTGCCGTCGTGCCAGTCGGGCACGGTGACCTCGAAATCGGAGTTCGAGAGACCGCTCGACCGGTCCCGGAAGTGCGGGTAGGCGAGGAAGAGCTTGTCACCCTTGCGTGAACCGACCACATCCGGAACGGACTTCTCCTTCAGGAACGTCAGCTGGTCCACCAGCACATCGGACCGGCCCCGCGCGACGGCGGCCAGCCGCAGCCTCTCGGCGACCTTGATCAGACGCGCCACGCCTTCGTTCCAGTACATGTCCATGAGCGGCGCCGCGAGCTCCATCTTGTGGCGCCGGACCTCCTGCGAGTCCCGGAGGAAGTTGGGGCCGAACTGCTGCAGCATCCCGACCGTGAAGGGGCGGATCATCAGGAAGTCACGCTTCGGACCGGCGGGTTCGAGCCGGTGAATGAGATCCATCATGGCCTTCATGGAGTCGAAGCGCCATTCATAGGTGCCGCTCTTGGTGACGTGCTTTCCGTCGTCCCGGCCGACCAGGTAATAGCAGGTGTAATTGGAGATGACGGAGACTCCGGCGCCCCGCAGATACGCCTCCATGGTGAAGAGCGCGTCCTCACCGGTCTTGAGTTTCTCGTCGAATCTCAGGCCTATCCGCTCCAGCAGTTCACGCCGGAAGAGTTTCTGTGCGCTCAGCGTGTAAATGACCTTGGAGTTGTATACGTTCACCCGGTCCTTGGTGGCCGTCCACATCGACCGGGGCGCTCCGCGATTGACCCCGACCACCTTGCCGAGCACCACGTCGGTGTGTGCCCGGTCGGCCCTCGCGACCATCCGCTCCAGCGCCTCGTCACCGAAGTAGTCGTCCGCGTCAAGGAAGAAGACGTAGCGGCCCCGCGCCATTTCGAGACCCACATTGCGCGGGCCGCTGGGGCCGCCGGAATTCGCCTGCCTGACCACCCTGGTCGAAACCGCGGACCGGGCCGCGAACTCCTCCAGATACTCACCGGTGCCATCGGTCGAACCGTCGTCGACCGCGACGATCTCGATCCGGTCGGCGCCTATGCTCTGCGCCTCCACCGATTCGAGGCAGCGAACGAGATAGGGCATCGCCTCATATGCGCCGATGATCACAGTTACGTCAGGAATTGGCATGTCGTTCACATCAACAGAAGACAGGCAACCCCTGACGTTGGTTGCCCGGCACCGTACACCCGATGGAGTGACCCATATCACAAAGGCCCGGCACAACCCTCATGGGGCTATGCCGGGCCGGGTGGATCGTGTTAACGAACCAGCTGAGCTCTCAGCCGCTCACACGTTCGCCGAGGTTTCTCTCCAGGCCCGCGTTCCGGGCCTCCGCCCTCGCCGCGAGCGCCTTCACCGCCGTGTTGAACTGCACGATCGAGGTGGGCTCGTCCGGGCCGAGGAGGTACTCCTTCAGCTCGCGCCGGTCGGCGGCCAGGGTGTCCGCGGCGGGATCCGCCACCGCGTCGAGCAGGGCGTCCAGCTCGGTAGCGGCATTGGACAGGATGACCGCAGCACGGACCGCGGTGTTCTGCCTGCGGAACTCGTCCTCACCGAGTGCGGCCGAATCGGTGACCGCGTACGGCTTGCCGCTCGCGATGAAGTCCGACACCACGCTGGAGATGTCGGAGACCATGGCGTCGGACTCGTTGAAGCAGTCGTACAGACGCATCCGGGCGCCCGTGATGACCTTGTGCTCCCACCAGCCGAGCGCACGCCAGGAGGCCGCGTTCCACTCGTCCTTGAGCCGCGCGATCTCGGCCTCGCGTGCCGGATCGGCCAGCGAGTCGCGAGACGTCTCGGCCTCGTCACCGGCGACGTTACCGCCGCTCGACAGCGTATCGATACGCGTCTCGATACGGGTCAGCTCGGCCCGCGCCTCGGCCTGCACCGCCTGAAGCGCCGCCGATTCCCCCGCCCAGCGCGGGTCGGCCGCACGCTCGGCGGCGGCCTTCTCGATCAGCGCGGTGATCCGCTGGTGCACGGCCTTGGCCTTGGCGTTGCGGGTACCGGTGAAGGGGTGCGGCTTGTAGAGGAGCCGCACCGGCTTGTCGGAGTTCAGCAGCCGCTTGACGATGTTCTCGCCGGCCAGCAGCAGCGAGGTGTTGCCCGGGTTGTCGTCCCAGCCCTCCCAGGTGGGGGCGTACAGCACGGTCGGGATCGGGTTCTTCGGCGCGCCGGTCCACGACTTGATGGAGGCCAGCTGCGGGCGGCCCACCTCGACGATGTCCTCGTCGCGCACACCGACATCGGCCAGCGCGTAACGGTCACGGCCTGCCCGGCCCGCGGTCCACACCTCGTCGTAGGCCTTGCTGTACGGGTTGACGCTGGCGAGCTTGTCGCTGTCGCCGTGGCCGATGAAGACGTGCTTCATCGTCGGCACCCGCAGCAGGTGGATGTTCTTGCCGACGTTGGCCGCGTAGAGCGCGACCCGTACCGACGAGAGATCCAGATTCATCAGGTGCACGCCACCGGGCACACAGAGCACAGGCACCGCTGTCGTGCTCAGCTGGGGCAGTATCGCGCGTTCACGCAGCAGGATCAGCGGGCGCCCGTCGACCTGCGCCATGGTCTCCAGCCACATGTTGACCTGGTAGGCCGATTCCTTGGAGCCGGAGAAGTAGAGGGCCACGTCCGGCTGGTACTCGCGCAGCCAGGTGCTCACCGCGCCCAGCACCTTGGCATCGGGGGCCACGAGCCGCTTCGGACGGATGTACGGGACGAGCGCCGCGAGGTAGCCGACCGCGAACACCAGCGTGAGGGCGAGGCCCGCGTAGGCGAAGCCGAACACCCCGGTCTCGATCGCGACCAGCACACCCGCCACCGCGAAGACGTCCAGGTGGAGCATCTTCTCGGCGGAACGGTTCATCAGAAGCGCCGGCGGGGCGTCCGGGATCCGCACCTGCTCCAGGTCGACGTTGCGCGTGATCACCGGGAGCTTGCGACGGAGCTTGATGAGGGTGACCGTCGCGGTCTGCGGCGCCTGGAGCCCGTAGAAGGCCAGCAGGCCGGCGACCGTCACATAGAAGAGCGTCTGCTCTCCGTACCCCATGCGGGAGAGCAGCAGGATCAGCAGCAGCTGGCGCACCAGGAAGCGGATCGAGAGCCCTGCGCGGACCGCGGCGAGCCGGTTGACCAGGTAGCTGCCGCAGTGATGCAGATACTGATCGGCCAGATAGGTCACCGCGGCAGCGCCTGCGAAGAACCACAGATTGGGGATTATCGCCGCGAGCATTATGCACGGGAATCCCAGAGCCAGGAGGAGAGCGGCGGCCAGCTCCGAACCGCTGCCCACTCGAGCCATGCGAATGGCTTTCGAAATCACGAAGTACCGCTCCCGAGGATGCCGACTGATTACCTTGCGGGGGAAATGTGAAGGCAGAGCTTCACGAATTCGGACCCCTGCACACGCTGAGTGCGATTTGCAGGGGTCCGAATAGTCGATTGTCAAGCAGTATTACACATCGGCCTGTCGATCCAGCACAGCGGCCAGGGCCTGTTCGAAGTCCGATGCCTCGGATGCACCACGCGTCGGGTCCTGCTGCCTTACGTCGATGACATGGCCGGTCATCTCGGAGAGCAGGACGTCCAGGGAGGTCCTGGCGACCGCCTCGGAGGAGAGCAGCGTGCCCGCGGGCTCGTCGCCGAATGCCTTGGTGCGCATCGGCGTGGCGGTCCGCTCGGGGTTCACGCAGTTCACCCGCACTCCGTCGCCCGCCCACTCGTCCGAGAGCGCCTGGGTGAGGTTGACCATGGCGGCCTTGGTCGAGGAGTAGAGGCTGTACTCCGCGCGGCCCCGGGTGTAGCTGCTGGAGGTGTAGAGCAGCAGCTGGCCCTTGGTCTCGGCGAGGTACTTGTACGAGGCACGGGCGATCTGCACGGGTGCCAGGTAGTTGACGTTCAGCGCTTCCTGGATGGTCGTGTTGTCCGTCTCGGCCAGCTTGCCGATGCGCAGGACGCCCGCGGTGTTGATCACGTAGTCGACGCGGCCGGTGTCGGCGTACGCCTTGGAGAGCGCGTCGTCGATGTGCTCCGGGTTCTCCACGTGCGTACCGGTGGTGGAGCGGCCCAGGGCGTAGACGGTGGCGCCGTAGGACTCGGCGAGTGTCGCGATGTCCGCGCCGATGCCGTACGAGCCGCCGAAGACGACAAGGGTCTTGCCGGTGAGCAGCTCACGGTAGGCGGCGTCGTCGGTCGGCTGCGGGACGGCCGTGGAGGCCAGCTGGAAGAGCTTGTCCGCGATGAAGACGTCGACCGGCTGGGTCACCTTCATGTTGTACTCGTCGCCCGCGACGACGTAGATCGGTACGTCGGGGAGGTACTTCAGGACGACCGAGCAGTCGTCGGTGGCCTGGAAGTTCGGGTCGCCCGCGGCGACCTCGTACGCCCTGCGGATGGTGGAGAGCTTGAAGGCCTGCGGAGTCTGGCCGCGGCGCAGCCGCGAGCGGTCGGGCACGTCGGTGATGAACTCGCCGTCGCCGCCATGGGTGCGGGTCACGATGATCGTGTCCGCGGACGGGATGGCGACGTCGACGGCCTGGTAGCGGTCCAGGGCGTCGACGCAGTCCTTGATGACGCGCTGCGAGAGCAGGGGGCGCACGGCGTCGTGGAAGAGGACGTTGCGGTCCTCGCCCTCGGCCAGGCCCTCGCCGAGCGCCGCGATGGCACGCTCGGTGGTCTCGTTACGGGTGGAGCCGCCCTCGATCACCCTGGTGACCTTGGTCAGTCCGGCCTTGGCGACGATCTTCTCCACGTCGGGCACATAGCCCGGCGCCATCAGCACGATGATGTCGTCGATGGAGTCGGCCTGCTGGAAGATCGACAGTGTGTGCTCGATGACGGCCTTGCCCGCGATCTTCAGCAGCTGCTTGGGGATGGACAGACCCACGCGCTGGCCGGTGCCGCCGGCGAGCACGACTGCTGTGGTTCGGGCTTTGGCTATGTGCTGAGCAGACACAGACGACCTACCTTGAGGGCTGGGAGATACAGCGATGGTTGCACTCTCCGTTACCGTCTCGCAAGGCGGACGTCGGCTGCTGCATGCCGTGGCGACACCTTCTGTTGCCCTGCGATCAGGGCGAATACCGGAATCAGCGCTTCCTGACCGAGTGATCGACGCCACACGGTTGAGCGGCATGAATCACCCTTGAGCAGGCATCGCTTCACCATTTGCGTGACTCCGAGGGCACGCCCGGCCGCCGGACGGGCTTGCGGAACAAGCCCGTCCGGCGGCCGGCACACGGTCTAGAACGGGTTGAAGTCGTCGAACTCGCGCTGCACCTCGTCGCGTTCGGCCTCGCGGTCGCGACGGCGCTGTGCCGCCGGGCGCGGCGCTTCGAGGCGGTGGTCCTCGCCACGCCGGCCGAGCATCTCCGCACCCGCCGCCATGGTCGGCTCCCAGTCGAAGACGACCGCGTTGTCCTCGGCGCCGATGGCCACGCCGTCACCCGCACGGGCGCCGGCCTTCATCAGTTCGGCCTCGACGCCGAGACGGTTGAGGCGGTCCGCCAGGTAGCCGACGGCCTCGTCGTTGTTGAAGTCCGTCTGCCGGACCCAGCGCTCCGGCTTCTCGCCGCGCACCCGGTAGATGCCGTCCTCCTCCAGCGTGACGGTGAAGCCCGCGTCGTCGACGGCCTTCGGACGGATGACGATCCGGGTCGCCACCTCCACGGGCTTGGCGGCGCGCGCCTCGGCGACGATGCCCGCGAGCGCGAAGGAGAGCTCCTTCAGACCGGTACGCGCGACGGCCGACGCCTCGAAGACGCGGTAGCCGCGCGCCTCCAGGTCGGGACGGATCATGTCGGCGAGGTCATGGCCGTCCGGGATGTCGATCTTGTTGAGGACGACGATGCGGGGCCGGTCCTCCAGGCCGCCGTACTGCTTCAGCTCCTCCTCGATCATGTCGAGGTCGGAGACCGGGTCGCGGTCGGATTCCAGCGTCGCGGTGTCCAGTACGTGTACGAGCACCGAGCAGCGCTCCACGTGCCGCAGGAACTCCAGGCCGAGGCCGCGTCCCTGGCTGGCGCCCGGGATCAGGCCCGGGACGTCGGCGATGGTGTAGACGGTGCTGCCCGCGGTGACCACGCCGAGGTTCGGCACGAGGGTCGTGAACGGGTAGTCGGCGATCTTCGGCTTGGCCGCCGACAGGACGGAGATCAGCGAGGACTTGCCGGCGCTCGGGTAGCCCACCAGCGCGACATCGGCGACGGTCTTGAGCTCCAGGACGATGTCGCGGTCCTCACCGGGCTCGCCGAGCAGCGCGAAGCCGGGGGCCTTGCGGCGGGCGGAGGCCAGCGCGGCGTTGCCGAGGCCGCCGCGGCCGCCCTGGCCCGCTACGAACGTGGTGCCCTGGCCGACCAGGTCCGCCAGTACGTTGCCGTTCCGGTCGAGCACGACCGTGCCGTCGGGCACGGGCAGGACCAGGTCCTGCCCGTCCTTGCCGGAACGGTTGTCGCCCGCGCCGGGCTGGCCGTTGGTGGCCTTGCGGTGGGGGCTGTGGTGATAGTCGAGGAGCGTGGTGACGGACTGGTCGACGACCAGGGTCACATCGCCGCCACGGCCGCCGTTGCCGCCGTCCGGACCGCCGAGCGGTTTGAACTTCTCACGGTGAACGGAGGCGCAGCCGTGGCCCCCGTTACCCGCGGCGACATACAGATCGACGCGGTCCACGAAGGTGGTCATGGTTGGAACCTCCAGTTACATACATGCAGAAATGTCTCACTCGCGCTGTCCCCACGTGGGAGAAAGCCGTCTCTCATGGGAGAAACACGCGAAAGGCGGACCCGCTTCCCGTACGGGAAGTGAGGTCCGCCTCCGCAGAAACCGCTCGACGAGCGCCGAAAGTCAGCCGGCGATCGGAACGATGTTCACGACCTTGCGGCCACGGTGCGTGCCGAACTCGACCGCACCGGCGGCGAGTGCGAACAGCGTGTCGTCGCCGCCACGGCCGACGCCCGTGCCCGGGTGGAAGTGGGTGCCGCGCTGGCGGACCAGGATCTCACCGGCGTTGACGGCCTGACCGCCGAAGCGCTTCACGCCGAGCCGCTGAGCATTGGAATCGCGCCCGTTCCGGGTGGACGATGCGCCCTTCTTGTGTGCCATGTCTCCTCAGTCCCTTACTTCGCAGCCGCGGGGATACCGGTGACCTTGATCGCCGTGTACTGCTGGCGGTGACCCTGGCGACGGCGGTAGCCGGTCTTGTTCTTGTAGCGAAGGATGTCGATCTTCGCGCCCTTGTGGTGGTCCACGACCTCGGCCTGGACCTTGATCCCGGCCAGCACCCACGGGTCGCTGGTCACGGCGTCGCCGTCGACCACGAGCAGGGTCGAGAGCTCGACCGTGTCGCCAACCTGGGCAGTGGAAATCTTGTCAACCTCAACGATGTCACCGACAGCAACCTTGTGCTGGCGGCCACCGCTGCGCACGATGGCGTACACGCGGATCTCTCTCTCGCTCGGAACGGATCCCCTGATGCCAGCCGCCCGCACAGGCCGAAGCCCGCGACGATCCGGAAGGATGAGCGGCCTCTCCTGACGGACGGATCCAGCAGGAGGAATGTGCTCAGGGGTGGGCGCGCATGGGAAACACGCCGATGGACAAGATTACGGGGCCGCACACCGGCGGTCAAACCGGACCCCCGCGGACCGGCCCGGCCATCGCGCATCCGCTGACACACAGAGTTGACCGACTGTTCTGGGGTGCTGATGCGGAATCCCACAGCCCTGGGGATTCCTGTGCTCCGGCAGACCACGACATGCTCCCTCGACCCTTGGCGCGGTCACCTCCTGATCAGTGGGCCCGGGAACGACGTAGGCTCACCAATCGACGACGTACTCGGAGAGGCAGACGTTCAGTGAATTACAGGGTCCAGCCCACCGCCCAGGTCGACGACTCCGCCGAGATCGGGGCCGGGAGCAGCGTCTGGGAGCTCGCCCAGATCCGCGAAGGGGCCCGCCTCGGGGAGGGCTGCGTGGTCGGCCGCGGTGCCTATGTCGGCACCGGCGTCCAGATCGGCAACAACGTCAAGCTGCAGAACTACGCCCTCGTGTACGAGCCGGCCGAACTCGCCGACGGCGTCTTTGTCGGCCCGGCAGCGGTCTTCACCAACGACCACAACCCACGCTCCGTCGACCCCGACGGCAAGCAGAAGCGCGGCGGTGACTGGGAGGCCGTCGGCGTCAAGGTCGCCGAGGGCGCCTCAGTCGGCGCCCGCTCGGTGTGCGTCGCCCCGGTCCACATCGGCCGCTGGGCAATGGTCGCGGCCGGCGCAGTGGTCACCCGCGATGTCCCGGACTTCGCTCTGGTAGTCGGTGTCCCGGCCCGACAGGTCGGTTGGGTGGGCCGTGCAGGCGTGAAGCTCGTGGCGCGCGATGGCGAGCAGGACGTCTGGGAATGCCCGCAGACCGGTGCGCTGTACGAGGAGAAGGCCGGGGTGCTGACGGAGCGCACTCCATAGCCTTACGGAAGCAGGGTCAGCACGATGACGCGTTGGGTTTGACGACGGTGAAGCGCCGGTGACCGACGGTGGCGACGCGGTCGGCGTGAAAAGTGTTCCGCGACTTCGGCTGTGTGGGCGCGTCCGACCTTCTCCGTGCTTCCGGTGATCCGCTGCGCGTTTTCGCGCGCCCTGACCGCCGGCCGCCCGCGGTGGAGGAGCCGAAAGCGGGCCGAGTGGGCGGCCGTGCCGCGCGCGACCCGCGTCAGCGGTCACCTTGAAGACATAGAAAAGATGTTGGACCCATCCCGCCTCGGCGATACGTCGTGGCTGATGGCCGACTACTCAACGAAAGTGACCTTGGCGTGGTCGGTGACGACGCGTCTGAAGAGGATGTGGCCGGTGCGCCCGGTATGGCGAAGCACCCAGTCCTGTGCGGCTTCCTGCTCGTCGCGGGGTCCGGATTCAGCGTCACAATTCGGGGTCAAGGCCCGTTGCGTAGTCGGCCGCGGCGCGTACGTCGGCACGGGCGTACGGATCGGCAACAACGTCAAGCTGCAGAACTACGCCCTCGTGTACGAACCCGCCGAACTCGGTGACGGCGTCTTCGTCGGGCCAGCCGTGGTCCTCACCAACGGCCACAACCCGCGATCGGTCGATTCTGACGGCAGGCAGAAGCGCGGCGGCGACTGGGAGGCCGTCGGAGTGAAGGTCGCCGAGGGTGCCTCACTCGGTGCGCGGTCCGTGTGTGTCGCCCCGGTACGGGCTGGCCGGTGGGCCATGGTGGCGGCCGGGGCCGTGGTCACCAAGGATGTCCTGGACTTCGCGCTGGCTGTCGGGGTACCTGCCCGGCAGATCGGCTGGGTGGGGCGTAGCGGGGTCCGACTGGTGGCGCGCGAGGGTGAGCCGGACGTGTGGGAGTGCCCGCAGACCGGTGCGCTGTACGAGGAGAAGGACGGGGTACTCACGGAACGCCGAGCCGGGCCGCATTCCTGCCCGGCGGCTCTCTGCGGCCAGACAGGAAGCGGCAGGGGCCGCGGCCCGGTAATGAACCGGGCCCTGGCCCCTGCGCACGGTCGTGGACTCTAACGACTGAAGAGCAACCGGTCGAAGTCCAGGCGGACGACCGGCCAGTCCCAGGTGGTCAGCGCATGTTCGGTGGCCAGCTTTCCGGCGTTGCGCCAGCTCTCGTCGGAGGCCGTGAGGGCAAGCACACGTTCGACTGCCTCCTCGGGAGTACCCACGACCCACTCGGCCGGATAGAGAGTCCCGGCACCATGCTTGCCATCGGCGAAAAACGGCCAGTCGCGGACCACGGGGACGGCACCGCTGGCCGCCCCCTCCATGAGCCCCACGTGGCAGCCCTCGCGTACCGAAGTGCTTAGAATGACGCCGACGTCCTCCAGATTCCCGGCAACATCGTCGGTCGAGCCGACCCGTACAACTGCTCCGTTCTCCACCAGGGGCTTGAGAGCCTTCTCCAGCTTCCGTGAGTACGCCTTGGCCGCGTTGCTCGGCTTGCTCATATCCCCGCCGATCAGAATCAGACGGTAGCGCTCGTCCTGCTCACGCAGTTGGTTGAGGACGGTCAGGGCCCAGAGCGGGTCCTTCGCGACCTGTCCGATGCCGACCAGACCCAGGTTGAACCGGGTGGATGGGTCCTTCATGCGTCGGAAGTTGGCCAGATCCATGCCGTTGTCGATCACATGCGTGCGGGGGGCTCGCTCCCCGCTGAGCCCGGGAATGGAGGCCGTCGCCAGATCCCGGATGTGGTCCGCGACGAACACCAGGTCGTCCACGCGCGAGAAGTCCATCATGTGGGGCCACCGCGAGAACGCCTCGTAACTGTGCAGCCGGACAATAATCCTCGTGTCGCCCGGGTCGATCGCGGTGAAGAGAGCTGCCGGAGCCACGCACCAGTCCACGAACACGGTGTCGGCCCAGTCCAGATAAGGCCTCAGCTGTTGCTCGGCGGCGTGCGCGAAGAGCGGGTCACCGCCGAGCCGGTGCTCGATGTGGCGTTGGGGAGCGCCGTTGAGCCGCTTCATACCCGGGTGTTCGGCCATGTCGAGGAACCTCAACTCGACGTCCGGGTTGGCCTCGTAGTGGGACCGGATGAGGTGCAGGAAGTTCGCGTTGGCAGTGGTGGCCACGAGCAGCCGCAGCGGTCGGTCCTCCGGCGGGGCGGCGGCCGGGCTCAGCCTGCCCTTCGCCTCGACCGTGGCGCGGGCCGCCGCCGACTTCCTGAACCGGGCGGTGAACCCGGCCGGGTCCGCGGCCAGAGGGCTGGTGACCTGGTCGATATGGACGACGCGGTGAAAGGCCAGTTTCATGGCCTCCAGGAGGGCCTTGGACGCCTCGGCCGGGTCGCCGGCCGCATGATGCGCGTCGGCCAGATCCAGGTGGGCCCCGACCGCGTCGGCGAGGTTGCCGGGAGTCCGGCCGCTCCGGATGCCTCTCCACGCCACGTCGTTCAGCAGGCGGGCTCTTATGGCCGGGTCGGAAAGTTTCCCGGCGGCCGCACGGGCAGTGACGAGTGCTCCGGACTGGCGTCCGGCCAGCCACATGCCCTCGACAACCTGCTCGGCGGCCGCCATGCGCAGGGTGTCGGGGACACCCGGTGCGGAAACGGCGGCACGCCAGGCCCGGGCACCGACCCGGCTGCGCAGGGTGAGCGGCCCGGTGGCGTTACGCAGCAGATCAGCAGGCAGACCTCGCAGCCGACGCCGCAGCCCATCGGTGGCCACGGCCACCGGGCTCGGCGCGTGCTCGGGCAGAGCCTCACCGACCCGCTCCCGCCCCCGTTCCACGGCCCGCAGGCCAGCGGCGATCCCGAAGCACACCTCCGGCGTGCGCCGGAACTGGGCGACGCGCCAGGCGCTGTAGACGGCGCGGTTGTCGAGCGCGACAACCACGTCGGCGGTGCGCAGGGCCGCACGGGCGGCCGGGTCGTGCTCAAGGTGGAACCAGAGCCGCTCGGCGGCGGGCATCGCTTCCGTCTTGCGCAACTCGTGCTTACCCGCCGAGCTGCGGGCAGGCACCTTGTGCAGGGTGGTCCAGCCCAGGTCTGCCTCCATCTCGCCGGACTTGAAGCTGCCGACCAGATGAACCCGGGCGCCCAGTTCCCGGTATGTCTCCAGGGCGGCTGTGATCACGGCCGGACGGGGTGTCGAGCTCGCGATCATCACTACGTCGGTCATGCGCCGGGACCTCCGGAAAGTACGGGCTGCCGGCCGAGTGCCACAGCGGTCAGACGCTGTACGGCGGTTGCCATCAGGGAATCACGGGCGTAAGCGGTTCCGTGGTCACGGGCGGCGTCGCGTTGTTCGGGCGAGGCTTCCACCGCCATGCGGGCAGCCTCGCAGAACGCGTCGGCCAGTTGTTCCTCGTCCAGTCCGCGGGGGCCGGTCCACAGCGGGTGACCGTCCAGCAGCCGTGAGGCGTCGTGGTCCGCCGCGTGCATGGAAACGACCGGCAGTCCGGTGGCCATGTATTCGTAGACCTTGCCGGAAGTCATGTACGGGCCGCCGATGATCACGAGCACCAGCGCGTCCCACGCGGCGTAGACACTGGCGACCTCTGCCTTCGGTACCGGACCGCCCACGACCACGCCGTCGTCGGCCGCGCTGCGGAGCACCTCGATGTGCCGGTTGGCCTCGCGGTTGGCTCCGGCACCGATGTGTCCGCGCACTTCGAACCGGGCGTCGGAGAGGAGCGGTTCCCGGCTGCGCGCGGTCTTCCACGCGGCGAGCACCGACTCCAACAGCGGTACGGAGAAGCTGACCGTGCCCAGGTGACCGAAGACCAGGCCGCTCTCGTCGGCTGCGCGGTCCGGCGGCCGGGGCACGCTGTCCCGATCGTAGCCGTTGCGCACCACGTGGACACGGTCGGCGTGCTCGGGGTAGCGGGCGCGGTAGAAGTCAGCGATCTGGTCGTTGACCACCCAGAGTGACAGAGCGTGCTCCAGCAGGCTCAGCTCCCAGCGCCCGGCCTCGGAGTCCTTGGGAAACGCCTCGACGCCGTCGATGACGTCCAGGGACCAGCCGTCGCGGAAGTCCACGGCGTACGGAACCTGGTGCTCGTCCCAGAGCCTGCGGACGGCGGCGAGCTGAACGTACGGCACACAACTGGCCAGGGCGAGATCGGCCGGCCGCTCGCGATGCAGGTCGAGCGCGGCCTGTTCCAGAGCTCCGCGCCAGCCCCCGAAGACCGGTTCGGGGAAGCTCTTGAGTACCTCGGCTCGGTAGCTCTTCAGCCACTTGCCCGGGTCGAGGGCACGATCCTCGGAGTACAGACGAATGTCCGTCTCCAGGTCGGCCCGCGACAGCGGCAGCTCCACGACCCTGACGTGCTTGTCCACGGACTCCGAGAGCGTGTGGTCCACGCCGGAGTCACGGAGCCAGGACTGCTCCGCGATCGTGACCACGGTGACGTCCCACCCCGCAGCGGCGAACTGGTTGGCGGTCTCCCTCATTCGGAACGCGGAACTCTTCGCGGCGGGGGGAAACCCGATGGCGAAATACAGCAGATGCGGACGGGGTCCGCTTCGCTCGTCCATGCCTGGCACTTCAGTCATTCCTGTTCTACTGAGTATCGGGGTTGTTCTCCGTGGCGCCTCGTAACCGGGTCGGCCGGGCGGCGGTACTTCACGTCGAGGCAGGCCGCCCGTGCCGGAGGCACCAACCCGCCCAGGCCGACTCAATCATGGTGCGTATGCCGTGCCGAGCCGACCAGTCCAGCTCCTTGCCGATGCCGTCCACGGACGCAACCACCCGGGCCGGGTCGCCGGGCCTACGGGCCTCGGTGACCGCGGGAAGGCCGGTGCGGCCGGTGACGTCCAGGATGATGTCGATCATCTCGGCAACGGAGGCGCCCTCGCCCCGGCCGATGTTCAGGACCAGCTCCGCGGACGGATCCCGGGTCAGACGGTGGGCGGCGGCTGCATGGGCAGAGGCGATGTCCGCGACGTGAACGTAGTCGCGGACACAGGTGCCATCCGGTGTCGAGTAGTCGTCGCCGAAGATGCGGGGCGACTCGTCGGCCATGATGCGTTCGAAGACCATGGGGACCAGATTGAAGACCCCGTCGTCGCCCAGCTCCGGCGAAGCGGCTCCGGCCACGTTGAAGTAGCGCAGTGACGCCGTGGCCATACCGTGCGCCCGGCCGGCCGCGGCGACCATCCATTCCCCGGCCAGCTTCGTCTCCCCGTACGGGCTGAGCGGCCGACACGGGGTCTCCTCTGTCACCAGGTCGACATCGGGCATGCCGTAGACCGCCGCCGACGAGGAGAAGAGGAAACGGCCGACACCGGCGGAGGCCGCTGCCTCCAGCAGGGTGCGCAGTCCGTCGACGTTCTCGCGGTAGTAGTGAAGCGGACGTTCGACGGACTCGGCGACCTGCTTCTTGCCCGCGATGTGCACGATGCCGGTCACCCCGCGGCCGGCCAGGACCTGGTCGAGCAGTTCCCGGTCCAGGACCGAGCCCACGACCAGCGGTACTCCTTCCGGCAACCGCTCGGCCCGGCCGGTGCTGAGGTCGTCGAAGACGACGACGGGCTCCCGGCTCGCCATCTCCTTGACCACATGAGATCCGATGTAGCCGGCCCCGCCGGTGATCAGCCAGGTCATCGTCAGCCGCCGATGACAACGCGGCGGACGCCCGCCCAGTTGGCCGGGTCCGTCGTGCGGCGGCCGTCGACCAGGACGCGGACGTCCGGCAGGTCGGCGGCGGCCAGCTCGCGGTACTCGGCGTGGTCGGCCTGGAGGATCGCTGCGGTGACGGTCTGGCCCTCGTGCGGGACGAGGCCGTGCGCGGTCAGTTCCTCGGCCGTGTACATCGGGTCCGAGACGTACGGCACCGCGCCGCGCGCCTTCAGCGCCTCGACGGTCGGGAAGACGCCGGAGAAGGCCGTCTCCTTCACGCCGCCGCGGTAGGCCGCGCCCAGCACCAGCACGCCCGCCCCGTCCAGGTCGCCGTAGGCGGCGGCGAGCAGGTCGACCGCGTACTCCGGCATGGCCGCGTTGGCCTCGCGCGCCGAACGCACCACGGTGGCCGAGGGGTCGTTCCAGAGGTACATCCGCGGGTAGATCGGGATGCAGTGGCCGCCGACCGCGATGCCCGGCTGGTGGATATGGCTGTACGGCTGGGAGTTGCAGGCCTCGATGACCTTGAGGACATCGATGTTCTGCTGGTCGGCGAAGCGGGCGAACTGGTTCGCGAGACCGATGTTGACATCGCGGTAGGTCGTCTCGGCGAGCTTGGCCAGCTCGGACGCCTCCGAAGTGCCCAGGTCCCAGACGCCGTTGGGGCGCGGCAGGTCCGTACGGTTGTCAAAGTCCAGGACCGACTCGTAGAACGACACACCGTGCGCGGCCGATGCCTCGTCGATCCCACCGACCAGCTTCGGGTAGCGGCGCAGGTCCGCGAAGACCCGGCCGGTGAGCACCCGCTCCGGGGAGAACACCAGGTGGAAGTCCTCGCCGGCCTTGAGGCCGGCGCCCTCTTCGAGCATCGGCGCCCAGCGGGTACGGGTGGTGCCGACCGGCAGCGTGGTCTCGTAGCTGACCAGGGTGCCGGGCTTGAGACCGGCGGCGATCGCCTTGGTCGCGGAGTCCATCCAGCCGAAGTCCGGCGTGCCCTCGCCATCCACGAAGAGGGGTACGACGACCACGACGGCCTCGGACTGCGCGACCGCGGACGTGGTGTCCGTCGTCGCGGTCAGCAGCCCCGCCCCGACGGTCTCCTTGAGCTTGACGTCGAGGTCGTGCTCACCGGGGAACGGCTCGACGCCTTCGTTGACCAGCTCGACGACCTTCTCGTTGACGTCGGCGCCGATCACCCGGTGGCCCTTGGCGGCGAACTGCACGGCGAGCGGCAGACCGATCTTGCCGAGGGCGACTACACAGATGTTCATGGTTACTTCCTCTTGGAGCGCATGGCGCCGGTCAGTCGGGATCGCAGCCGCGAGCCCAGCGATGTCTTGGGCGGGTGGAGCGGACCGGTGCTGATCACCACGCGCCCCTTGGTGTTGAGATGCGCCGCGGCACGGTACGGGTCCACCTCGCTGTGCCATCTGCGGGCCAGCGGCATGGGCTTTCCGTCGCCGCGTACCGGAATCTCGTACGTCCCTCCGGCCACATCCACGAAGACCCGCACCCCACGCTTGGCCTTGCGGGGCGCGAGCGGGATCAGGGCCCGGACCAGGGTGGAGTTGCCGTCGGACGCCGTCTCCCGGGTGAACTCCCCCTGCGCCGGGGGCAGATCGTGTTTGTCCGGCAGGCGTCGGGCGCGCGGCTTGTCGGCGCTCTTGGGCATGGCGCCCTCGACGAGACGAACGACCGCGGAGCCGGTGTCGCCGACGACGCCCACCCGTACCGTGAGCGCGAGTGCCAGCTCCTCGCCGTTCTGCACCCACTCCGACTCGATGAGCTCGGTCTTGTTGGCAAGCCGTCCGGGGACGATCTCCCCGACCAGTTCGAAGCAGCGGTCGGGGAGTTCCAGGCCGGCGTCACGGAAGCCGGGGTAGCGGGCGAAGGCCCGGCCGTCCTCCAGGTGGAAGGGGGGAGCACCGTGTTCGGCCTCTTCGCTGATCGCACGGCAGAGCTCGTCGACGGCGCCGCGCTGCGCGAGCCTGAGCCTCGCCCGCAGTTTGACCGGGAGCGAATCGCTCAGCGGGTCCGTCAGATAGGTGTCGGCGAGCCGGGTGACGCCGGCGCAGATGTCCCGCTTCGTCTCGTCGTCGAGTCCGACGAAGTCGTCCTGGATGAGCTTGGAGAGCTCCCAGGTGAAGTGGCGCTTGAAGACGGCGTCCCGGTTCGGCCCGGCCTCGATCAGCCCGGCCGCGTGGTCCATGATCACGCCGGTGCAGCGCAGTCGTGCCAGATGGTCGGCGCGGTAAGTGATGTTGCTGGCGTCTCCGCGCTTCACCGCGTAGTAGCAGGTGTAGTCGGCGACAACGGATATCTTGCGGGCGCGGACGCACGCCTCGATGGTGAAGGGCTGGTCGCTGCCGACCGGCACGTCCTCGGGGAAACGCAGCTTGTACCGCTCCACGAGGTCTCGGCGGAAGAGCTTGGTGTTGGCCAGCGCGAAGGGCAGCTCGGGGCCGTAGAGACTGACGTCGGAGTCATTGGCCTTGTAGAGCGACTGACGCACGTACCGGCCGTTGGTGCCGACCATCTTGCCGATGACGACGTCGGAGTCGTTGGTGTCGGCGCAGGTCACCATCCGCTCCAACGCCTCCTCGCCGAGGTAGTCGTCGGAGCCGATGAAGTAGACGTACCGGCCGGTGGCGAGCTCCAGCGCCCGGTTGCTCGGCATCGCCGGGCCGCCGGAGTTGGGCTGGTGAAGGACCTTGACCGTACCGGGGTAACGCTCGGCGAAGCGGTCGAGCTCGGCGCCGCTGTCGTCCGTCGAACCGTCGTCGACCGCCACGACCTCCAGCCGGTCGAGGCCGATGGACTGCCCAACGAGCGAGTTCAGACACT
The DNA here is from genome assembly GCF_035994185.1 of Streptomyces sp. NBC_01217. Taxonomy (NCBI): domain Bacteria; kingdom Bacillati; phylum Actinomycetota; class Actinomycetes; order Kitasatosporales; family Streptomycetaceae; genus Streptomyces; species Streptomyces sp. NBC_01217. The sequence goes on from NZ_CP108538.1 coordinate 3,037,288, forward strand.
CGGTGAGGTAAGGCATAGTGTTGAAGACGGCTACCACAACGGTGACGTCAGGTGTGGTCATCTCTCCCCATCGGATCTCGGCTTGTGATTATCCGTCAGCTGCATTGTTCGTCCGCTGCTCGCCGATTCCAGTACCGCTGCGGCGACTTCCACCGTGCGCAGGCCCTCCCGCAGTGTGCAGATGTCCTGCGAGATGCCGCGCACAGCGTCCCTGAAGAGCTCGTGCTCCACCAGCAGCGGCTCGCGCTTCGGGATCGCGTAGCGGATCATGTCGCCCTCGGACACACCGCGGAAGGCCTGGAGCGCCTCCCACTCGGTGGCCACCGCGGCGTTCGAGTGGAAGGTGAGGTCGGCGGTGAGGGTGTCGGCGATGAAGGTGCCGCGCTCACCGGTGACGGAGGTGAAGCGTTCCTTGAGCGGGCTCAGCCAGTTGACCAGGTGGTTGACCATGGTTCCGTCGGAGAGCCGGCCCACGGCGGAGACCATGTCCTCGTGCGGGCGGCCGGACTTCGACACGGTGTGGGCGGAGATCGACGTGTAGGTCTGACCCGTCACCCAGCCGGTCAGGTCGATGTCGTGGGTGGCGAGGTCCTTGACCACGCCGACATCGGCGATGCGGTGCGGGAACGGGCCCTGCCTGCGGGTGACGACCTGGAAGACCTCGCCCAGCTCCCCCGCCTCCAGTCGGGAGCGCAGCGACCGCAGTGCCGGGTTGCAGCGCTCGATGTGGCCGACACCCGCAACCAGACCGCGCGACTCGAAGGCCTCGACCAGGCGCCGGGCGCCCGCCACGGTGTCGGCCACCGGCTTCTCGATCAGGGCGCAGACACCGGCCTCGGCGAGCTGGAGGCCGACTTCCTCGTGCAGCGCGGTGGGGCAGGCCACGACCGCGTAGTCGAGACCGAGGGAGATCAGTTCGTCGACCGTGGACAGTACGGGGGCGCCCTGCGCCCAGCCGTTCTTGTCCCCCATCGGGTCGACGACGCCGACCAGCTGTACTTCCTCCAGGCCGGCCAGCACACGGGCGTGGTGGCGGCCCATCGATCCGAGGCCGATCAGGCCGGCTCTCAGTCCTGCGGTCACTGCATCTCTCCCAGCGAGTTCACGGCGCCGACGATGCGGTCCAGGTCATCCGACGACAGCGAGGGATGCACGGGCAGCGAGACGACCTCGGCAGCGGCGCGCTCGGTCTCCGGCAGGTCCCAGATCCGGCCCGCCTTCTGGTCGGGCTCCCAGTACGGCTTCAGCCGGTGGATCGGAGTCGGGTAGTACACGGCGTTGCCGATACCCGCCTCGCTCAGCCTGGCCATGGCGGCGTCACGGTCACCCTGCACCCGGATGGTGTACTGGTGGTAAACGTGGCGTGCACCGTCGGCGACGGGCGGGACGGTGACGTTCGGCGCGGTGATGTGCTGGTCGAGGTACGCGGCATTGGCGCGCCGCTGCTCGGTCCAGCCGAGCACCTTTGCCAGCTGTACGCGTCCGACGGCGGCGGACACGTCCGTCATGCGCATGTTGGCGCCGACGATCTCGTTGGCGTACCGCTGCTCCATGCCCTGATTGCGCAGCAGCCTGAGGGTTCGCGCGACCTCGGCGTCGGCGGTGGTGACCATGCCGCCTTCGAGGGAGTGCATGTTCTTGGTGGGGTAGAAGCTGAAGGTGCCGCCGGAGCCGAAGGCGCCGACCGGTGTGCCGCCCAACGCCGCGGTGTGCGCCTGGCAGGCGTCCTCGACGACCGCGAGACCGTGCTTCCGCGCGATCGGCATCAGTGCGTCCATCGCGGCCGGGTGACCGTACAGGTGGACGGGCATGATCGCGGCCGTGCGGGTCGTGATGGCGGCCTCGACCGCGGCCGGGTCGAGACCGAAGCTGCCCGGCTCGATGTCCGCGAAGACCACGTCGGCTCCGGCCAGGCGGACCGCGTTGGCGGAGGCCGCGAAGGAGAACGACGGGACGATGACCTCGTCGCCGGGACCGATCCCCAGGGCGAGAAGCAGGAGGTGGAGGGCCGAGGTGCCCGAGTTGACCGCGACGCAGTGACGTCCGTCGACCAGCTCCGAGAAGCCCCCCTCGAAGGCCGCGACCTCCGGTCCCTGCACCACACGACCGCTGCGCAGTACGCGTACCACGGCCTCGATCTCTTCCTCACCGATCACCGGCCGGGCAGCAGGGATCGCTTCCCTGTTGTCGCTCGACATGGACATCCTCCTTGAACACCACAAGAGCTGTGACCGGCGATGACTCCAGGGGCATACGAACGCAGGATGAGGCTCCGCCGCCCCGGCGCATGGCCGATTGTGTACCAATATATTGCGCGTAATTCGCCGTTTTGCCCCAGGGGCTGCACACAAGGGGCATAAGGCTGATTTGTCCTGTGTGAAGCGGGCCGACGCGCCGATCAGCATTCTTCGGAACGACACATCAGGCGGCAGCCGCGTCACATTATCAGGATTTTCACAGGGGGTTTCATTGAGGTTACGCGCAAAGAGACGCGCCCCGCACGCCCCCACGGCCGGGCCCCGCACGCGAAAGAGGTGCGGCCCCCGAAGGGAACCGCACCTCTTTACCTGCTTCGCCGGGTACTGATCAGCTCTCGGTGTCGGCCGAGACCGAGGACTTCGGCGACTGCTCGGCAGCGACCGTCTTCTTCGCCGTCGCCTTCTTGGCCGTCGTCTTCTTCGCGGCGGTCTTCTTGGCAGCCGTCTTCTTGGTGGCTGCCTTCTTGGCGGTGGCCTTCTTCGCGGTCTTGCGCGCCGCCTTCTTGGCCGGGGCCTCCGCTTCCGCGGCCTCCGGTGCCTCCGGTGCCTCCGGTGCCCCGGACGGCTCGGTGTCGGGCTTCGGCTCGGTGGAAGCGGTCACCACGACGACCTCTGCGCCGTCCGCACCTGCGGGCGAGCCTGCGGGGGCGGTGACCTTGCGGGTCACCCGGCGGCGGGCACGCGGCGGGGCGGCCTCGGGGGCCACCTCCTCGGGGGCCACCTCCTCGGGTGCCGCCTCGGGCTGCGGGGCCTCGATGACAACCGGGGCCTCGACAACGACCGGGACCTCGATGACGATCGGTGCCTCGACGACCTCGGTCGCCGCCTGCGCCGGTTCCCCGACCTGCTCGGACACGGCCGGCGAGCCCGCCGGGGCGGTCGCCTTGCGGGTCGCCCGACGGCGCGTACGGCCCTGAGGAGCGGCCTCGGCAACCGGCTCGGGCTCCGCGGCCACGACCGGTTCCGGCTCCGGCTCGATGACCGGCGCGGGTGCTGCCGCAGCCTTCGGGGCGCCGGCCGGGGCCGATGCCTTACGAGTCGCGCGGCGCCGGCCACGGCCGCGCGAGGCGGCCGCCTCGGCCTCGGCCGGGCTGCTGTACAGCTCCTCGTCCGGGACGAACTCCGGCTCGGGCAGCGCCACCGGAGCGGCCACCTCGGCAGCCACCTCAGCCTCGGTCTCGACCTCTGCCTCGACCTCTGTCTCGGCCTCTGTCTCGGCCTCGATCACGTGCTCGTGGTCCACGCCGCCCCGGCCGCGCTTCTTGGAACGCTTGCCGTTGCCGCCGCCACCGACCGAGGTCGGCTGCTCCATGTGCACGATCACGCCGCGCCCGTTGCAGTGGACACAGGTCTCGGAGAAGGACTCCAGCAGCCCCTGGCCCACCCGCTTGCGGGTCATCTGGACCAGGCCCAGCGAGGTGACCTCGGCGACCTGGTGCTTCGTACGGTCGCGTCCCAGGCACTCCAGCAGGCGCCGCAGCACCAGGTCCCGGTTGGACTCCAGCACCATGTCGATGAAGTCGACGACGACGATGCCGCCGAGGTCGCGCAGCCGCAGCTGGCGCACGATCTCCTCGGCCGCCTCCAGGTTGTTCTTGGTGACGGTCTCTTCGAGGTTGCCGCCCTGACCGGTGAACTTGCCGGTGTTGACGTCGACGACGACCATCGCCTCGGTCTTGTCGATCACCAGCGAGCCGCCGCTCGGCAGATAGACCTTCCGGTCCAGCGCCTTCATCAGCTGCTCGTCGATCCGGTAGGTCGCGAAGATGTCGACCTCGGAGGTCCACCGCGACAGACGGTCCGTCAGGTCCGGCGCCACGTGCGAGACGTAACCGTGGATGGTGTCCCACGCGTCGTCACCGCTGACGATGACCTTGGAGAAGTCCTCGTTGAAGATGTCGCGGACGACCCGGACAGTCATGTCGGGCTCGCCGTAGAGCAGCGTCGGCGCGTTGGAACTGCCGGTGCTCTTCGACTTCTTCTGGATGTCCTCCCACTGCTGCTGCAGCCGCTCGACGTCGCGGCGCAGCTCGTCCTCGCTCGCACCCTCCGCCGCGGTACGGACGATGACGCCCGCGTCCTCGGGGACGATCTTCTTGAGGATGGTCTTCAGCCGGGCACGCTCGGTGTCGGGCAGCTTGCGGCTGATGCCGGTCATCGAACCCTCGGGCACATAGACCAGGTAGCGGCCGGGCAGCGAGACCTGGCTGGTCAGGCGGGCGCCCTTGTGGCCGATCGGGTCCTTGGTCACCTGGACGAGGACGGACTGGCCGGACTTCAGCGCGGTCTCGATCCGGCGCGGCCCGTGGGCCATGCCGAGCGCCTCGAAGTTGACCTCGCCGGCGTACAGGACGGCGTTGCGGCCCTTGCCGATGTCGACGAAGGCGGCCTCCATGGACGGCAGTACGTTCTGCACCTTGCCCAAGTAGACGTTGCCGACGTAGCTGGTGGCCTGCTCCTTGTTGACGTAGTGCTCGACGAGCACGTTGTCCTCAAGGACGCCGATCTGGGTGCGCTCGCCGCTCTGGCGGACGACCATCACGCGCTCGACGGCCTCGCGGCGGGCCAGGAACTCGGCCTCGGTGATGATCGGGACGCGACGGCGGCCCTGCTCACGGCCCTCCCGGCGGCGCTGCTTCTTCGCCTCCATGCGGGTCGAGCCCTTGATGGACTGGACCTCGTCGAAGCCGGTGCCGGGCTCGCGCTCGGCCGCTTCCTTCGCACGCCGTTCCCGCGGCTCGCGGACCTTGACGACCGTACGCTCCGGGTCGTCCGTGCCGTTGTCGGCCTCGGACGTGACGTCACCGCTGCGACGGCGGCGGCGACGGCGGCGACGGCTGCTGCTGGAACCGGCGGAGGACGCCTCGTGGTCCTCGTCCTCCTCGCCCTCCTCGGACTCCTGAGCGCGCTCCTGGTCCTCCTCGGCGGGCTCGGCGGCGGCCTCGTCGCCGAACTGCTCCGCGGCCTCGTCACCCTCGTTGGCCTCGCCACGACGGCGACGGCGGCCTCCGCGACGGCGACGGCGCGAGGGCCGGTCCCCGTACTCGTCCGTCTCCTCGCCCTCGTGCTCGGCCTCGCCCTCGTGCTCCGGCTCGGGCTCCTCCTCGGCGTGCTCCTCAACCGCGGCGGCCGGCTCGGGCTCGACGGCCTCGCCGCGACGGCGGCGACGGCGGCGCGAACCGCCCAGCGGCGCGGCCTCGGCGGCCGGGGCCTCCGTGACGGCGGTCGGCTCCTCGACCGTCTCGGTCTCTTCCTCGACCTCTTCGTGACGCGAGGCGGCAGCGGCGGCAGCAGCGGTCTCCGGGGTCTGGAACATCGGCTCGGCGAAGACCGGCGCCTGGAACACGGCCACGGCGGGGCGCGCCGCGCGACGGCCCTTCTGTACGGGCTCCTCGGTCTTGCCGGTGAACTCCGGCCGGCCCGCGGCGGCGGTGGCCCGACGGCGCTGGCGGCCGCGCGGTGCGGCCTCCTCGACCTCGGCGGGCTCGGCGGCCAGCGCCTCGACCACGGCCTCGGGGAGGCTCTCGCCGGTGTCCTCGGTGGTCTCGGCCGTCTCCGCGGCCTGCGGCGCACCCGCCGGAGCGGTCGCCTTACGAACCGCACGACGGCGCGTACGAGCGGGCGCAGCCTCCACGACCTCAGCCTCGACCTCGGCCACGGTGACGTCTTCTTCTTCCGCTTCCGCGGGCGCGGCGGACTCGGCCGACGCCTCGACGGGCTGCGGTGCACCGGCCGGAGCCGACGCCCGGCGCCGGGTGCGGCCACGCGGCGCGGCGGCTTCGGCAACCGGCTCGGGCTCGGCACTCGCCACGGGCGTTGCTTCCTCGACGATCTCAACGATCTCGACGGGCTCGGCGGCCTGCGGCGCACCGGCCGGAGCGGTCGCCTTACGGACCGCACGACGACGCGTACGCGCAGGCGCCGCCTCCACGGCCTCGGCCTCGGGCTCGGCCTCTGCCTCGGCGACGGGCTCGGTGGGCTCCACGATCTCGACGGCCTCGACGGCCTGCGGCGCACCCGCCGGAGCGGTCGCCTTGCGCACGGCACGGCGACGCGGACGCGCGGGCGGTGCGGCTTCTGCTTCCGGGGCGCTCTCGGCCCCGGCGGTGGTGGTGTCGGACACTGCGGCGTCAACGGCCGGTATGGCCGGAGCGGCGGCGCCCTGTCCTTCAGCCACCGGCGGACCGGCCGGGCGGGACGCGGCGCGGCGCCTGCGGCGCGGCGGCAGCTTGTCCCCGGGTGCGTTGTTCTCTTCGGCGTTCCCGGTCGTGCCGGGTTCGTTGGACTGGGGCATGCGGGCGGTTCTCCCGTCAGGCTCCCGGGCGCCGCGCCTTGTTCCGGTCCGGCACGGTCCGCGTGATGTACGCGAGACCGCCGTCCGGGGCGCGGGCGCCGCACGGGAACTCAATGTCTGGCTCGCCGGTTCCGTATGCGATGTGCGTACGGCCTGGCGAAAGTCTTATGGGTCATCGCGCGGCCCGACCCAGGTGGCTCCCGAGTCGGAGGGCTGCGCTGCAACGACCGCCTTACGCGGAACCTGCACCTTCCGGCGCCGTCGCGGCGGCGGTCCCGGCGGCCGTGGATGGAGCGGCCGGGGCTGCCTCGCGGTCGGGCGCGAGCGGGTCGGTCACCGTGCCGGACTCCTCGTCGAAGAGCCCCTGCGCCAGCCTGGTCACCGCTGCGGGGACCGGCGGCGCCAGGTCGGCCACAACGCGGAGACCGGACAGGACGTCGTCAGGTCGCACGGCAGGTGTCACGTGCCGAACAACCAGCCGCAGTATCGCACAGGGCTTGTCCTCGGGCCTATCAGGCTGTGGATCAAGGGCCTGCAGGTCGACCACGGCGGCGCGGGCGTCGAAGGTGCGCATGCCGTTCTTCGCCCGGCGCTGGACCTCGACGGTCTCGGCGCCGTTGAAAGCGGCCACGGCCTTGGCGGCCTCCTCGACGGGGACTCCGTCGAGGCGCAGCTCCCAGATGGAAGCGGTCAGCCGGTCGGCGAGACCCGAGGTACGGGCCTCCACGGCGTCGGTGATGTCGAGACCGTCCGGGAGCGAGCCGTTGAGCAGCTCGCGCAGGACGGCCGGATCCCGGGCCTCGGTGAGGGCGATCTCCAGGAACTCGGCCTCACTGCCGGTGCCGGTGGGGGCGGCATTGGCGTACGACACCTTGGGGTGCGGGGTGAAGCCCGCCGAGTAGGCCATGGGCACCTCGGAGCGGCGCAGCGCCCGCTCGAAGGCACGCTGGAAGTCACGGTGGCTGGTGAACCGGAGGCGGCCGCGCTTGGTGTAGCGCAGTCGGATGCGCTGCACCGCCGGTGCGGGCGGCGGGCCTTCGGGCTGTCGCTTGCCCAGTGGTTCTTCTCCTCGGTGCGGGACGGACGCGGTGGCACGCCGCCCTCGAAATTGCGGGTGGCCCGGGGTGTCCGTTCCGGCTCACCCCCGCTCGGCGTTCTTCTCTCCGAGCGAGGAGATCTCTGGTTCGGGCGCCGCGCTGGGCACAGTCGTTGTACTACCCAGAGTACGCGCAAGGGCGCTCCCCGGTTCCCGGGGCTCGGGCACCCCGGTCCCGCCGACCAGTGCCCGCCAGGTGTCGCGGCGGGCCCGGGCCACTGTCTCGCGGGCCGTGCGCAGCGCCGCCCGGGTGGCGCGTCCAGCTTCGACGGCGGCCCGCTTGGCGGGGTTCCAGACGGCGTCCCGGACGAAATGTCCCACCGGCGTGCACATCGTGCGGTAGACCCAGGTCACCGGCGCCCCGACCAGATGCCACGCCAGCCAGGCGATGGCCCGGCCGACGGCCCGCGAGATGTACCCGGCGATGCGCCAGGCGATGCCGAACGCGGCGGCGATCTCCCGGCCGACCGGGGCGAGGACCCGGCGGTACAGCCAGGTGAGCGGTGCGACGAGCAGGGTCAGGACCAGCCATACCACCGCCGCCCACAGCCCGCGCCCCACGGCCGCGATCCCGCGCGCCAGCTGTGCGAGCAGCCAGGTGATGCCGTGGCCGAGCGGGGTGAGCAGTTCCCGGTACGCCCAGGCCAGCGGCCGTACGACCAGGTGCTCCGCCAGCCAGACGACAGCGAGCGCGAGGGGTACCAGGAGGTATCGCCACAGGCCGACCACCGGCCGGACGAACAGGGCGGTGAGCACCCGGCGGAGCGCGGTGGTGATGCCCCGTCCGGCAGGGGTGAGCAGCACGCGGTACACCCAGCGCAGCCCGTGCCCGACCGGGGTGAGCACCGCCTCGTACAGCCACACCACCGGCACCACGAGCCCGTAACGCACCACCGGCACCAGCGCATACCGCCAGAGCGCGACCCACAGCCGGACGAAGACCAACTCGGCCAGCCACAGCAGCGCATGGCCGAGCGGGGTGAGCACCGCCTCGTACAGCCGGACGGCGGGGATCACGACCAGCGTCGCGAACAGCCAGGACAGGGCCCGGCCGAGCGGGCGCAGCAGGATGCGGTCGGCGGCGCGGGCGCCCACCACCAGGGCGTCCCAGACCATGCGTACGGGCAGGACGATCACCACCACCACGATCCGTACCGGAATCCTGATCAGGGTGGTCAGACAGCCCTCACCCGCTTCGTACCGCGCGGGGGTCTGGTGCTTGCCGTAGTCCATGCCGTACATGACGCGAAGGCCCGGTCCGGAGTTTCCCGGACCGGGCCTTCGTCACCGAGCTGTCACCCGGACGGAACGGCCGATGCGCCTACTTCACGACCGACAGCGGCAGGAGCTTCTTGCCGGTCGGGCCGATCTGGATGCTGGTGTCCATCTGCGGGCAGACGCCGCAGTCGAAGCACGGGGTCCAGCGGCAGTCATCGACCTCGGTCTCGTCGAGCGAGTCCTGCCAGTCCTCCCAGAGCCAGTCCTTGTCGAGACCGGAGTCCAGGTGGTCCCAGGGCAGGACCTCCTCGTACGTCCGCTCACGGGTGGTGTACCAGTCGACGTCGACGCCGTACTCGGGCAGCGTCTTCTCGGCGGCGGCCATCCAGCGGTCGTAGCTGAAGTGCTCGCGCCAGCCGTCGAAGCGGCCGCCGGACTCGTAGACCGCGCGGATGACGGAGCCGACGCGGCGGTCACCGCGCGAGAGCAGGCCCTCGACGATGCCTGGCTTGCCATCGTGGTAGCGGAAGCCGATGGAGCGGCCGTACTTCTTGTCGCCGCGGATCTTGTCCCGGAGCTTGGCCAGCCGGGCGTCGGTCTCCTCGGCGCCGAGCTGCGGGGCCCACTGGAACGGCGTGTGCGGCTTGGGCACGAAGCCGCCGATGGAGACGGTGCAGCGGATGTCGTTCTGGCCGGAGACCTCGCGGCCCTTGGCGATCACATTGACCGCCATGTCACCGATCTGGAGGACATCCTCGTCGGTCTCGGTGGGCAGACCGCACATGAAGTACAGCTTCACCTGGCGCCAGCCGTTGCCGTACGCGGTGGCGACGGTACGGATGAGGTCCTCTTCCGAGACCATCTTGTTGATGACCTTGCGCATGCGCTCGGAGCCGCCCTCGGGGGCGAAGGTGAGTCCGGAGCGGCGGCCGTTGCGGGTCAGCTCGTTGGCCAGGTCCACGTTGAACGCGTCGACGCGGGTGGAGGGCAGCGAGAGACCGATCTTGTCGTCGGTGTACCGGTCGGCGAGGCCCTTGGCGATCTCGCCGATCTCGGTGTGGTCCGCGGAGGAGAGCGAGAGCAGACCGACCTCTTCGAAGCCGGTCGCCTTGAGACCCTTCTCGACCATCTCGCCGATGCCGGTGATGCTTCGCTCCCGCACGGGGCGCGTGATCATGCCGGCCTGGCAGAAACGGCAGCCGCGGGTGCAGCCGCGGAAGATCTCGACGGACATCCGCTCGTGGACGGTCTCGGCGAGGGGCACGAGGGGCTGCTTCGGGTACGGCCACTCGTCGAGGTCCATCACGGTGTGCTTGGACACCCGCCACGGCACACCCGACTTGTTCGGTACGACACGGCCGATGCGCCCGTCCGGGAGGTACTCGACGTCGTAGAAGCCCGGAACGTACACGCCGCCGGTCTTCGCGAGGCGCAGCAGCACCTCTTCGCGGCCGCCGGGGCGGCCCTCGGCTTTCCAGGCGCGGATGATCTCGGTGATCTCCAGGACGGCCTGCTCCCCGTCGCCGATGACCGCGCAGTCGATGAACTCCGCGATCGGCTCGGGGTTGAACGCGGCGTGGCCGCCGGCCAGCACGATCGGGTCGTCGAGGGTGCGGTCCCGGGCGTTGAGGGGGATGCCCGCGAGATCCAGGGCGGTGAGCATGTTGGTGTAGCCGAGTTCGGTGGAGAAGCTCAGCCCGAAGACGTCGAACGCCTTGACCGGGCGGTGGCTGTCCACGGTGAACTGCGGGACCTTGTGCTCGCGCATCAGCTCTTCGAGGTCCGGCCACACGCTGTAGGTGCGCTCGGCGAGGACGCCCTGGCGCTCGTTGAGCACCTCGTAAAGGATCATGACGCCCTGGTTGGGGAGTCCGACCTCGTACGCGTCCGGGTACATCAGTGCCCAGCGGACGTCGCATTCGTCCCACGGCTTGACGGTGGAGTTCAGCTCACCGCCGACGTACTGGATGGGCTTCTGCACATGCGGGAGCAGAGCTTCGAGCTGTGGGAAGACCGAATCGACAGACATCGCGAACTTTCGAGAGCCGGCAAGGGTGACCATCAAGCGTACCCCGGCGCTCAGCCTTCCAGCGCCGCCCGCAGACGCGGCCGCGACGCCCGCTCCCACAGCTTCGGCAGCTCCCTCTCGTGGCCCGCGGCGGCCGCCTCCTCCCGTCCGTACAGCAGTCCCCAGGTGAACGACGGCTCCCCCGCCGCGTGCGCCTGGACGGCCAGGGTGCGCAGGGCATCACGGGCCACCACGCTGTCCTGATGGTCGCCGAGGAGGGTCTGTACGGACTTCATCCGTCCGGCGATCCGCCCAGCCGGCTTCCCGAGCGCGGGCCGGGCCGCCTCCGCCGCGTAACGGGCGCGCTTGGCGGCCTTGCGGGCATCGTGCAGGGCGAGATCCCGGTCGTGGCCGGGCGGCAGCCCGAGGGCATGGCCCACCCTGGTCGCGAGGCGCTCGTACTCCTTCAGCACGGCGCGGGACAGCGCCTGAGCGGGGGCGCGGGACGCGGCGGGCAGCAGCGGCGGGGCGTCGAGCAGGGCGTCCAGGCTCTCCAGGAGTGCCAGGTACCGCTTCCCGTCGAGTACGGCGACGGTCCGGCGCCGGGAGCCGCCGCGGCGGGCCGCCGACCAGATCCGCAGCCGGCTGCGCACGGGGCCGAGGACCAGCGTGCGGGGCAGTGCGGCGAGACCGGCGCGCAGCCGGGCGTCGAGGACCTCCTGGTCGCGGTCGATGCCCAGCTCGGCGGCCAGCCACTTCAGCTCGTCGCCGACCGGGTCGGTGACGTTCCGGTCGAGGATCTTGCGGTACGTCCGCAGCGCGCTGCGCAGTCTGCGGGTGGCGACCCGCAGCTGATGCACGGAGTCGGGGAGGTCACGGCGTACAGCGGGGTCGAGGGCGACGATCGTCTCGGCCTGCCGGCGGATGTACGCGAGGACGTGGTCGCCCGCCGTGAGTGGCGCATTCTGCTCCCCGGAGCCCTTCTTCCGCTCCTTGTCCTGCTTCCGCTTCGGTGCGGTCTCGGCGAGCGCCCTGGACAGCTTGGACAGCGATGCGGACGGGCGGACACCGGCCTTGCGCAGCCTTCGTTCGACGGCGTCGAGGAAGGCGGGGTCGCCGTCGTCGGCGAGTTCGACCTCGATCTCGGTCCAGGCTGCCGTGCCACTGCCGCCCGTCAGCCGCTCGGCATGCACCGCGTCGATGCTTACCTCCGCGAGCAGCGCGCCCCCATCGTCGAGCAGATGGTGGACGTCGCGGGCGGTGCGCAGCCGGACGACGGGGACGAGTGCGCTGTCGCGGACCCGGGAGCGGAGCAGCCCGGCGAGAGAGTGCGGCAGGGTGTCGCAGAGCGGTTCCCGGAGCTCGTCCCGGATACCGGTGGCGACCGGGAATTTGAGGTGCCAGCCCTCGTCGCTCCCGCCGGTGCGGCGGCGCAGGGTGAGGGCGCCGGCCATGAGCCGGAGGTCCTCGGTGTCGTAGTACACGGCGTCCAGTTCGCTGACGCCCCGGTGGGCGACGGCCGAGACCCCGGCCACCCGGCTCAGGTCGGGGAGCCGGGTTTCCGTGGTGGCTTCGTACTTCCGCTCGATCTCTCGCTTGGTCTGATTCATCGGACCTTCTTTCGAGTGAACGGTCGGCTTCGCCCACTGCAGCGGCGCTGACGTGTCCTACGTTGTGATCCTGCCCCCGGGCAGCGGTCAGGGCTTGGCCGTCACGAGGTTCGACCGAGCCGGGTGAGAAGCCGCCCGCTTGCCGGGTGGAGGAGTCACGAACCGAATCTAGACGCTATTCGGTTCTCTGCGCAGCCCTCTGCCGGGGCCAGGCCCCACGCCGGGCCCCGGCAGAGGGCTGCCGCGCACGAAGACGCCCCTACGCGCTTATCGGCCGCTGCATCCTGATCGACTGGAGCAGACCGACGGCCACCCAGACGGCGAACATCGAGGACCCTCCGTACGACACGAACGGCAGCGGAAGCCCGGCGACCGGCATGATGCCGAGGGTCATCCCGATGTTCTCGAACGCCTGGAAGGCGAACCAGGCGATGATTCCGGCGGCGACGATCGTGCCGTACAGCTCGGTCGTCTCGCGGGCGATCCGGCAGGCGCGCCACAGGACGACACCGAGCAGGAAGAGGATCAGTCCGGCGCCGAGGAAGCCGAGCTCCTCGCCCGCGACGGTGAAGACGAAGTCGGTCTGCTGCTCGGGGACGAACTGTCCGGTCGTCTGGGTGCCCTGGAAGAGGCCCGTTCCGGTGAGGCCGCCGGAACCGATCGCGATGCGTGCCTGGTTGGTGTTGTAGCCGACGCCTGCCGGGTCGAGCGCGGGGTTGGCGAAGGCGGCGAAGCGGGCGATCTGGTAGTCGTCGAGCAGGCCGAGCTGCCAGACGGCGACGGCGCCGCCCGCGCCCGCTCCGAGGAGGCCGAAGACCCAGCGGTTCGAGGCGCCGGAGGCGAGGAGCACGCCGAGCACGATGACGGCCATGACCATCACGGAGCCGAGGTCCGGCATCCCCATGACGATGGCCATCGGCACGGCCGCGAGGCCGAGGGCCTTGGCGACGGTCCGGTGGTCGGGGTGGAGCTGGTCGCCCGCGTCGACGCGCTCGGCGAGCAGCATCGCCATGATCAGGATGATGGTGATCTTGGTGAACTCGGACGGCTGGAGCGAGAAGCCGCCGCCGATGATGATCCAGGCGTGCGCGCCGTTGACGGTCGCGCCGAGCGGGGTGAGGACCGCCAGCACGAGGAGCACCGAGAGGCCGTAGAGGATCGGTACGGCGCCGCGCAGGGTGCGGTGGCCGAGCCAGACCGTGCCGACCATCAGAGCGAAGCCGATGCCGGTGTTGAGGGCGTGCCGGAGGAGGAAGTAGTACGGGTCGCCGTGGGTGAGCGTGTCGCGGCCCCGGGTCGCCGAGTAGACCAGCAGCGAGCCGATGAAGGAGAGCGCGATCGCGGACCCGAGCAACGGCCAGTCGAGTTTGCGTACGAGGGAGTCGCGGGCGGTGAGCTTGCCCCAGGCGGAGCGCTCGGGGGCGTACCGCGAGACGGAGAATCCAGCCATCAGTCGCGCCTCCCGAGCACTGCCGCGAGGGTCTGCTCCTCCGGGGTCTTCTGCGAGTCCGGGTTGTACGGCTTGATCTCCGGGGCCTCGATCGAGCCGTCGTGCTGGATCTTCGGCAGGGACTTCTGCGGGGTGGGCAGCAGCGCCTTCTTCAGGTCCTGCTTTCCGGAGTCGTCGAGTCCGTAGAGCGCGTCGTAGATGTTGCGCACGGCGGGCCCGGACGCGCCGGAGCCCGTACCGCCCTGGGAGATCGTCATGACGATCGAGTAGTCCTTGGTGTACGTGGCGAACCAGGAGGTCGTCTGCTTGCCGTAGACCTCGGCCGTACCCGTCTTGGCGTGCATCGGGATCTTGTCCTGCGGCCAGCCGCCGAAGCGCCAGGCGGCCGAACCACGGGTCGCGACGCCAGCGAGGGCGCCGTCGATCTCGTTGCGGGTCTTGCGCGTGAAGGGCAGCTTGCCGTGCGACTTGGGCGCGATCTCCTCGACGGTCTTGCCGTCGCCGCTGACGATCGCCTTGCCGACGGTGGGGTCGTAGAGCGTGCCGCCGTTGGAGATGGCGGCGTAGATGGTCGCCATCTGGATCGGGGTGACGAGGGTGTCGCCCTGGCCGATCGAGTAGTTGACGGAGTCACCGGCGCGCATCTTGTTGCCTTCGAGGCAGTTCTCGTACGCGATCTTCTCGACGTACGAGCCGTCCTTCTTGCCCTGCTTGCACCAGGCGTCCTTGTTCGCCTTGTAGAAGTCCTGCTTCCACTTGCGGTCGGGGACGCGGCCGGTGACCTCGTTGGGGAGGTCGATGCCGGTCTCCTTGCCGAGGCCGAACTGATGGGCCGTCTTGTAGAACCAGTCCTTGGGGTGCTTCTTGGGGTTGATGCCGCCGTCCTTCAGCCACTCCTTGTGCGCGATGCCGTAGTAGACGGTGTCGCAGGAGACCTCGAGGGCCCGGCCGATGGTGATGGAGCCATAACCCTGGGACTCGAAGTTCTTGAAGACCTGTCCGCCGACGTTGTACGAGCTGGGGCAGGGGTAGTTGCCGTCGAAGGGGTAGCCGGCGTTGACCGCGGCGGTCGACGAGATGACCTTGAAGATCGAGCCGGGTGCGGCCTGGCCCTGGATGGCCCTGTTCAGCAGCGGGAAGTTGGACTTCTTGCCGGTGAGCTTGGCGTAGTCCTTGGCGGAGATGCCGCCGACCCAGGCGTTGGGGTCGTAGTTCGGCAGGGAGGCCATCGCGACGACCCGGCCGGTCTTGGCCTCCATGACGACGACGGCGCCGGAGTCGGCCTTGTAGTTCTCGCCGGTGTTCTTGTCGAAGGACTGCCGGGCGACCTTCATGGCCTCGTTGAGCTCGTACTCGGCGACGGCCTGGACGCGGGCGTCTATCGAGGTGACGACGCTGGATCCGGGCTCCGCCTTGTCGTTCTTCGCCTGGCCGATGACCCGGCCGAGGTTGTCGACCTCGTAGCGGGTGACGCCGGCCTTGCCGCGCAGTTCCTTGTCGTAGGTGCGCTCCAGGCCGGAGCGGCCGACCTGGTCGGAGCGCAGGTACGGCGAGTCGGTGTCCTGGGCCTTGGTGATCTCCTCGTCGGTGACGGGCGAGAGATAGCCGAGGACCTGGGCGGTGTTGGACTTGCCGGGAGCGGGGTAGCGGCGTACGGCGGTGGGCTCGGCCGTGATGCCGGGGAAGTCCTCGGCGCGTTCGCGGATCTGGAGGGCCTGCTGGGTGGTGGCCTCGTCGGTGACCGGGATCGGCTGGTACGGCGAACCGTTCCAGCAGGGCTGCGGCGTCTTCGAGTCGCAGAGCCGGACCTTGTCGAGGACCTCCTTGGGCTTCATGTCGAGGACATCGGCGAGCCGGGTCAGAACGCCCTTGCCGTCGTCCTTCATCTTCAACAGCTCGGTCCGGCTGGCGGAGACGACCAGCCGGGTCTCGTTGTCGGCGAGCGGCACACCGCGCGCGTCGAGGATGGAGCCGCGGACGGCGGGCTGGACGACCTGCTGGACGTGGTTGCTCTTCGCCTCGTCGCTGTACTCCTGGCCGTTGCGGATCTGGAGGTACCAGAGGCGCCCGCCGAGGGTGAGCAGCAGGGAGAAGACGAGGACCTGGATGACTACGAGGCGGATCTGGACCCGCTGGGTCCGGCCGGTCTCGGGGATGTTGCTCACGGGGCGCCCCCGGTGGTGGTCGGGCCGAAGGTGCGGGTGGTGTCCCCGCCGTGGTGCGGCCTCACAGTCGCTTGACTCCCTTGATCCGTCCGGCGCGTGCCGCGCGGTTGCGGGCGACCTTGACGCGCAGTCCGCCGCGCTGGCTGCCGATCCGCAGTCCGGTGCCGGAGGCCAGCCAGCCCGCGGCGACATCGCCGCCGCCGGACGAGTCGGCCAGCGGATCGTTCACCGTGCGTCTGGCGATCGCCATGATCAGGGGCACGACGAACGGCGCGAGGAGCAGGTCGTAGACCGCGGCGGTGAACAGCAGGCTGCCGAGGCCCACATGACGGGCCGCCGTGTCCCCCACGAGCGCGCCGACGAGCGCGTAGAGCAGGGTCGAGCCGATCGCCGCGGCGACGACCCCGATCATCGGGACGAGGGCCGACTTGAGCTGCCCGGTCTCCGGCTTGGCCAGTCCTGCGACATAGCCGATGACGCAGAGGACCAGTGCGTAGCGTCCGGCGGCGTGGTCGGCGGGCGGTGCCAGGTCGGCGAGGAGTCCCGCGCCGAAGCCGATGAGGGCGCCGCTGACATGCCCGTACACGAAGGCGAGTGCGAGGACGACGAGAAGCAGCAGGTCGGGCACGGCGCCGGGGAGCTGGAGGCGGGCGAGCACGGAGACCTGGAGGACGAGGGCGATCACGACCAGGACGAGGGAGAGCAGAGTCCGGTTCAAGCGCATGGGAATCAGCTCTACTCCTGCTCGTCTGCAGTGTTGCCGGTGTTCGGTGTGGCGCCCGGACCGGCGCTGGGATCCGGACTTCCGCTCGGGTCCGGGCTCTCGCTCGGGTCCGGGCTCTCGTTGATGTTCCCGAGGACGTTGCCTTCGGTGTCGACGATGTCGCCGTTGGGCGAGATCGTGACGGTGACGGTCGGGGTGGGTTTGGGCTTGGCGGGCTTGGCCGGCTGCTTCGGCAGGACCATGTCACGGGGGTCCTCGCGCGGGGCCTGGACGACGACGCCGACGATGTCGAGCTTGGTGAACCCGACGAACGGACGGACGTAGACGGTACGGGTCAGGCCGCCGTTGGACGGGTCCACGCGGACGACCTCGCCGACCGGGACGCCGGGCACGAACGGCTTGTCCCTGCTGGAGCCGAAGGTGACCAGCCGGTCGCCCTTCTTCACCTTGGCCTTGCCGTTGAGGAACTGCACGGACAGCGGCTGGGAGCCCTGGCCGGTGGCGAAGCCCAGTTCGTCGGTCTTCTCCATGCGGGTGCCGACGGTGAAGTCGGGGTCGTTGGCCAGCAGCACCGTGGCGATGTCCGGGCCGACGGTGGTGACCCGGCCGACGAGACCGTCGCCGTTGATGACGGTCATGTCGCGCTTGATGCCGTCGTTGGAGCCCGCGTCGATCGTGACCGTCCAGGAGAAGCCCTGGGCCGCTCCTATGGCGATGACCTCGGCGGCCTTGATGCCGTACTGTCCGGCGGCCGACTTCTTCAGCATCTTGTCGAGTTCGCGGACCCGGCTGCGGTTCTGGTCGTCGCTGCCGAGCTTCGTCTTGAGCGCGGCGTTCTGCTGCTCCAGCTCGGCGATCCGGTTGTGCCGTGCCCCGGAGTCGCGTACCGCCCCTATGGCGTTGCCCACCGGGTCGACGGCTGCCGCGACGCCGTTCTCCACCGGCCCGAAGACCGCGGCGGCGGCCCGCCGGGCGCCGTCCACCGGTGAGCCCTCGCCGCCGCGGATGTCCACCGTGATCAGTGCGAATGCGATGGCGATCAGCAGCACCAGGAGCAGCCGGCTCTCTCGTGTGTCCCTCACGTGCGGCGGCCGTGCCTTCCTCGTCGGAATGTTCGTGCCTGTATATCAACGATCGGCCGTACGGAGCGGCAGTGGTCCGCACGGCAGACTGATGTGTTGTTGTCCCCGGGCCGGGCCGGCCCGGTTACCTGCGGGGCTGGGCGTCCAGCACCTGCTGGAGCGCCTCGAACTCCTCGACGCACTTGCCGGATCCGAGCGCCACCGAGTCCAGCGGGTCCTCGGCGATGTGGATCGGCATGCCCGTCTCGCGGCGCAGCCGCTCGTCCAGTCCGCGCAGCAGCGCGCCGCCGCCGGTGAGGACGATCCCGCGGTCCATGACGTCGCCGGAGAGCTCCGGCGGGCACTTGTCGAGCGTGGTCTTCACCGCGTCGACGATCGCGTTGACCGGCTCCTCGATGGCCTTGCGGACCTCGGCGGCCGAGATGACCACGGTCTTGGGCAGCCCGGAGACCAGGTCGCGGCCGCGGATCTCGGTGTGCTCCTCCTTCTCCATCTCGTACGCCGAACCGATCGTGATCTTGATCTGTTCGGCGGTGCGCTCGCCGAGGAGGAGCGAGTACTCCTTCTTGATGTGCTGGATGATCGCGTTGTCCAGCTCGTCACCGGCGACCCGGATCGACTGGGCAGTGACGATTCCGCCGAGCGAGATGACCGCGACCTCGGTGGTGCCGCCGCCGATGTCGACGACCATGTTGCCGGTGGCCTCGTGGACCGGCAGACCGGAGCCGATGGCCGCCGCCATGGGCTCCTCGATGATGTGCACCTGACGCGCACCGGCCTGCGTCGACGCCTCGATGACGGCGCGTCGCTCGACCCCGGTGATGCCGGAGGGCACGCAGACCACGACCCGCGGGCGGGCCAGGTAGCGGCGCTTGTGGATCTTCAGGATGAAGTAGCGGAGCATCCGCTCGGTGATCTCGAAGTCGGCGATCACACCGTCCTTCAGGGGCCGTACGGCAACGATGTTGCCCGGTGTACGCCCGATCATCTTCTTGGCCTCGGAACCGACCGCCAGGATGCCGCCGGTGTTGGTGTTGATGGCCACGACGGACGGCTCGTTCAGAACGATGCCGCGCCCCCTGACGTACACCAGCGTGTTGGCAGTCCCGAGGTCGATAGCCATGTCACGGCCGATGAACGACATTGAGTTCCCCTTGTTCCCCATGAGGATGCGTCGGGCCTTCCGAGAAAGCGATGTTGGCTTGTTATGGTCGGCGAGGTGAGCGCTGCGGGCGTGGAAGATTCCATCGTAGTGCCGTATGCACGGACACCGCGCGAGGGTCCTTCGCCTGTGTGGGCGGAACGGGTGGCCGTTCCACTCATGGTGACGTTACGTCGGAGTGATGCGTTCCCGCGATCCGGGACCCTATGCCGAAGGGCGGCCGAATTACTTCGGTCGCCCCAGGTCATGAGCGCTGTTCGGCTGATCCGAGGTCAGGAAAGTCCCGGGAAGAAAAGCTTCAGTTCTCGCTCTGCGGACTCCTCGGAGTCCGAGGCGTGGATGAGGTTCTCCCGGGTGATCGTGCCGAAGTCGCCCCGGATGGAGCCGGGCGCGGCGGCGATCGGGTCGGTGGGGCCGGCCAGCGTACGGATGCCCTCGATGACCCGCTCGCCCTCGGCGACCAGCGCCACGACCGGGCCGGACTGCATGAACTCGACGAGCGGCTCGTAGAACGGGCGGCCGACGTGCTCGGCGTAGTGCTGCTCCAGCGTGGCGCGGTCCAGGGTGCGCAGCTCCAGCGCGGTGATCCGCCAGCCGGCCTTGCGCTCGATCCGCCCGACGATCTCGCCGACCAGTCCGCGCCGGACAGCGTCGGGCTTGAGGAGAACGAGGGTGCGCTGGGTCATGGTGTGCGGCTCCTTGCAGGCATGCGGGTGCGGTGAGGCGAGGCTACAGGGGTACGGGGACGGGCCTGCGGCCGGGTTTGGCCGCGGGGTGGGGGATCAGCCACCGGCCGGGGCCTCGGAGGCCTCCTGCGCGGCCGCCCAGCGGGCCTTCACCTCGTCGATCCGGCGGCCGTAGTGCACCGAGGCCCACCACAGGCCGCCGAAGACCAGGCCGAGGATGAACATCATCGGTACGACGAAGCCGCTCAGCACCAGGGCGATCTGCAGCGCCCAGCCGAGCTGTATGCCTCCGGGGCGGGTGATCACCCCGCAGAGGAGCACGGACAGCAGCATGCCGATGCCGCAGACCGTCCAGACCGTGGCGTTCGTCAGATCGTCGGACTTCATCGCCACGAGTCCGGCGAAGCCGATCACGAAGAACTCGCCGATCAGCGTCGAAGCACAGAGCGTACGCACGTCGGTCAGTGCCTTCCCAGGAGCAGCCGGGCCTCGCCGACCGTGATCACGGAACCGGTCACCAGCACGCCGGCGCCCGCGTATTCGTCCTCTTCCTCGGCGAGGGTGATCGCCGCCTCCAGCGCGTCGTCGAGGCGCGGTTCGACCTGGACGCGGTCGTTGCCGAAGACCTCGACCGCGACGGCGGCCAGCGCGTCGGCGTCCATCGCCCGGCCGCTGGAGTTCTGGGTGATGACGACCTCGGCGAAGATCGGCTCGAAGGCTTCGAGGAGCCCCTTGACGTCCTTGTCGTCGCTGGCGCCGACCACACCGATCAGCCGGGAGAAGCCGAACGCCTCGGAGAGCCCGTCGGCGGTGGCACGGGCGCCCGCCGGGTTGTGGGCCGCGTCCAGGACGACGGTCGGGCTGGAGCGGACCACTTCGAGGCGGCCCGGCGAGACCACCGAGGCGAAGGCCCGGCGGACCGTGTCGGTGTCGAGTGCGCCGGGCTGCTCGGCGCCGATCCCGAAGAACGCCTCCACGGCGGCGAGCGCCACCGCCGCGTTGTGCGCCTGGTGGGCGCCGTACAGCGGGAGGAAGATCTCCGCGTACTCGCCGCCCAGGCCGCGCAACGTCAGCAGCTGGCCGCCGACCGCGATCTCGCGGGAGACGATGCCGAACTCCATGCCCTCGCGGGCGACCGTGGCGTCGACCTCGACTGCCTTCTTCAGCATGACCTGCGCGGCGTCGACCGGCTGCTGCGCCAGGATGACCGTGGCGTCCTGCTTGATGACCCCGGCCTTCTCACCGGCGATCTCGGCGGGCGTGCCGCCGAGCCGGTCGGTGTGGTCCAGCGAGATGGGGGTGACGACGGCGACCGAGGAGTCGATCACGTTCGTCGCGTCCCAGCTGCCGCCCATGCCGACCTCGACGACGGCGACATCGACCGGTGCGTCGGCGAAGGCCGCGTACGCCATGCCGGTCAGCACCTCGAAGAAGGAGAGCCGGTACGGCTGCTGGGCGTCGACCATCTCGACGTACGGCTTGATGTCCTGGTACGTCTCGATGAACCGCTCGGGGTCCATCGGCGAGCCGTCCAGGCTGATCCGCTCGGTGATCGACTGGACGTGCGGCGAGGTGTAGCGGCCGGTGCGCAGGTCGAAGGCGCCGAGCAGCGCCTCGATCATGCGGGCCGTGCTCGTCTTGCCGTTGGTCCCGGTGATGTGGATCGAGGGGTACGCGCGCTGCGGCTCGCCGAGCACGTCCATCAGCGCGGCGATGCGCGTGACGGAAGGCTCCAGCTTGGTCTCGCCCCAGCGTCCGGCGAGCTCCTGCTCCACCGCGCGCAGCGCCTTGTCCACCTCGGGGTCGGCGGGTCGGGCGGGGACGTCGTGGCCCTGCGGTGGCCCGGAGCTGGTGCGCAGCGTACGGCTACCGGCCTCGATCACCGCCAGGTCGGGGTCGCGCTGGGTCGCTTCATCGACGATCGCCGCGAAGCTCTCGTCGGAATCGGAGGCGTTGTGCCGGTCGGAAGGGCGGGGCTCACTCACGGGGCCAGTCTACGGATGGGCACGGACATCGCGCGCAGCGCCCGGCGCATGCGCGCGGGACGGCGAAGCCCCCGTACTCCCGGCGGCGGGGGTACGGGGGCTTCGCCCTTCGCGGGTGATCAGCCCTGCGGCAGGTTCGCCAGCTGGCTGGTGATCCGCTCGATGTCCGCCTCGGCCTTGGCGAGCCGGCCACGGATCTTGCCGACCACGTTGTCCGGGGCCTTGCCGAGGAACGCCTCGTTGGACAGCTTTCCGTTGGCCTGCGCCTTCTCCTTCTCGGCTGCGCCCAGGTCCTTCGTCAGGCGCTTGCGCTCGGCCTCGACGTCGATCGTGCCGGACAGGTCGAGGGCGACGGTGGCGCCCGCGACCGGCAGCGACGCGGTGGCGTGGAAGCCGTCCCCGGCGGGCTGCAGACGCAGCAGCTGGCGGATGGCGGCCTCGTGCGGGGGGAGCGCCGTGCCGGTCAGGGTGAGCTCGGCCGGGACCTTCTGGCCGGGCTGCAGGCCCTGGTCGGAGCGGAACCGGCGGACCTCGGTGACGACCTGCTGGACGAGCTCGATCTCCTGCTCGGCCGCGTCGTCGCGGAAGCCCGAGTCGGTCGGCCAGTCGGCGATGACGACGGACTCCCGGCCGGTGAGCGCGGTCCAGAGCGTCTCCGTGACGAACGGGACGACCGGGTGCAGCAGCCGCAGCATCACGTCGAGGACCTCGCCGAGGACCCGGCTCGAAACCTCGGCCTGCTTGCCGCCCGCGAAGAACGTGGTCTTGGACAGCTCGACGTACCAGTCGAAGACCTCGTCCCAGGCGAAGTGCCGCAGTGCCTCGCTGAGCTTGGAGAACTGGAAGTCGTCGTAGTACGCGTCGACTTCGGCGACGGTCTTGTTCAGCCGGGACAGGATCCAGCGGTCGGTCACCGACATCTCGTCGGCGGACGGCAGTTCGCCCTCGATCGTGGCGCCGTTCATCAGGGCGAAACGGGTTGCGTTCCAGATCTTGTTGGCGAACTTGGCGGATCCCTGGACCCACTCCTCGCCGATCGGGACGTCGGTGCCCGGGTTGGCACCGCGCGCCAGGGTGAAGCGCAGGGCGTCGGAGCCGTACTTGTCCATCCAGTCCAGCGGGTTGACGACGTTGCCGAACGACTTCGACATCTTCTTGCCGAACTCGTCGCGGACCATGCCGTGCAGCACGATGGTCTTGAAGGGCGGGACGCCGTCGTTGACGTACAGGCCGAACATCATCATCCGGGCGACCCAGAAGAAGAGGATGTCGTAGCCGGTGACGAGGACGGAGTTCGGGTAGAACTTCGCGAGGCTGTCGGTCCGTTCCGGCCAGCCGAGCGTGGAGAACGGCCACAGGCCGGAGGAGAACCAGGTGTCCAGGACGTCGCTGTCCTGCGTCCAGCCCTCGCCCGCGGGGACCTCGTCGTCCGGTCCGACGCAGACGACCTCGCCGTTCGGGCCGTACCAGACGGGGATGCGGTGGCCCCACCAGAGCTGGCGCGAGATCGTCCAGTCGTGGAGGTTGTCGACCCAGTCGAAGTACCGCTTCTCCATCTCCTGCGGGTGGATCTTGACGCTGCCGTCGCGGACGGCGTCACCGGCCGCCTTGGCGAGCGGTGCGACCTTGACCCACCACTGGAGGGACAGCCGGGGCTCGATGGTGGTCTTGCAGCGCGAGCAGTGGCCGACGGAGTGGAGGTACGGACGCTTCTCGGCGACGATCCGGCCCTCGGCACGCAGCGCGCCGACGATGGCGGAGCGGGCCTCCAGGCGGTCCAGGCCCTCGAAGGGGCCGGGGACCGTGATGACGGCGCGCTCGTCCATGACCGTGAGGAACGGCAGGTCGTGGCGCCTGCCGATCTCGAAGTCGTTCGGGTCGTGGGCGGGCGTGACCTTGACGGCGCCGGTGCCGAACTCCGGGTCGACGTGGTGGTCGGCGACGACCGGGATCGTGCGGTCGGTCAGCGGGAGCTTGATCTGCTTGCCGACCAGGTGCTTGTAGCGCTCGTCGTCGGGGTGAACGGCGACGGCGGTGTCACCGAGCATCGTCTCGGCGCGGGTCGTGGCGACGACGATGGTGTCGTCACCCTCCCCGTACGTCATGGAGACGAGCTCGCCGTCGTCGTCCTGGTACTCGACCTCGATGTCGGAGATCGCGGTCAGACAGCGCGGGCACCAGTTGATGATGCGCTCGGCGCGGTAGATCAGCCCGTCGTCGTACATCTTCTTGAAGACGGTCTGGACGGCGGTGGACAGGCCCTCGTCCATGGTGAAGCGCTCGCGGGACCAGGCGACGCCCTCGCCGAGCCGGCGCATCTGGCCGGAGATCTGGCCGCCGGACTCGTTCTTCCACTTCCAGACGCGCTCGACGAAGGCCTCGCGGCCCAGGTCGTGGCGGGACTTGCCCTCCTTGCCGAGCTCGCGCTCGACGACGTTCTGGGTGGCGATGCCGGCGTGGTCCATTCCGGGCTGGTACAGCGCCTCGAAGCCCTGCATGCGCTTGCGGCGGACGAGGGCGTCGATCAGCGTGTGCTCGAAGGCATGCCCCAGGTGCAGGCTGCCCGTGACGTTCGGCGGCGGGATGACGATGGAGTACGGCGGCTTCTCGCTGTGCTCGTCGGCCTCGAAGTAACCACGTTCTACCCAGCGCTCATACAGCTTCCCCTCTACCTCGGCCGGTGCGTACTGGGTCGGCAGTTCGGGGTTGCTGGCTGGCGTCTGCTGAGTGTTCTCGGTCACGGGGGACAGTTTAGGGCCGTCACAGTCGTGCACTGAAACCGGTTTGTTCAGTAACGGTGTGACTCCCGGCGCTCCATGACGACGCACCTTCCGTCAGGATGTTCGGAACGCATAAGCATTCCGATGAGCATTTCCGAACAGGGGACACCGCAGATGAGCTACAACCAGCCGGGCCCGTACGGCGGCCAGCCGCCCCAGGGCCAGCCCGGCCCGTACGGCGGCCAGCCTCCGCAGGGCCAGCCCGGCCCGTACGGCCAGCAGCCGGGCCCGTACGGCGGTCAGCCTCCGCAGGGCGGCCAGCCGGGGTACGGATACCCGCAGCAGGCCCCCCAGGGTGTCCCGCAGCAGCCCCAGCCCGGCTACGGCTACCCGCAGTCCCAGCAGCCGGGCCCGTACGGCCAGCCGCCCCAGGCCCCTTACGGCCAGGCCCCGTACGGCGGCCAGCCCCCGTTCCCCCCGGCCCAGCCGAAGAAGAAGACCGGCCTGATCATCGGCGGCGCGGTCGTGGCGCTGGCGGTCATCGCGGGCGGGGCGTACTTCCTGACGTCGGGCGGGGGCAGCGGCACGCTCAGCGACGACGGGCCGCACAAGCTGACCACGCCGGCGAAGGTGCTGGACAAATACCAGCGCTTCGGCGATGACAACTCGGGTGTGAAGCAGGACGCCGAAGCCACGAAGGAGCTGACGGCCAGCGGCATCGAGAACGGCAAGACCGTCACCGGGATCTACTCGACCGCGGACCTCAGCAACTACGACCCCAGCGACCCGAGCACCATGCCCGACATCACCACGGCGAAGGGCATCACCTATCTCGGCGCGTACGGCACGGTCAAGGACCCGGCCAAGGCGCTCGACAAATTCTTCGCCACACTGAAGAAGAGCGCTTCCGAGGACTCGAAGAACGACACCGAGCTGCTCGGCGAGCCGGAGGAGGTGTCCCCCTCCGGCTTCGAGAACGGCATCATGAAGTGCCAGGCCGCCAAGGCCAAGGACGCCAAGACCGGCAAGGAGAAGACCGACTGGTTCTGCGCCTGGTCGGACTACAGCACCATGGCCATGGTGTCCCCCGGCGACGTGACCAAGAACGTGGACAAGGACACCGCGGTCAAGATCACGACGGATCTCCGCAACGAGATCCGTGTCGCGGCCAAGTAGCGCGCGGAGAACGGCAAAGGGGCGCCCGGCCGGTCCAACCGGCCGGGCGCCCCTTGCGTTTACGAACCGCTACGCGGACTTCTCGTGCCGTCCGTCGTCGCCCTTGCCGATGGTCCGCGGCTCGCGCGGGACCAGGGTCGGGTTCACGTTGTTGCGGACGACGTCCGCCGTGATGACCACGCGGGCGACGTCCTTGCGGGACGGCACCTCGTACATCACGGACTGGAGGACCTCCTCCATGATGGCCCGCAGGCCGCGCGCGCCGGTGCCGCGCAGGATCGCCTGGTCGGCGATGGCCTCCAGCGCCGGGCGGTCGAAGTCCAGCTCGACACCGTCGAGTTCGAACAGGCGCTGATACTGCTTCACCAGCGCGTTGCGCGGCTCGACGAGGATCTGCAGCAGCGCCTCGCGGTCCAGGTTGTGGACCGAGGTGAGGACCGGCAGACGGCCGATGAACTCCGGGATCATCCCGAACTTCACCAGGTCCTCCGGCATGACCTCCTGGAACTGGTCGCTCGCCTCGATCTCCCGCTTGGAGCGGATCGTCGCGCCGAAGCCGATGCCCTTGGCGCCCGCCCGCGACTCGATGATCCTCTCCAGACCGGAGAACGCACCGCCCACGATGAACAGCACGTTCGTCGTGTCGATCTGGATGAACTCCTGGTGCGGGTGCTTGCGGCCGCCCTGCGGCGGTACGGAGGCCGTGGTGCCCTCCAGGATCTTCAACAGGGCCTGCTGGACGCCCTCGCCGGAGACATCGCGGGTGATCGACGGGTTCTCGCTCTTGCGGGCGACCTTGTCGATCTCGTCGATGTAGATGATCCCGGTCTCGGCCTTCTTGACGTCGTAGTCCGCGGCCTGGATCAGCTTCAGCAGGATGTTCTCGACGTCCTCGCCGACGTATCCGGCCTCCGTCAGCGCCGTCGCGTCGGCGATGGCGAACGGAACGTTGAGCATGCGGGCCAGGGTCTGCGCCAGGAGCGTCTTGCCGGAGCCCGTGGGGCCCAGCAGCAGGATGTTGGACTTGGCCAGCTCGATGCCGTCGTCCCGGCCCTGCGCGCCGGCGTTCTCGCCGGCCTGGACCCGCTTGTAGTGGTTGTACACAGCGACCGAGAGGGCCTTCTTCGCGGGCTCCTGCCCGACGACGTACCCCTCGAGGAACTCGTAGATCTCGCGCGGCTTGGGGAGTTCCTCCCACCGCACCTCGGAGGTCTCCGCGAGCTCCTCCTCGATGATCTCGTTGCAGAGATCGATGCACTCGTCGCAGATGTACACACCGGGTCCCGCGATGAGCTTCTTCACCTGCTTCTGGCTCTTTCCGCAGAACGAGCACTTGAGCAGGTCGCCGCCATCACCGATGCGTGCCACGAGGTGCTTCCCCTTCGCCTGGGAGCAGCTTGGTTCAGCGGCTCCTGGTGCCTCTATCCGACGGTACCTTGCCTGGCCCCCCGTTCGGGCCCCCCTTGGCACGGTTCACACAGCCGAGACCGTGTGAACCCGCCGTGCCAAGGGGCGAAGGGCGACGTCAGGCGGCCGCTCCGGCCGCGCTCTTGCGGGTCGACACGATCTGGTCGACGAGACCGTAGGCGAGGGCGTCCTCGGCGGTCAGGATCTTGTCGCGCTCGATGTCGTCGCGGATCTTGTCGATCGGCGTGGTGGAGTGCTTGGCCAGCATCTCCTCCAGCTGGGTGCGCATGCGCAGGATCTCGTTGGCCGCGATCTCCAGGTCGGAGAGCTGCTCACGGCCGGTCTGCGAGGACGGCTGGTGGATCAGCACGCGGGCGTTGGGCAGCGCCATCCGCTTGCCGGGCGTACCGGCGGCGAGCAGCACGGCCGCGGCGGAGGCCGCCTGGCCCATGCAGACCGTCTGGATGTCCGGCTTCACGAACTGCATCGTGTCGTAGATCGCGGTGAGCGCGGTGAACGAGCCGCCGGGGCTGTTGATGTAGATCGAGATGTCCCGGTCGGGGTCCATCGACTCCAGGCACAGCAGCTGCGCCATGACGTCGTTGGCCGAGGCGTCGTCGATCTGCACGCCGAGGAAGATCACGCGCTCCTCGAAGAGCTTCGCGTACGGGTCGTACTCACGCACGCCCTGCGAGGTGCGCTCCACGAAGCGCGGCACGATGTAGCGGTTGTCCACCTGCGGGCCGGTGTAGAGGCCGCTCGCGGAGGCGCCGGGGAAGTTGTTCATGTGGGTGTTCACCATCCTGGTGGCGTTCTGTGGCTGGGGGTCTCGGCGTACGAGAGGTACGCGGGGCGGTGGAGCCGGATCCGGTGGGTACCGGATCAGGCGCCGGTGCCGCCGCCGCCCGGAACGCCCGAAGCGATCGTGATGATCTCGTCGATGAGGCCGTACTCCTTGGCCTCCTCCGCGGTGTACCAGCGGTCGCGGTCGCCGTCGCGGATGATCGTCTCGACCGTCTGGCCGGAGTGGCGGGCGGTGATCTCGGCCATCCGCTGCTTGGTGCGCAGCAGGTACTGGGCCTGGATCTTGATGTCCGAGGCCGTGCCGCCGATGCCGGCCGAACCCTGGTGCATGAGGATGTCGGTGTTCGGGAGCGCGAAGCGCTTGCCCGCGGTGCCACCGGTGAGCAGGAACTGGCCCATCGAGGCCGCCATGCCCATGCCGATGGTGACCACGTCGTTCGGGATGTACTGCATGGTGTCGTAGACCGCCATGCCGGCCGTCACCGAGCCGCCGGGGCTGTTGATGTAGAGGTAGATGTCCTTGTCCGGCTCGGCGGCAAGGAGAAGCAGCTGCGCCGTGATCTTGTTGGCGATGTCATCGTCGACCTGCTGACCGAGGAAGATGATGCGCTCGCCGAGCAGTCGGCTGTAGACCTGGTCACCGAGGCCTCCACCGAGGGACGGCTCTCCGGCGGCGTAGGGCATCAGATTCGTCACGTATCCACCTGCTCGTCTCTGACGGCTCCGGCCGTCTCAGCGTCTTCGTACCGGGTGGGCGGGGACTCCCCTGCCCTTCCTATTCATGGACCCTAACGCGCAGGTAGGACAACGCCATCCCGCTTCCGCAACTGTTCGCTGGGAGCGCAAGCTCCGCAGTCCGCACAAGGGTTGCGGGGCACCGTACGCCATACGACGACGGGCTCCGAACGCACAGCGTCCGGAGCCCGTCGTACGGGTTCAGCGCGAGGCTCAGGCCTCGTTCTTCTCCTCGGTGGCCTCGGCAACGGCCTCGGCGGCACCGTCGGCGGCCTCGACCGTCTCGATGGCCTCCTCCTCGTCGTCCTCCAGCTCGACGACCTCACCGTTGGTGTCGACGACCTTGGCGGCCTCGACGACCACGGCCAGCGCCTTTCCGCGGGCGACCTCGCCGACGAGCATCGGCACCTGGCCGCCCTCGACGACTGCCTGGGCGAACTGGTCGGGGCTCATGCCGGAGGAAGCGGCACGCCGCATGAGGTGCTCGGTGAGCTCCTCCTGGTTGACGTTGAGCTTCTCCTTGTTGACGATCTCGTCCAGGATGAACTGGGTCTTGATGCCCTTGATCGCCTGCTCGGAGGTCTCGGTCTCGAACTCCTCGACGGTCTTGCCCTGGATCTCCAGGTACTTGTCGAGGGTCAGACCCATCTGGCCGAGCTGGTGGTGCTCCAGGTTGTGCTTGCGGGTCTGGATCTCGTCCGCGAGCAGCTTCTCCGGGATCGGCACCTCGGCCAGCTTCAGCAGCTCGTCGAGGACGCGCTCCTGGGCCTGGGTGGCCTGGTCGTACTGCTTGGTGTTCTCGAGGCGCTTTCGGCTGTCCGCCTTCAGCTCGTCGAGGGTGTCGAACTCGCTCGCCATCTGGGCGAACTCGTCGTCAAGCTCGGGGAGCTCACGGGCGGCGACGGCGGTGACCTTGACGGTGACCTCGGCCTCCTTGCCCTCGGCCGAGCCGCCCTTCAGCTCGGAGGTGAAGGTGGCCTCGCCACCCGCCTCCAGGCCGGTGACGGCGGCGTCGATGCCGTCGAGGAGCTCGCCGGAACCGATGGTGTACGAGACACCGTCGGCCACGCCGTCCTCCAGGACCTCGCCGTCGACCTTGGCCTGCAGGTCGATCGTCACGACGTCGCCCTCGGCGGCGGCGCGCTCGACCGGGTTGGTGGAGGCGAAGCGCTCGCGGAGCTGCTCCACGGCCTTCTCGATGTCCTCGTCGCTGACCTCGAGGGCGTCGACGGTGACCTCGATGCCGGAGTAGTCCGGGATCTCGATCTCGGGGCGTACGTCAACCTCGGCGGTGAAGGCCAGCAGCTCGCCGTCCTTCAGCTCGGTGATGTCGACCTCGGGCTGGCCGAGGACGTTGAGCTCACCCTCGTTGACAGCCTCGGTGTAGAACTTCGGGAGGGCGTCGTTGACGGCCTCCTCCAGCACCGCACCGCGGCCGAACCGCTGGTCGATGACCCGGGCGGGGATCTTGCCCTTGCGGAAGCCCTTCACCGTGACCTGCTGGTTGATCTTCTTGTACGCCGCGTCGAGGCTGTCCTTGAGCTCCTCGAAGGGCACCTCGACAGTGAGCCGAACCCGGGTCGGGTTCAGGGTCTCCACGGCGCTCTTCACGGTTCGGTCTCCTTGTGGCTGACTTCTTGGGGTTCTGCTCCGCCGCACGGGAGGCGGCTTCGCGGACCGAGCCCGGTACATCAGACACACGGGCACGCATTTTGCATAGTAACGGCAAGGAGACGGACTCCCACAATGCGATCTTGCCGGTGGTCTGCGATCTTGCCGGTGGTCGGGGTGGCCGGATTCGAACCGACGACCTTCCGCTCCCAAAGCGGACGCGCTACCAAGCTGCGCCACACCCCGTCGGTGCGACACGTAGGGTACATGCAGAAAGGCAGTCCATTGGCCGGATTGCGCGGGCCGCACCGAACGCGGCACCGGGTGACCGCAATCGGGTGTGCGGGCAGCGTCCGCGACCCGCTACGATGCTTCTCGTTGCCGCTGGTCCCCGGACCTGCGGTGCGGTGCTTGCGGGCGTAGCTCAATGGTAGAGCCCTAGTCTTCCAAACTAGCTACGCGGGTTCGATTCCCGTCGCCCGCTCCATGCCTGGGCCCGGCCCGACGGATTCCTCGTCGCGCCGGGCCTTGTGCGTTCCGCCCGAGTCCTGTCGGGCCGCCTGATCCGGCTCGGCCGGATCAGAAGGTGATCTGGTTGATGGTCTCCGCTATCGAGTTCATGAACCTGTTGATCGACGGCGCCATGCCGGTCGATGCCAGGAAGAAGCCGAAGAGCACCGCGACGATCGCGGGCCCCGGCTTGATGGAGCCACCTCGGATCAGGACCACCAGGATGATCGCAAAAAGAAGCACCACAGACAGTGAAATGGCCACGACTGATCACACCCTTGGTCGGTCCGCCTTGCCGGCCCGGAGGCGTGCGGCCGAGCACTCCTCCGTTCCGTCCATCGTGCCACCAACTCCCCTGTGGTCGCTGCCAGGTGACGGATCGAACGGACGGGATCGCGCCATCCTTGCGCCCCGCGTGCGCCCGGGGCGCACGGCCGCACGAGGGGTGGCACGGGACCCCGCCGAGGGGCGGCAGGGCCCCACCGAGGTCCCGCACACCTGTGGGTGAACTGTGAATCAAATAATCGCAACAACGCGCAACCGTGATGATTTCCATATCCACACACTTCATTCACACTCAATTCCAAGGCCCGAGTGCGACGAAATTCACCTCCCCCGACAGACTGCCGATATGCCCTATTTAATAGGTATGAATCTGGGCATAGTGGGCGGTTTTCACCGGTTTCGCTTTTGATTGGACGCGAACACGCAATATCCGTGGGCGGTTTTACGCATTGCAATCGAGACGTCTATGGTGCTTTAGATGTTCCACGCTCCGAACGCATTCAAGAGGGCCCCGCTCCCATCGGCGACCCGGGAGTCGGAGCCCAGACGCCAAGGGACGATGACCGCCACCGCGCCACCCCCCGCACCGGTGGCGAAAAAGCCTCCGGCCGCCGCCGCGGCGAAGAAGCGCGACGCCTACTTCGACAACGTCAAATATCTGGCCATCGTGCTCGTCGCGGTGGCGCACTCGTGGGAACCGGTGATGGACGGCAGCCGGACCGCCCGGGCGCTGTACATGGTGGCTTACACCTTTCACATGCCGGCGTTCATCATCGTCTCCGGCTACTTCTCCCGCTCGTTCGACATGTCCCCTGCCAAGGTGAAACGCCTGGTCACCGGCGTCGCCGTGCCCTATGTGGTGTTCGAGACCGCGTATTCGCTGTTCAAGCGGTACGTGGGCGACGCGCCCGGTCATCCGGTCAGCCTGGTCGACCCCTGGTATCTCACCTGGTTCCTGGCCGCGCTGTTCGTCTGGCGGATCACCACACCGCTGTGGAAAGCGCTGCGCCATCCGCTGCCGGTGGCACTCGTCATCGCCGTGCTCGCCTCGTTCTCCCCGACGATCGGCGATGATCTCGATCTCCAGCGCGTTCTGCAGTTCCTGCCGTTCTTCGTGCTCGGACTCCAGCTGAGGCCCGAGCATTTCCGACTCGTCCGCAGGCGTGAGGTGCGGATGCTCGCGCTCCCGCTGTTCGCCGGGGCGCTTGCGTTCGCCTACTGGGCGGCGCCGCGGATGCAGCTGGGCTGGTTCTACCGCAGCAACAGCGCGCCGGAGATGGGCGCCCCGTGGTGGTCCGGTGCCGTGATGACGGTGGCGATGTTCGGCTGCGCGCTGCTGCTCACCATCGGGTTCCTGGCCTGGGTGCCGCGCCGCCACATGTGGTTCACCGTGCTCGGCGCCGGGACGATCTGCGGCTATCTGCTGCACGGATTCCTGATCAAGGGAGCCGGATACGCCGGGGTGTTCGACATCTACGGCTGGCTCTCGCAGCCCCTCGGCCTGGTCCTCGTCTCACTGGTCGCGGCCGCCGCGGTGACAGTGATGTGTACGCCACCGGTGCGGCGGGCGCTGCGCCCGGTGACCGAGCCGGACATGGACTGGGCGTTCCGGCGCGCTGCGGTGCGACTCTGATCCGGGTGGATCAGTCCTTCGCCGTGTTGGCTTGAACCGATTGCTCGGCGGACGGTTCCCCCGGGGTGAGCCCGAGCAGCCCCCGTACCTGCGCATACTTCTCGGCCAGTCGGGTACGGGTCGCCGGTTCCAGTACGGCGAGGCGGGCCGGGTCGGCGTTGTGTGCCAGGTCGGACTCCTTGATCAGCAGGGCGCCCGGGGCGGCGAGAATGCGCCGGGTGTACGAGCCGAGGTCCTCGCCGTCACGTTTGGTGACGGCGAGGACCATGTCCTTGACCTGCTGCGGCAGCGCGGCACCGGCCAGCCATTGCGCCGACAGCGCGTCGTCCTCGACCGCGTCGTGCAGCCAGGCCGCGGCGATCTGTTCCTCGCTGCCGCCCCTGATCCGTACGCCCTCCGCGACGGCGGCGAGATGCTCGGCGTACGGGCGTCCCGCCTTGTCCCGCTGGTCGGCGTGGGCCTTGCGGGCGATCGCCTCGACTTCGGCCAGGGTCAGATGTGCGTGCGGCGCGGTCATGGCCCCGACTCTACGGATGTGCGGCCGCTGCGCGCGGGGCCGCACGGGTGGGCATAGTTCCGACATCAATCGTTCGGTAAACTAATTACTGACGATTCCTTGACGCTCTCTTGACCTATCTATCGAAGGATCAGGCTCATCGGACACGCAGACACGCTCATCGCCATGGGCGGCGCCTTCCTCGCCGCCGCCGTCCTCGCCCGCGTCGGCAGACGCATCGGGCTGCCGACCATCCCCCTGTTCATCCTGGCCGGGATCCTCCTCGGCCCGCACACGCCCGGCATCGTGCTCGTCGCCGACCCGCACGACCTGGAGATGCTCTCGGCACTCGGTCTGGTGCTGCTGCTCTTCTACCTCGGCCTCGAATTCCACCTCGACGACCTCAAGGCCGGCGGCCGCAGGATGGCGCTCGCCGGTGGCACCTATCTCGCCCTGAACGTGGGCGCCGGGCTCGGCTTCGGCTTCGCGCTGGGCTGGGGCACGTCCGAGGCGCTGGTCCTCGCCGGTGTGCTGGGCATCTCGTCGTCGGCCATCGTCACCAAGGTCCTGGTCGACCTGGGCCGGATCGGCAATTCGGAGACCAAGCCGATCCTCGGCATCATCGTCGTCGAGGACGTGTTCCTCGCCCTCTATCTGGCCGCCCTGCAGCCGATCCTGTCGGGCGCCGACAGCCTCTCCGCCGCGGCGGTGGACGGCGGCAAGGCCTTCGGCTTCCTGCTGCTGCTCGCCCTGGCCGCCCGGTTCGGCACCAGGGTCATCGGCAGGCTGCTCAACACCCGTGACGACGAGCTCCTCGTCATCTCCTTCCTCGGCGCCGCGGTCCTCGTGGCCGGCGTCTCGGAGTGGTTCGGGGTCGCGGACGCGATCGGCGCCTTCATGGTCGGTCTGATGCTCGGCAGTACGTCCTCCGGCACCCGCATCCTCAAGCTGGTCCACCCGCTGCGCGACGCCTTCGGTGCGATCTTCTTCTTCGCCTTCGGCCTCTCCATCAACCCGGGCGATCTGCCGACCGTCCTGTGGCCGGTGCTGGCGGCCGTCGCGGTGACCCTCGCCATGAACGTCGTCGCCGGACTCGCCGCCGCCAAGGTGTACGCGTTCGGCCCGCAGGCCACGGCGAACATCTCCACCACGCTCGTGGCCCGCGGCGAATTCGCCCTGATCCTCGCCACGATGGCGGCGGCCGCGGGGCTGGACGAGCGGCTCTCCCCGTTCATCGCCGGATACGTGCTCCTCCTCGCGGTCCTCGCGCCGCTGGCCGCCGGGAAGTCACACCTTTTGGCGCGCGTCCTGCCCACGTTCCGGTGAGGCGCCGACCGCCCTTGACGTACGCCCGGTTCGGGCCGTTCGCGTACGGGTTCAGGACCTGCGTGACAACAGCAGCAGCGCCCGGTCGTCGTTGACGTCCTTGGCGCATGCCTCGATCAGATGCCAGGCCGCGCCCTCGAAACCGGTGGCGACATAGCGGTCGGCCTCACCGGTCAACCGGTCGATGCCCTCCGCGATGTCGCGGTCGGACGCCTCGACCAGGCCGTCCGTGAACAGCATCAGTACGTCGCCGGGGGCCAACGAGCCCTTCACTGCGTCGAACTGCGCCCCGTCGTACACCCCGAGCAGCGGGCCCTCCGCCACCATCTCCTCCCACTGGCCGCTGCCCGAGTGGAGCTGCAGGGCAGGCGGGTGGCCCGCCGAGAGGAGTTCGTAGTCGCCCGATTCGAGATCCAGGACCAGATGGATCGAGGTGGCGAAACCCTCGTCCCAGTCCTGACGCAGCAGATAGGCGTTGGCCGCCGGGAGGAAGCCGTTCGGGGGCAGCGAGCCGAGGAGGCCGCCGAAGGCGCCGGACAGCAGCAGGGCGCGGGAGCCCGCGTCCATGCCCTTGCCGGAGACATCGGTGAGGACCGCCTCCAGGGTGCGTCCGCCGTTGGTACGGGCGGCGACGACGAAGTCACCGGAGAAGGACTGACCGCCCGCCGGGCGCAGCGCCATCTCGCGGTGCCAGCCCTGCGGCAGCCGGGGCAGTGCGCTCTGCACCCTGATGCGTTCGCGCAGGTCGAAGAGCATCGTGCCGCCGCGCCGCCACGGCACGCCGACTCTGGCCCGGAACTGGGCGAGGACCAGCCCGAAGAAGCCGCAGGCCGCGACCACCAGCACGATGCCGGGCGTCACCCGGGCCGGGCCGTCCTCGTACGGGCCGAGTCCGAGCGACTCCACGATCAGGGCGGTGGCGGCGGTCGCGTACAGACCCAGCAGGCTCGCGGGCCGCAGCAGCAGACCGCCCGCGACGATCGGCAGCACGAGCGCGGCCGGTGAGCACCACACCGGATTCAGCAGGGTGGCGCAGGTGATGGCCGGAATGGTCAGCAGCAGACCGGCCAGCGCGATCCAGTCCGATCCGTCGCCGCGGAAGTAGTCGACACCGGACTTGCGCAGCGCGATGCGTACCCGGTGCGCCGATTTCCGCAATCGGGCCGGGTACGAGTCTGCTCCTGTGCGACGGGCCATTGCGGGGACCTTATCTACCCGACCGCCTCCGGTGCAGGGGGACCCCGTGACAATGTGTTCGAAATCGGGTCGACCGGCCGTCGTACCCCTGATAGGCATGGCCCATGACTACTGAGCTTCGTGTGTTGCGGCCGTCCGAATGGAACGAATGGTTCGAGTGTCTGGAGCTCGCGTTCGGCGGTGTCGCGGAGCCTGCGGAGCAGCGTGAGCTGGACGAGCAGCTGACCGAGCACAGGCGGTCGATCGGAATCTGGGACGGCACCGATGTCGTCGCCACCGCCGGGGCGTTCAGCTTCCGGGTCGCCGTGCCGGGCGGGGCGCTGGTGCCCGCCGCCGGGGTCACGATGGTGAGTGTCGCGTCCACCCACCGCAGGCGCGGACTGCTGACCTCGATGATGCGCCGGCAGCTCGACGACGTCCGGGCGCTGGGTGAGCCGATCGCCGTGCTGACGGCGTCCGAACCGGTGATCTACGGCCGGTTCGGATACGGCGCCGCCTCGCGCCAGATGTCCCTGACGATCGACACGGACCGGGTGCGGCTGACGGTGCCCGAGGGCACGGACGAGGTACGCCTGCGCCACGCGAAGCCGGACGAGGCGGTGGCCGCGTGCGAGGGCGTGTACGAGCAGCTGGTGGCCGGCCGTCCAGGCACACCGGCCCATGGGCCCGGCTGGGAACAAAAGCCGTTGGTGGACCCGGTGAGTTCCCGGCAGGGCGGTTCGGCGCAGCAGTGCGTGCTGGCGGAGCGGGACGGGGAGATCGTCGGCTGTGTGACGTATCGCATCAAGCCGGAGTGGGACTTGTCCGGGCCCAAGGGCACGGTCACGGTGAACGACCTCGCGGCGCTGGATCCGGCGGCGTACGCGACGTTGTGGCGGTTCGTCTTCGAGATCGACCTGACGTCGACGGTCGAGGCGCGGAACCGGCCGGTCGACGACGCGGTGCTGCACCTGGTGTCGGATGTGCGGCGGTGCAACATCCGGATCCGCGACTCGCTCCATGTGCGGCTGGTGGAGCTGGGGGCGGCGCTGGAGGCGCGGGCGTACCGGGCGCCGGTGGACGTGGTGTTCGAGGTCGAGGACGCGTTCTGCCCCTGGAACGCGGGGCGTTGGCGGCTCACGGGCGACGCGAAGGGTGCCGCGTCGTGCCGCCGGACCGATGATGCGGCCGATCTCGCGCTTTCGGTACGGGAGTTGGGCTCGGCGTATCTGGGCGGCGAGTCGCTGAGCGCGCTGGCCCTGGCCGGACGGGTTCGGGAGCTGCGGGCGGGCGCGCTGGCGGAGGCGTCCCTGGCGTTCTCCTCGGACGCGGCGCCGTGGCTGCCCCGGGGGTTCTAGGGGCGCGGCGTCCGCCCGGCGGGCGCGGCCGAGACCCGAGGGCCTCTCGTTTGGATCTTGCCGGACTCGCGTGCCCCGGCACCGCGCCTAGCCGCGCTGGCAGGCCGGGCACCAGAAGAGGTTGCGGGCCGCGAGTTCGGCGGTGCGGATTTCGGTGCCGCAGATGTGGCAGGCCTGCCGGGCCCTGCGGTAGACGTACACCTCGCCGCCGTGGTCGTCGACCCGCGGCGGACGCCCCATCGCCTCCGGCATGTGCTCGGGGCGGACCGTGTCGATGCGGTTGTTCCGTACGCCCTCGCGCATCAGCACCACCAGGTCCGCCCAGATCGCGTCCCACTGCGCACGCGTGAGGTCCCTGCCCAGCCGGTACGGGTCGATCCCGTGCCGGAACAGCACCTCCGCCCGGTACACGTTGCCGACGCCCGCGATGACCTTCTGGTCCATGAGCAGGGCCGCGACGGTGATGCGGCTGCCGGATATCCGCCGCCACGCCCGCTCGCCGTCCTCGTCGGTCCGCAGCGGGTCGGGGCCGAGGCGGTCGTGTATCGCGCGCTTCTCGGGGCCGGTGATCAGCGCGCACGTGGTGGGGCCGCGCAGATCCGCGTGGTGGTCGTCGTTCACCAGGCGCAGCCGGACCGTGTCGGTGGGCGGCGGGGCCGGAGCCGTACCGAAACCCAGCTTGCCGAAGAGGCCCAGGTGGATGTGGACCCAGCCGACGTCCGCGAAGCCGAGGAAGAGGTGCTTGCCGTGGGCGTCGACGCCGGTGAACGTCCGCCCGTCGAGCAGCGCGGCGCTGTCGGAGAACTTGCCCTGCGGGCTGCTCACCCGCACCGGCCGCCCGGCGAACCTGTCCCGGTGATCCGCCGCGAGGCGGTGGATCGTGTGTCCCTCGGGCACGACTGCGACTCTCCTCACGTACGGGAAACGGCTGTGCCGCCGGGAGCACCGGCGGCACAGGGGGTGGTGGCGGGTCAGCCCTGCTGCGGGTGGTGGGCCGGGATCGGGGGGAGCTCGCCGGTCGTCTCGTACGCCGTCAGCATCTCGATGCGGCGGGTGTGACGTTCCTCGCCCGAGTACGGGGTGGCGAGGAAGATCTCGACGAACTTGGTGGACTCCTCCACCGAGTGCATCCGGCTGCCGATGGCGACCACATTGGCGTTGTTGTGCTCGCGGCCCAGCGCGGCGGTCTGCTCGCTCCAGGCGAGCGCGGCGCGCACGCCCTTGACCTTGTTGGCGGCGATCTGCTCGCCGTTGCCGGAGCCGCCGATCACGATGCCGAGGCTGTCCGGGTCCGCGGCCGTCTTCTCGGCGGCACGCAGGCAGAACGGCGGGTAGTCGTCCTGGGCGTCGTAGATGTGGGGGCCACAGTCGACGGCCTCGTGGCCCTGGGCCGTGAGCCACTCGACGAGGTGGTTCTTGAGTTCATAGCCGGCATGGTCCGAGCCGAGGTACACGCGCATGCTCCGAGTGTGGCATGAGCAACGCCGGGTAGCGGTCATCGGGGTCGGGACCCTCCGGCCGGGTCGGCCGGAGCCGCCGGATCGGCGGCGAGCCGGCGGATCGGCGGCGAGCCGGCGGTGGAACGGCGGCGGAACCCTCTTGTGGACCCCGTGTGCAGGCCCGGTGTGCGCAACGCCACTCGCGCAACGATCCGGCCAACGATTCGGAGGAAATGGTTCCGCTTATGCGTTCCGGCGCGTTTCAATGCATCGCTCGCTGCCGCACCACCTGCGGCGGCCGGGCACGCAGTGAGTGATCCGAGAACGTAAGGATTCCATCCATGACGTCGCAGACGACTCTGGCGGGTCCGGGCCAGCAGCCCGGCAAGCCGGACCGGTCGACCGGTCCGGACACACCGGACTCCTCCAACGGCCTGCAGGCAGGTCTGAAGAACCGCCATCTCTCGATGATCGCCATCGGCGGCGTGATCGGCGCGGGCCTCTTCGTGGGCTCCGGCGCCGGTATCGCCGCAGCAGGACCGGCCATTCTCCTGTCGTACGCCCTGGTCGGCCTGATGGTCGTCTTCGTGATGCGGATGCTCGGCGAGATGGCCGCGGCCCGCCCCACCTCCGGTTCCTTCTCCGCCTACGCCGACCAGGCGCTGGGCCGCTGGGCCGGATTCTCGATCGGCTGGCTGTACTGGTTCTTCTGGGTCGTGGTGCTCGCCGTCGAGGCCACGGCGGGTGCCAAGATCCTGGAGGGCTGGGTGCCGGGCGTCCCGCAGTGGGCGTGGGCGCTGATCGTGATGGTCGTGCTGACCGCGACGAACCTGGTCTCGGTCGGGTCGTACGGAGAGTTCGAGTTCTGGTTCGCCGGGATCAAGGTCGTGGCGATCGGCGCGTTCGTGGTCGTCGGACTGCTCGCCGTCTTCGGGCTGCTGCCCGGCTCGGACAACCCCGGTTCGGGGCTCGCACACCTCACCGACTCCGGCGGGTTCTTCCCCAAGGGGCCCGGCGCCATCCTCACCGGTGTGCTGATGGTCGTCTTCTCCTTCATGGGCAGCGAGATCGTCACGCTGGCGGCCGGTGAGTCCGAGGACCCGCAGCGCGCCGTCCAGAAGGCCACCAACAGCGTGATCTGGCGGATCGCCGTCTTCTACCTGGGCTCGATCTTCATCGTGCTCACCCTGCTGCCGTGGAACGACGCGTCGATCCTGGAAGAGGGCAGCTATGTGGCCGCTCTCAACTCGATCGGCACTCCGCACGCCGGTCAGGTGATGGACGTCATCGTGCTGACGGCCGTGCTGTCCTGCCTCAACTCCGGCCTGTACACCGCCTCGCGGATGGCCTTCTCGCTCGGCGGCCGCGGCGACGCGCCCAAGGCCTTCGCCCGGGTGAACAAGCGGGGCGTGCCGCAGGCGGCGACCCTGTCCTCGGTCGTCTTCGGCTTCGTCGCCGTGTTCTTCAACTACCAGTGGCCCGACACCGTCTTCCAGTTCCTGCTGAACTCCTCAGGTGCGGTCGCCCTGTTCGTCTGGCTGGTCATCTGCTTCACCCAGCTGCGGATGCGAGGCATCATCCTGCGCGAGTCGCCGGAGAAGCTGGTCGTACGGATGTGGCTCTTCCCGTACCTGACCTGGGCGACCATCGCGGGCATCTCGTTCGTCCTCGTCTACATGCTGACGGACGACAGCGGACGCGAGCAGGTGCTGCTCTCGCTGCTCGTCGCGGCGCTGGTGGTGGCGATCTCGCTGGTCCGTGAGGTCCGGGACCGCAAGAACCGCACCGCGGTGGAGACGCCCAGCGACATCTGACGGGCTGAATGCCTGACGGCCGACGTCAGGTCTGCCGATCCACCGAGAAGGCTCTCCTTCGCAACGCCACCGAGCGAGCGACCGGAGAGCCTTCTTCGCATGCCGGCGCCGATGCGCGAACGCGGAAGAGGCTCGCCGGTCCGGTGTCGCTTCGCGACCCGGCGAGCCTCTTCGGAGGGTGTTGGGGAGTTACGGCATCAGCCGCGACGGCCGATGAGCTTCCAGGCCGTGGGCAGCGCGCCCATCGCCAGCGCCGCCTTCAGCGCGTCGCCGAGCAGGAACGGCACCAGGCCGGCCGCGATCGCGGCGCTCGCCGACATGCCGGTGGACAGCGCCAGGTACGGGACGCCGACCGCGTAGATGATCGCGGAGCCCAGCACCATCGTGCCCGCGGTGCGCAGCACGGAGCGGTCGCCGCCGCGGCGGGCGAGGCCGCCGACCACGGTCGCGGCGAGCAGCATGCCGAGGACATAGCCGAACGAGGCGCCGCCCGAGCCGGAGCTGCCGCCCGCGAACCACGGCATGCCCGCCATGCCGACGAGCGCGTACGCGGCGAGGGAGAGGAAGCCGCGGCGGGCGCCGAGCGCGGTGCCGACGAGGAGCGCGGCGAACGTCTGGCCGGTGACCGGGACCGGGGAGCCGGGGACCGGGACCGCGATCTGGGCGGCGATGCCGGTGAGCGCGGCGCCACCGAGGACCAGGGCCGTGTCGACGGCGTAACGGTGCCTGGCCGCGGGCAGCAGGTCGGCGAGGACCGCTCCGGTACGGGCAGGGGTGGCGGCAGCAGTGCTCATCGGGACTCCGCGGGGTGAGGGCAGGTGGGGCAGGGGGACAGTCTGAGCCTGACGTTAGCCCACGGGTTAACGCTCGATCACCGTCAGTGGCCCACAAAGCGGCAGTTGAGGCGTTGGTGGGGGTCGCACAAAGAGGCTTGCGCAATCAGGTGGCGGCGTGACGCTCGTCACTGAGGTGGGGGCGGAGTGGGTCATATTTTGCCGGGAGGAGTCACCGGGAGAGACTGTAGGTTCCCGCCAAAACCGTCCAGGAGTCGTCCGGGCGGCGGTCCCGGGATCTTCCCGGCCGTCACCCGGCCGCCATCCCGTCCGTAACCCGGTCCGTCATCCCGTGCCCGCTTGTGCACCATGTGTGAGCATCGTGCCCGTATAGCGGACACCGGTTCCGCGTAAACGGTGTGCACGCACAAACTGTGCGCGCACACCTCCCCCCACCTCCCCCCACGTCTCGCCTACCGAACAGAGCTTGTCCATGTCTCGGACTTCCGCGTCTCCCCCCACCGGC
This sequence comes from Streptomyces sp. NBC_01217, assembly GCF_035994185.1. Classification (NCBI taxonomy): domain Bacteria; kingdom Bacillati; phylum Actinomycetota; class Actinomycetes; order Kitasatosporales; family Streptomycetaceae; genus Streptomyces; species Streptomyces sp. NBC_01217. Next base: position 3,078,815 of record NZ_CP108538.1, read on the forward strand.
TCCCCGGTCGCCGTCCCCGACACCAAGGCCGA